>CAZORV010000039.1:0-18252 GCA_964582215.1 uncultured Frigidibacter sp.
CCGAAATGCTGTTCCTCGTCGATGACGAGAAGGCCGAGATTGCGGAACTTCACCGCCTTGGCCAGCACCGCATGGGTGCCGATGACAATGTCGACCGTACCGTCGGCCAGCCCGTCGCGGGTCATCGCGGCATCCTTGGCACTGACAAAGCGTGACAGCGGGCGGACGGTGATCGCCGTGCCGCGGAACCGTTCGGAAAAGGTCTTGAAATGCTGGCGCGCCAGCAGGGTCGTCGGCGCGATGACCGCAACCTGCACGCCCGACATGGCCGCGACAAAGGCCGCGCGCATCGCCACCTCGGTCTTGCCAAAGCCCACATCGCCGACGATCAGCCGGTCCATCGGGCTGCCCGCCTCCAGATCGGCGATCACGTCGCCGATGGCGGCCAGCTGGTCGTCGGTTTCCTGATAGGGGAAGCGCGCGGCAAAGGCGTCCCAGTCATGGTGCGGCGCCTCAAGGATCGGCGCCTGCCGCAGCGCCCGTTCGGCCGCAACCCGCATCAGCCGTTCGGCGATCTGGCGGATCCGTTCCTTCAGCCTGGCCTTCTTCGCCTGCCATGCCCCGCCACCCAGCCGGTCGAGCAGCCCCTCTTCATGGCCATAGCGGCTGAGAAGCTCGATATTCTCGACCGGAAGGTAAAGCCGCGCGCCCTCGGCATATTCCAGATGCACGCATTCATGCGGCGCGCCAAGGGCGGTGATGGTCTCCAGCCCCTTGTAGCGCCCGACACCATGTTCGACATGGACGACCAGATCGCCGGGCGACAGCGAATTGGCCTCGGTCAGGAAATTCTCGGCGCGGCGGCGTTTGCGCGCGCCCCGGATCAGCCGGTCGCCCAGCACATCCTGTTCGGAGATGACCGTCAGCCCCTGCGCCTCGAACCCGTGTTCCAGCGCCCAGACGGTCAGGTACAGGCCACCCTTGCCTTCGGGCAGGTCGCGCAGGTCGCGGGCAAGGGCGGCGCCCTTGACGCCCTCATCCTCCAACAGCCCCTTCAGCCGTTCGCGCGCCCCTTCCGAGTAAGAGGCGATGACCACCTGCCCCTCGCGCAGCCTGACCTTAAGATGGTCCGACAAAGCCCCGAACAGGCTGACATTTTCCAGCTGCCGTTCGGGTGAAAAGTTCCGCCCGATCCGCCCGCCCGCGTCCAGCACCCCGGGGCCGGTCGGTTGCGGCAGGGCGACCAGCTGCACAAGGCGGTGCCGGGCCAGCGCTGCCTCCCACCCGGCGTCGTCCAGATAAAGAAGACCCGGCGGACAGGGTTTATAGACGGAATCGATCCGGTCCTTGCGCTTCAGCGCCTCGGCACGGCTGTCATACTGATCCTCGATCCCCTCCCACCGCGACAGGCGGGCGGGCGTCGACTGATCGTCGACCATGACCGAGGCGCCGGGCAGATAGTCGAACAGGGTTTCAAGCCGGTCGTGAAAATAGGGCAGCCAATGTTCCATGCCCGCATGTTTGCGCCCCGCACTCACCGCCTCGTACAAAGGGTCGTCGGTGCCCGCAGCGCCGAACTCGATCCGGTAGTTCTGGCGGAACCGGGTGATGGCGGCCTCGTCCAGAATGACCTCGGACACCGGGGCCAGATCGACGGCGCCCAGCTTTTCGACCGTGCGCTGACTGGCGGCATCGAACCGCCGCGCGCCGTCCAGCACATCGCCGAAAAGGTCAAGCCTGACCGGGCCGCCCTGCCCCGGCGGATAGATGTCGATGATGCCGCCCCGGACCGAATAGTCGCCCGGTTCCGACACGGTCGGCGTCTGGGAAAACCCCATGCGGACCAGATAGGCCTTCAGCCCCGCCTCGTCCACGCGCTGGCCGACCTTCGCCGAGAAGGCCGCGCCCTTGACCACCGCGCGCGCGGGCAGGCGCTGGGTCGCGGCGTTCAGCGTCGTCAGCAGGATGAACGGCGCCTGCAGCCCGCGCGCCAGGACCGCCAGCGTCGCCATCCGCGCCGAGGCGACATCGGGGTTGGGCGAGACCCGGTCATAGGGCAGGCAGTCCCAGGCCGGAAAGGTCAGAACCGGGGCGTCCGGCACGAAGAACGCGAGCGCCGCGCGCATCGCCTCAAGCCGCTTGTCGTCGCGGGCGACGAACAGCACGGGCGCGCCCCTGGCCAGTTCGCGCGAAAGAAGCCGCGCGTCATAGCCTTCGGGGGCGCCGGAAAGGGTGATGTGGCTTTGGTCTGTCATGCGCCTGACCTAACCGGCCCGCCGGGGCTGTCAACCCGGCGCGGGCCGCTATCCCAGCGGCGAGACGTTGAAATTCTGCAGCATCCCCCACATCGCGGTGACGGTGATCGACAGAACCCCGATCGCCTGCACCACGATCCGGTGACGGTTCATCGCCCGGCAAAGATCCTCGTCCGCGATGCCCTGATCGCGCAGGCGGCGGGCAAGCCGGATCGACAGTAGCGTGATGATCGACACCGGAAAGGCGATCAGGAAGGTCGCCTGACAGAACTCGACCCCGTACCAGAAGCCCAGCATCGCCAGCATGGTCAGGACGCAACAGGCAAAGGCCATCAGCACCAGCCCGGCCTCGGTCACGATGAACAGCAGCCGCGAGATATTGATGCGGACCAGCGCCTCGAGATCCTCCATCGCGCTGCCGCCCTGACGGCGGGCGCGGATCACCATGTCGAACGGCACACCAATGATCCAGTGCGAGGCGGTCGACCAGGTGACGGCCAGAGCGATCCAGTACCAGAGGTTTGAAAAGGACCGAAGATCAATGAGGTCAAGGACAAGCTGCGTGATGGACAAGATATTCTCCGCACAAGGTCCGTGCCGGGAGGTCGGTCCGGGCCTTTGGCCGGCACCCTAGACGCGCGGCGGTGCGGTTTCCACCCTTGAGATCGCCGCCGAACCATGGCAGCGCTGTCTGTGACCGGAACGCGGCACCAAAAGCAGAGGATTTGCGATGACCGACGCCCCCATCACCCGCTTTCGCCGCCTGCGCCGGACCCCTGCCCTGCGCGACCTTGTGGCCGAGACGCGGCTGTCGGCCAGGGATTTCATCTGGCCCCTGTTCGTGACCGACGTGCCCGGTGCCGACGTCGAGATCGCGTCGATGCCCGGCGTCCGGCGGCTGACGGTCGAGGGCGTGGTGCGCGCGGCCGAACAGGCGGCGCGGATTGGCATTCCGGCGGTCTGCCTGTTCCCCTACACCGATCCCGCCCTGAAGACCGCCGGCTGCGAAGAGGCATGGAACCCCGACAACCTGACCAACCGGGCGATCCGGGCGCTGAAGGCGGCGGTGCCCGAGGTGGCGGTGATGACGGATGTGGCGCTTGACCCCTATAACATCGACGGGCATGACGGGTTTGTCCGCGATGGCGTGATCCTGAATGACGAGACGGTCGAGGCGCTGGTGCGGATGGCTCTGGTGCAGGCCGAGGCCGGGGCCGACATCATCGGCCCCTCGGACATGATGGACGGCCGCATCGCCGCGATCCGTGCGGGGCTGGAAGGCGCCGGGCACAAGGATGTGGCGATCCTGTCCTATGCGGCGAAATATGCCTCGGCCTTTTACGGACCGTTCCGGGATGCGGTCGGGGCGGCGGGCGCGCTGAAGGGCGACAAGAAGACCTATCAGATGAACCCCGCCAACCGCGCCGAGGCGCTGCGTCTGGTCGGCCGCGATCTGGACGAGGGGGCGGACATGGTGATGGTCAAGCCGGGCATGCCCTACCTCGACATCTGCCGCGAGGTGAAGGACGCCTTCGGCGTGCCGACCTTTGCCTATCAGGTCTCGGGCGAATATGCGATGCTGCAGGGCGCCGTCCTGAACGGCTGGGTGAAAGAGGATGTGGTGCTGGAAAGCCTCCTGTCCTTCCGCCGGGCGGGCTGCGACGGGATTCTGACCTATTTCGCGCCAAGGGCGGCGGCACTGCTGGCCTGACGGCCCGGCCGGCGACCAGATCGGTTCCGCCGGTTGCAGCGGCGATCCCGACGGCGCCCTTTTGCCGACGATCACCGGAAAAATGGCAAATCTGGTGACAAGATCGAAACGCTCCGCTAGAGTTTGCGCGAATGCGGCCAAGACCGCGGCGGGCAGGAAGGGCAAGGGATGACATTGGTTTCGCGCAGGATGGTGCTGCAATCGGCGGGGGCTGCGGCGCTGTTGTCGGCCTGCGGGAATGGCGTCGGCAGCAATGGCGGCGCGACGATCGACGGGCGCGTCGACAAGACCCGTGATTACATCAAGGCGAACTTCCCCGAGGCGGCGGCCCAGATGGCCCGGGCGGTCGGCGTGCTTTACATGCCGCTCGTCACCGAGGCCGGGTTCTTTTTCGGCGGCGCCTTCGGGCGCGGCGCCCTGAGGATCAACGATGTGTCGGTCGACTATTATTCGGCGGCACAGGCCAGCTGGGGCCTGCAGGTCGGCGCCCAGCAATATGCCCATATCCTGTTGTTCATGACGCCGGACGCGCTTGCGAACTTCCGCTCGGGCCCCGGCTGGACGGCAGGCGCCGATCTTGAATATGCGATCCCGGACGGCGGCCAGCATGCCGGGGTCGACAGTTCGACCGTGACGGCACCGGTCGTGGCCTATGTCTTCGGTCAGGCGGGCTTCATCGTCGGCGCCTCGCTGAAGGGTACGAAATATTCGCGGATCATCCCCTGAGCCGCGCAGGGCGGAGCGGGTGCGATCGGTACCGGGCGGCAGCGGTAACGGTCCCTGCCGGATGAGCCGCCTTTGTCGCTTTCGCCGCGCTTTGACCCCCGGGGCGGTGCGTGCGAGCACGCACCCTACCGCCGAACCCGCACAGTTTTTTCTCCGACGTCGGGCTGAGCGGAACAGGCCGGTCTTCCCGTGGAAGAGCGGCCCCGCTCATGCGTGAACCTCTCCCCGGGGGGCGCCTCCGCGCGCGCAGCAGAGGGCGGCGCCTGCCCCGGGTGGCGCGAAGCGCCAGCCCCCCGGGAGGGGCAGGCGCTGCCCGGTCGCTTTGGGCGACCGGGCGGTGTGGGTGGGACCGGTTCGTGACGGCAGGGTCACGGGCCCCTGCCGACTGAGGCGGCGCGGTCCCCTTGCCCAACGCCGGACCGCAGGGGGCAAGCCGATCTTCAGGCGCCCCTACCAATAGCCCGTCACCACGCGCCACATGAGCGCCGGTGCCCGGGTCAGGCGCGGTTCGGGCAGGGCCCCGTCGAGAACCGCCTGCGGCCGCGCCAGCGCGGCCCGGAGCCTGACCCCTGCCGACCAGCCGGCCCAGAGCGCTGGATGCGCCGCCACCGGAACCCCGGCGCGGGCGGCGCGGGCGCGGGTGATGGCATCCAGCCCCTGCCGCGCCAACGCGGCAATGGCGCCCGGGCCCTCGTCGGGCAGCGGATGCCGCCCCCGCGCCTTCAGGGCGGGCACCGCGTCCAGCCAGTTGGCCAGCCCGGCACCGAAGCCAAAGTCGCGCAAGGGCTGATCCGCCCCCGGCCCCGCCCCCAGAGCCCTTGCCGCCGCCACCATCAGACCGCCCGCCGTCGCGTCGAGATAACGGCGCAACGCCCCCGCATCGGCAAAGCCCTCGCGCCAGCAGTCCCAGCGCCGCGCCTCGATCAGCCCGGTGATCAGCGGCGCGACGCCCGGCACCTCGCGCAGCAGTGGCGCCAGCGCCGGGGCCAGATCCCCCTGCCCCTCGCCGCCCCGGCCCATAAGGTCCAGCTGGTCCTGCCACCATTGCAGCCGCATCTCGGCGATCATCGGCTCGTCCGAGGCATAGGCCGCCCGCGCCAGTTCGATGTTCAGCGCATAGAGCGGCCAAAGCCGCGCCCGCGCCGCGACCGGGGCCGCCATCGTCGCCGCGAACCGGTCGGGATCGGCCTTTTCGACCAGCGCGGCGCAGGCGTCCAGCGTCACGCGGGCCGCGCCCCGTCATGGACCAGCTTCCAGGTGATCGCGTCGAGCAGCGCCTCGAAGCTTGCGTCGACGATGTTGGCGCTGACCCCCACGGTCGACCAGCGGTGCCCGGCGCTGTCCTCGCTGTCGATGATGACGCGGGTCACGGCCTCGGTGCCGCCCTGCGTGATCCGGACCTTGAAGTCCACCAGCTTCATGTCGTCGATGCAGGACTGATAGGGGCCGAGGTCCTTGGCCAGGGCCTTGGACAAGGCGTTGACCGGGCCGCGGTCGGACCCGGTCTTGTCCATGCTTTCGCTGACCGACAGCATCTTTTCGCCGCCGATCTTCACCACCACCACCGCCTCGGACAGGGTGACCATCCGGTTGTGCTTGTTCTTCCGCCGCTCGACCGTGACGCGATAGCGCTTCACCTCGAAATAATCCGGCAAAAGCCCGAGTTCGCGCCGGGCCAAAAGCTCGAACGACCCTTGCGCCCCGTCATAGGCATAGCCCTGATCCTCGCGCTCCTTGATCACGTCAAGGATGCGGGCCAGTGCCGGGTTCTTCGGGTCGACCGCGATCCCGGCGGCGGCAAGCCGGGCGCGGAGGTTGGACTGGCCGGCCTGATTGGACATCGGGATGATCCGCTCGTTCCCGATCAGGGCCGGATCGACATGTTCGTAGGTGGCGGGGTCTTTCAGGATGGCGCTGGCGTGAAGCCCTGCCTTGTGGGCAAAGGCCGAGGCGCCGACATAGGCCGCAAAGCGCTGGGGCACGCGGTTCAGGATGTCGTCAAGCATGCGGCTGATGCGGGTCAGATCGCCCAGCGCCGCGCGGGTGATGCCGGTCTGATAGCGGCTGGCGTAGGGGTCCTTCAGCACCAGCGTCGGGATCAGCGCGGTCAGGTTGGCATTGCCGCAGCGTTCGCCCAGCCCGTTCAGCGTGCCCTGAATCTGACGGGCACCGGCGTCGACGGCGGCCAGCGAACAGGCGACGGCGTTTTCGGTGTCATTGTGGGTGTGGATGCCGAGCCGGTCGCCGGGGATACCGGCGGCGATCACGGCGGCGGTGGTGTGGCCGACCTCGGCGGGCAGGGTGCCGCCGTTGGTGTCGCACAGGACGATCCAGCGGGCACCGGCGTCATGGGCGGCGCGGAGGCAGTCGAGCGCATAGGCGGGGTTGGCGCGGTAACCGTCGAAGAAATGCTCGGCGTCAAACAGCGCCTCGCGGCCCTCGGCCACCAGATGGGCGACCGAGGCGCGGATATTGTCGAGGTTTTCCTGAAGGCTGAGGCCGAGGGCGGTCGTCACGTGAAACTCGTACGTCTTGCCGACAAGGCAGACGGCGGGGGTGCCCGCGTTCAGGACGGCGGCCAGGACGTCGTCGTTGGCGGCGCTGCGGCCGGCGCGCTTGGTCATGCCGAAGGCGGTGAAGGTGGCGCGGGTCGGGGGCCGGGCAGCGAAGAAGTCGCTGTCGGTCGGGTTGGCGCCGGGCCAGCCGCCCTCGATATAGTCAAGGCCAAGCTGGTCAAGCGCCCGGGCGATCTGGACCTTTTCGGCGACCTAAAACTGCACGCCCTGCGTATGCTGCCCGTCGCGCTGCGTGGTGTCGTAAAGGTAAAGTCGTTCGCGGGTCATCGGGCGGCCCCGCTCGTTGTCCTGCCCTTCGGGTTTGCAAGGCAAACCCGAGCGCCCGACCCGCCCCCACGGGGCGGGCGCTTCGCTTCCCGCCCCTCGTGTCGGGCGCTGTTGCGCGGTGTGGACCGGGTCATTTGAGGGCCTCTAGTTTGATTGGGTCGAAATTGGGACCGGGTTCAAGCACGATGTCGCCCTTTCCCATCTGAACTTGCAACCCCGCGTCCGATAGTGCCCTCTTCAGCGCGTCCACCTCGGTATAACCGCCTGTCTTTAGCGCCCTTTCCCTAAGCTCTTTCAACCGGTGCCTGAATGAGGCGAGGGTTTCGACGACGGAACCTTGAGCGGCTCCCGAAATTTCAAGTGTTCCGGCAGCTTGCCCAACAATCGGTGGTAGCGACCACCCGGACAATTCATCCGTCAGCAACCCCAGCATATTGGCCGACGATTTGAGGACTTCCCACCTCTTCCCGCGCGCGAGAGCGTGCAATTCAGACAGTGCGAGAGAAGTGTTCACGTCATCGCTCAGCGCCGCCAACACCGTTTCGCAGGGTTCTGCGGGAGCAACGCCTGCCGTTTGCTTGCGCCATTTCCACAAGGTCTCTTTTGCCGCCCGCGCCTTCTCCTCTGTCCAGTCCATCGGCTTGGAATAATGCGTGCTGAGATAGACGAACCTGATCACCTCGCCCGGCCAGCCCTGATCCAGAAGGTCGCGGACGGTGAAGAAATTGCCGAGGCTTTTCGACATTTTCCTGCCCTCGACCTGCAGCATCTCGTTGTGCATCCAGACGCGGGCAAAGGTCCCGTGCGGATGGGCGCAGGCGCTTTGGGCGATTTCGTTTTCATGGTGGGGGAATTGCAGGTCCAGCCCGCCGCCGTGGATGTCGAAGCTTTCGCCCAGCAACTCGTGGCTCATCGCCGAACATTCGATATGCCAGCCCGGCCGCCCCCGGCCCCAGGGGCTGTCCCAGCCGGGCAGCCCCTCGTCCGACGGCTTCCACAGGACGAAGTCCATCGGATCTTCCTTGAAGGGTGCGACCTCGACCCGGGCCCCGGCGATCATGTCATCGACCGACCGGCCCGACAGCCGCCCGTAATCCTTGTAGGACCGGACGCGGAACAGCGCGTGGCCGTCCCGCGCATAGGCATGGCCCGAGGCGATCAGCGCCTCGATCATGGCGATCATCTGACCGATATAGTCGGTCGCGCGCGGCTCATGCGTCGGGCGGAGCGCCCCCAGCGCGTCCATGTCGGCGTGATACCAGGCGATGGTCTCCTCGGTCCGTTCGCGGATCAGTTCCTCAAGCGAGCCCGGGGCGCCGGCGGCCTTGCGGCGCTGCGCCTCGGCGTTGATCTTGTCATCGACGTCGGTGAAATTGCGGACATAGGTGACGTGACCGGCCCCGTAGACATGGCGGAGCAGCCGGAAAAGCACGTCGAAGACGATGACCGGGCGGGCATTGCCGATATGGGCGCGGTCATAGACGGTCGGGCCGCAGACATACATCCGCACATTGCCGGGGTCGAGCGGCCGGAACGGCTCTTTCGACCGGGTGCGGGTGTTGTAAAGGCTGATCTCGGTCATTCTCTTCCCCATAACCAGGCGCAAACCCGAACGCTCTCCGGCCTCGGGCGGGGCATACCTTGTTCACTTTGACAGGGAAACAGAGGAACGGCCCGCCTGACGATGTCAGCCGGTAATGCAGATGCTGCGAATGGTGCCGTTCCGTGTCATGGCCATTGCATAGCGCAGCTTTGCGGCTGCGCCAAGCGCTTCCTCGCCCTGCCGGGCGCTGTCAGGGGCTGTCAGGCGCCCGAGCGGCTGAAGGTGCCGCGATTGTCCGGCCCGGTGCCGAGCCAGCCGGCGATCGTCGCCGCCACATGCGCGGTGATCTGCGACTTCTGCGATTCGCCGCGCGACCGTGCCTCGGCCATACGTGCGCCGGTCTTGGCCGGGAACGAGGCCTCGATCGCCACCGGCCCGGCCAGCACCGCCCCGGTCGCGGCATTCACAACGCGGATGTTGAAGTCGATGTTATGGACGCCGACATCAAAATTCAGGGCCTCGGCCTCGAACGTCATGGCGTGGAAGCGCTGCATCGTCGCCTCCAGACGCACCGGAACCCCGCCATGCAGGCCGCGCGCACCCCGGCTGATCGCCGTCGTCATGATCTTTTCAACCTGCGCATAGCGATCGCCCAACTTGTCCTCGCGCCAGACGATGTCGGCGACAGGTTCCCAGCTGCGCTCCTCGGACACCACGAGCGAGCGTGGCGCCGTCACCCGGACGCCCGCAAGACGCCAGCCGCGCGTCACCGAAGGGTCAAGCCGGTCATAGTCGGTGCGAAAGGCGCCGCCCCCCGCCCCGCCGACACAGCCAGAGGTCAGCGCAAGCGCCGCCAATGAGGAACCGATGACAAAGCGACGTGTGACCGTCATGACCTATACTCCATAACCAGACGCGAACAGCTGGCCGATGCGAACCCGGGCGCAATCAGGCCGGATGATTGGCCCCGGACCTTATAAACACATTAAGAATAGCCCGCCAGCGCTATGATCATGGGGAAATTTCGTGCGTTGGACAGGCTTTTCCTGACCCGGCCTCCCATTCCGGTTGACCTTGCGGCAGGGCTGCAACAGCGGATCACCGGGGCCCGCGCGCCGGAACCGACGGTTTGACAGGCGCGCCGTGGCTGTCATGATGAGCCCGGTATCCTCATGAGGTGGTCGGTGTGGCAAGGTTTCTGACAGTCTGGTTTCTATGGTGCGCGGCGCTGATCCCGGGTCTCGCCGGTGCGCAAGATTATCCCGATCACCTTGATCTTTACGTCAACGACTATGCCGGGATCATCGCACCGGACGATCTGGCCGGGCTCAGGACCGATCTTGCGCGGCTGAGAACCGAAACCGGGGTCGAGATGACGGTCCTGACCCTGCCGTCGCGCGCCGACTATGGCGGCAACGGGACGATCGGGGCCTTTGCGACCGGGCTGTTCAACGACTGGGGCATTGGGCGCGCCAGTAACAATGACGGCATTCTGGTGCTGGTCGACAAGGCCGCGCGCGAGATGCGGATCGAACTGGGGCGCGGCTACGACCAGGGCTATGACCTTCTGGCGCGCGACATCATCGACCGCTGGTTCCTGCCCGGTTTCCGCGCCGGCGACGACAGCGCCACGATCCGCGCCGGATCGGCCGAGGTGATGACCCGCATCGCCCGCCGCCATGCCGAAGGCCTGCCGCCCGAGGCGCTGCCGGTCACCGGCAAAAGCCTGCTCGACCGGTTCATCGCCTGGCTGGCCGGGCTGGTCTTTCTTGGCATCGGCGTCACGATCGTCTTCGGCCGCCGGATCGGCGACTGGTCGATGCGGTTCCGCCGTTGCCCGGTCTGCGGGCAGCGCGGGCTGCACCGCGACCATCTGATGCCGAACGGCAAGGGTCCGGGCGGCGTCGGGCAGATCATCACCAACTGCGCAAGCTGCGGCTGGCAGGACGACCGGCCGGTGCGGACACGCCTTTCGCCATCAAGGGACAGAGACAGCGGCTCCTTTGGCGGCGGCTCATCGTCAGGCGGCGGCGCGTCCGGTCGTTGGTAGGTCGGTCGTTGGTAGGTCGGGGCGCTGGTCGCCTGGGGGGCGCTGGCAGCCGGACCCAGGGCCTTTCCCGTCCCCGGCGCCAACGGGCGGCCGGTACTGGCCAGCGCGCGGACCGGCGCTACCGGAACAGCACCAGTGCCGATGGGCTCCAGGCCACGCGGCAGTTCGTGCCGCGATCCAGAACCGGGCGCCCCGGGACGTTGCGCATCGACAGGCGCACCGGCGAGGTGACGCCATCAAGCTTGACGTCGTAATAGGTCATGTCGCCGTAGTAGACGACCTCTTCAACCTTCCCCGATGCCTCGCGGTCGCTGGCGGCCTGCCCGTCATAGAGCAATGTCAGCGTCTCGGGCCGGAAGCCGACCGAAGGCGCCTCGCCATGTTTGCCGCCCGGCGCCTGCCCGGCGCCGATCTCGCAGCGGCCCAGCCCCTGAACGTCGACCTCGATCCGGCCGTCCGCCTCGGCACCGACGGTCGCAGGCAGGAAGTTCATATGGCCGATGAAATCCGCCACCCGGCGCGAGTTCGGCAACCGGTAAAGCGTCTCGGGATCGGCCAGCTGGGCAATCTCGCCCTCGAACATCACGGCAATCCGGTCGGACATGACCAGCGCCTCTTCCTGATCATGGGTCACCAGGATGAAGGTGATGCCGACCTGACGCTGCAACCTGATCAGCTCGACCTGCATATTCTCGCGCATTTTCTTGTCGAGCGCCGAAAGGGGTTCGTCCAGCAGCAACACCTTGGGCTTCAGGATCAGCGCCCGGGCCAGTGCCACACGCTGCCGCTGGCCGCCCGACAGCGCATGGGCGGCGCGCTTGCCGTAGCCTTTCAGCCCGACCATCTGCAAAGCCTCTTCGACGGCCCTGTCCTTTTCGGCCTTGCTGCGCGGATCCTTGCGCAGACCGAAGGCCACGTTCTGCTCGACACTCAGATGCGGAAAGATCGCGTAGGATTGAAAGACCATGTTGGTCGGCCGCCGGTTCGCGGGCACATCCTCCATGCTTTTGCCGTCGATCATCACCACGCCCGAGGTGATGGTCTCGAACCCCGCGATGGTGCGCAAAAGCGTGGTCTTGCCACAGCCCGAGGGGCCGAGCAGAGAAAAGAACTCGCCCGCCCTGATGTCGCAATTGATGCCGCGCAGCGCGTGATAATCGCCGTAATATTTCTGGACGTCCTTCAGTTCGATCATCGGTTTTTGTGTCACAGGAAGCCTCCGGTATCCTTGCCACCGGTCTTCGCGACCCCACGGCGACGGAAATACTCTGCAATGATAAGAAGGGTGATCGAAACGGCGACCAGGCAAGTCGCGACGGCCATGATGACCGGGATCGCCTTGGGAAAGCGCAGCTGCGAGTAGATATAGACCGGCAAGGTCGGCGTCTGTCCGCCAAGGAAGTTCGCCAGGATGAACTCATCCATCGAGATGGTGAAGGAAATCAGCACTGCCGAAATGATCCCCGGCAGGACCAGCGGCAGGATGATCAGCCGGAAGGTCGAAAACTTGTCCTCGCCCAGATCATAGGCCGCCTCTTCCAGCGACTTGTCGAGGCTTTGAAACGATGCCGACAGGATGGCGATGGCGAACGGCGTGCAGATCAGCGTGTGGCCAAGCGTGATGGTGAACAGGCCAAGTCCGAGGCCCATCTGGATGAAGACCACCAGTATCGCCATCGCGACGACGATCTCGGGCAGGACCAGCGGCAGCATGATCAGCGCCATGATCCCGCCCTTTCCCGGAAACTCGAACCGGGTCGAGGCGCGGGCGGCAAAGATCGCCAAAGTCGTCGACAGAAGCGCGGTGAAACAGGCGACGATCAGCGAGTTCACGACAGCGCCATGCAGCACCCCGTCGCTGGCCATCGCGGCGAACCAGCGGGTCGAAAAGCCCTTCAGCGGAAAGGCGATGATCGTGCCGTCGTTGAAGGCGAACATCGGCAGAAGGATGATCGGCGCGTAAAGGAACAGAAGATACAGAATGGCATAAAGCCTGAGCCCGGTCCCGTTCGACTTCATTTCTTCACCTTGAGAAAGCGGCGGTTGGCCAGCACGAAAAGCCCCGCCGCCGTACCGACGATCAGCATCGCCGACACCGCGACCGCCGAGCCGAGCGGCATATTGTCGATGGCCAGCATCTGTTTCTGGATGACATTGGCAATCAGCGGCAGCTTGCCGCCGCCGATGATGTCAGGCGTCACATAGTCGCCGACCGTCGGGATGAAGACGATCAGAACCGCGCCGACGACGCCCGGCATCGCCAGCGGCAGCGTCACCCGCCAGAAGGTCATCAGCGCACTTTCACCAAGGTCCGATCCGGCCTCGAGCAGCGCCCGGTCAATCTTTTCCAGCGACACGAAAATCGGCAGGATCGCAAAGGGCGCATAGGCATGGGCCAGCGTGACGACAATGGCGCCGATATTGACGTTGATCCAGGTCAAGGGGTCGTCAATCAGCCCCACCGCCTTCAGGCCCGAATTGATCACGCCATTGTAGCCGAGGATCACTTTCCACAGGAACACCCGCACCAGATAAGAGGTCCAGAACGGAATGGTGATCATGAAAAGCCAAAGGGCCTTGCGGCTCGCGGGCACGTAGAACGAAACGAAGTAGGCGACCGGAAAGGCGAGGACCACCGTGGCCAGAGTCACCAGCGTCGAGACAAACAGCGAGCGCATCATGATCGAGCGATAGATCGGATCGGTCCAGGCGGTCACATAGTTCGCCGCCGTCGGCGCATGAATGATCTCATGGACACCGGCGCCGTCGGCCATGAACGACAGATAGACCACGGTCGCCAAAGGTGCTGCCAGAAGCAAAAGCGCATAAAGTGCCGTCGGGCTGATCAGCGCATAGCCGCTGAACGCCGCCGAGCGGCTGAACCGCCCCCAAAGTGACGTCTGGTTCATGTCCCCATCCCCGTCGGACACCGGCCGTATGGCGGCCAGCCGTTTTATTGATCGCATATGGCCAGCGACCTGGGAAGAGGTTTAGCATAAGGTGGGCCGAAGTGGAAAAAATTTGATCAATTTTTTCCGGCAACCTTTTCTTAAAGGTTGCCCGGCAGGAATTCAATGACTTAGACCGCAAGGTCCCCTGGTGGCATGTCCAGAAGCCGGGCCAGCCTGGTCATCGCAGCGATGAAGTCCACCTCGGGAATCGCCCCGGAAATCGCAATTCTGACGGCACTGGGCGCGCGGCCGTCAATCAGCGCATATTCGTCCGCCGACCGGACCAGCACCCCTTGCGCCTCGGCCATCCGGGTAAAGGTCGAGGCGCGCCAGCCCTGCGGCATCGGCAGCCAGATGAAGCTCAGGCCCTTTTGCCAGACGATGTCGTGCCGCCCGAGGATATTCAGCGCAATCTGCAGCCGGTTGCCGAAGGCCTCGTAAACGCGGTCGCGCAGCCGGGCAGCCTCGCCCGACCGGAAGAGCGCGAGGGCGATGTCCGAGACCGGGCGCGGCAGGCCGAAATAGCTGTGCTGGGTGGCAAGGCGCGCGGCCTCGCCAAGCCCCGGCGGGCAGATCAGCGCGCCGAACCGCAGGCCGGCCGAAATGGTCTTGGACAGCGAGGTGATGTGCCAGGTCCTTTCCGGCGCCAGCGCGCGGATCGCCGGGCAGGTCACCTTTGCCACCGAATAGCAATTGTCCTCGACGATCTGCAGGTCATGGGCGCGGGCGACCCGCACCAGTTCCAGCCGCCGGTCGAGCGTCATGTGGGCGCCTGTCGGGTTCTGCGCCTCGGGCGTCAGGCAGACGATCCGTCCGCCGTGGCGGCGGCAGGCGGCGTCAAGCGCCTCGGGCACCATGCCTTCGGCGTCAAGTGCGACCGGCGCGATCTCGGCGCGGTTCAGCCGGACGGCACGCCGGAACCCGGCATAGGCCAGTTCCTCGCAATAGACATAGGGACGCTCGCCCCTGAGACAGCATTGCAGCACCACGTTCAGTGCATTCTGCCCGCCGAGGGTCAGTGCCATGTCGTCGGCACCAAAGGGACCCAGCGCCTGATCATCCAGCCAGTCCGCATAGGCCTGGCGCAGCGGCAGATCGCGGCGGAGGCTCGGATATTCCAGATGTCCCGGACCCATCTGCCCGGCGACCTGCACCAGAATCGCGGCAATCGCGGCCGACTGCCCGACGTCCGGCAGTTGCGGCGAGCGCAGGTCAGCGAGCGGGCCGGTCGCAACCGCCGCCAGATGTACAAGGTCGAGATCTTCGTGAATGGGCTGCGTGGGGCCGAGACGCGGGGCCCGGGCCGCCACATAGGTGCCGCGGCCGACGGTTGCCTCGAGCAGCCCCTCCTGCGTCAGTATCTGATAGGCGCGCGCCACCGTGCCCGGCGTGATCGCCAGTTGCCAGGCAAGTTCGCGCACCGGCGGCAGACGGACGCCTTCCGCCAGGGTCCCGGCGCGCACCGCTTCGCGCAGGGCGTGGCACAGCGCCAGATATTTCGGCCCGTCGAATTGTGTCAGGTCAGGTCGCCAGATTTCGGTCATCATATTCTGTGATTGTCATGGTCACAATGTTTTGCTGGACCATTGTATCACGATACAATAACTTTTCAATACGACGTTTCGACAATTGTATCAATACAAATAGGTGCCCCATGGCAAGCAACAGCAAGATTTCCGGCCTCGTCTCCCTTCCCGTCCGCCGGACCGGGATTGTCGCAGCGATGATGGCGCTGGTGACCGGCTGGCGCCTGCGCGCCCGCGAACGCCGCGCCCTTGGTCAGCTTGACGATCACATGCTCTTTGACATCGGCGTTGATCCGGTGACCGCCCGGCAAGAGGCCGCGCGTCCCTTCTGGGAAGAGTGACCCAAAGGCTTCGCTTCCCCAGAGCGACAGCCTCTTCCTGGGCCGGGCTTCATGCCCGGCCATTTTTTTGACTGCGCCCCACTTCACCCGGCACCGCGACCGTGCGCTTGTGGTCGCCGGGGACCATCTCTATGTCTGGCCTTGCACCATTGTCGCGAGACAGGGCGCGGACGTGACGGGAATTGTATCTTGGCAGCCAACAGTGAACGGACCCGGCCCCAGATCGTGGCGGATTTCGCCACAAACAAGGTCTTGCGCCTGATGATCCGGCTGGCGCTGGCCCTGCCCTATGCCACACGGGTGCGCTGGATGGGCGGGCTGACCCGGGCCGTCATCGCACCTGTCGCCGGCTACCGGCGCCGTGCGCTTGACAATCTCGCGATGATCTGGCCCGACCGGTCGCTGGCCGAACGCCGCCGCATCGCCGCCGAGGCCTGCGACAACGCCGGGCGCACGCTGATCGAGAATTATTCGACCCGCGAACTGATGGCGCGGATGGCCGGTGCGCCGATCCTCGGTCCCGGCCTTGCGGCGCTCGAGGCGGCCGAGGCGGCCCGGCGCCCGGTCATCCTTGTCTCGGGCCATTTCGGCAATTACGAGGCGGCGCGGGCGGCGCTGGTCCACCGCGGCTTCCGCGTCGGCGGGCTTTACCGGCCAATGGCCAACGCCTTTTTCAATGAACATTACGTGCGCACCATGCAGGCCTTTGGCGGTCCGGTCTTTCCGCAGGGCCCCGCCGGCACCGCCGGTTTCGTGCGGCACCTGAAGGCGGGCGGCCAGCTGGTCCTGCTGTTTGACCAGCATGTCCACGGCGCCCCCCTGTTCCCGTTCCTCGGCCGCAAGGCGGCCACCGCCACCTCGGCCGCGCAGCTGGCCCTGCGCTATGGCGCCGACCTGATCCCGTTCTACGCGACCCGCAACGCCGACGGCCTGAGCTTCACGGTCGAACTTGAGGCGCCGGTCCCCCCGAGCGACCCCGTGACCATGACCGGGGCCCTGAACGACAGCCTTGCGCGGCGCATCACCGCCCAGCCCGGCCAATGGTTCTGGATCCACCGCCGCTGGCGGATCGCGCGCGGCTGGTACGACCCGGCCGAGCTCGACTAGGCCTATTCGACCACCGCCGCCGCAAGGATCGGCCCCGGGCCCGGCTCTTGCAACAGAACGACGACCGGGTCATCACCAGCCAGATCGAAGGTCCGGTCCAGGGGCCGCGCCCCGTCCCATGACCCCATCTCGCGCCAGCTGGTGACGATGTTGGTATAGGTCAGCGTCCGCCCGGCATTCTCGCCCCGGGCGACCGACACGGCGGCGCGGGGGATATAGCGGACCAGCGCCACGCGTGCCCCGCGCGGCAGGGCGCCGGGCGCGGTCGCCGTGACGTGAAGGCTGCGGCCATGGCGTTCGACGGTCAGAGCGGGCGTCACCGCCCCGCCGACCGGCACCAGCGCCCCCGCCAATGCGCCCGCATCCGTCCCGACAATCGCCTGCCGCCCGTTGATCACCATCTGCGGGGTATAGACCCTGTCTTCACCGGCAAAGCGCGCATAGTCGCGCTGGCGCTCGGAAAAGTCGGCGCTGCCGAACGTGTCCTTCCAGCCGATATAGTCCCAATAGTCGACATGGAACGCCAGCCCGATGACCCCGGGCTTTCGCACCACATCCGAAAACAGCGCGTCCGCCGGCGGGCAAGAGGAACAGCCCTGCGAGGTGTAAAGCTCGACCACCGTCGGCCCCTCGGCCCGGGCGGCCGCCGCGAAACCCGTCGCGACCAGCGCAACAGCCATCATCCTGAACATTCGTCGCATCCCCAAATCGTGCCGGACCCTGGGTCGAAGCTTAGCTGCGCGGCGCGCAACTGGCCAATCACAGCCCGCCCCCTTGCCCGCACCATTGCGTGATATTCGGCGCCGGGCCGCCTTCACCGGGCTTGCAGGTCTCTGCATACATATGTATACAATTACCAACGCCAGACTTGATCGCCCGGAATTCATCAGGCATTAGCCGGATGCCGTCACCTTAGCCGCCGTCTCAGGGAGCACGCCATGACCGTCATCACCGGAACCGATACCGCAAAGACCCGCCGCACGCTGAGCGTTGGTGGCGCCTCGGTCGATTATTACTCGATCCCCGCCGCTCAGGCCGCGGGCCTTGGCGACTTTTCCCGCCTGCCCGCCGCGCTGAAAGTGGTGCTGGAAAACATGCTGCGGTTCGAGGATGGTGGCCGCACCGTTTCGGTCGAGGACATCCGCGCCTTTGCCGAATGGGGCGCAAAGGGCGGCAAGAACCCGCGTGAAATCGCCTATCGCCCGGCCCGCGTGCTGATGCAGGATTTCACCGGCGTTCCGGCGGTGGTGGATCTTGCC
>CAZORV010000040.1:0-17938 GCA_964582215.1 uncultured Frigidibacter sp.
TCGTCGAGCGACAGATACCGCTCATCATCGGGCCGGTTGAACCATTCGGACGACAGCCGCCCATTCCGCTCACCCCGGCTCACATCCACCTTCCAGCCACCAGACCGCGCCGGTGCGACCGGATCCAGAACTTCCACAACGCCCAACTGCTATCTCCCGCGACGAGTGCCGGGAGCCAATCTCCCAGCCCTCGACCCGTCACCGGGAAACCGGCACTTCTCTCACTCTGGCCGACGTGAAGGGCGGAAAGCGGTCTCTCGCCGCGCCGCGAACCGCGTTGAGCTGCCGCCAAGCCAGGCACGGTCGAGGGCAGCTGGAACGAGCCAAAGTCAGACAACGATCACTTTTATATCCTGCGAAGCGACCAGGAAACATTACCAACTAAAATTATCAGCTTTACGGAAAGTGTTTTTGTCGGATATAGCTGTGCGACGCACAGAGGTGTCCATGTCGCAACCGCAGCCCCCAGACGAACCCATCCCGCGGACCCTCGGGCGCCGCGATGCACCGCGAGTCGAGCCTGTTCCCAGCCATGAGGCCGTCGATCTGACCAATGGCGGCCCGCTCGCGCATATCCACCTGAACGGGCAGCACTACGCCTTGCGCATCACCCGTCAGGGCAAGCTCATCCTGACCAAATGACGAAAGACCACGCAATGAAGACGACCCTTGCCATCACACTGTTCTCGACAACTTTGGCAGGGGCCTTCGCAGCCCCGGCCCTTGCGGCCACGCCAGAAGAGGTTGTCACCCATTATGCCGACCTTGCCGCCGCGAAATACGCCGACAGCCTGACCGCCGCGCAGGCGCTGCAAGCCGCTGTCGATGCGCTGATCGCGACCCCGACCGCTGAAACGCTGATGGCCGCCCGCTCGGCCTGGACCGCGGCGCGCGTGCCCTATCAGCAGACCGAGGTTTTCCGCTTTGGCAACGCTGTCGTCGATGACTGGGAAGGCAAGGTCAACGCCTGGCCGCTGGACGAGGGGCTGATCGACTATGTCGCAGCAGACACTGCCACGAACGAGGAAAACGCCTTCGCGGGCCTGAACGTAATCGCCACGCCGAAGTTCACCCTTTCCGGCGCCGAGATCGACGCCACCGCCATCACCCCCGCCCTGATCGGAGAAACCCTGCATGAGGCCGACGGGATCGAGGCCAACGTGGCCTCGGGCTATCATGCCATCGAATTCCTGCTCTGGGGACAGGATCTGAACGGCACCGGCCCCGGCGCAGGCAACCGCCCCTTCACCGATTTTCTTGCCGGGGACGGCTGCACCGGCGGCAACTGCGACCGGCGCGCCGCCTATCTCAACGCGGCAACCGACCTTTTGGTCAGCGACCTTGAATTCATGGCGGCCGCCTGGGCCGAAGGGGGCGAGGGTCGCGTGGCCGTAACGGCCGATCCGCAAGCTGGGCTTCTGGCCATGCTGACCGGGATGGGCAGCCTGTCCTATGGCGAACAGGCGGGCGAGCGGATGAAGCTGGGTCTGATGCTGAACGACCCCGAGGAGGAGCATGACTGCTTTTCCGACAACACCCACAACAGCCACTATTATGACGGGCTGGGCATCCGGAACGTCTATCTTGGCAGCTACACCCGCCTTGATGGCACGGTCATGACCGGGCCTTCGCTGTCAGACCTTGTGGCTGAACGCGATGCGGCGGTGGACACGCAGCTGAAGGCAGAGCTTGACGCATCGGTGGCCGCGCTGGCCGCGATCAAGGCCGCGGCCGAAGGTGGGTTCGCCTATGATCAGATGCTAGAGGCTGGCAACGCTGAGGGAGAGGCGCTGATCATGGGCGCGGTCGATGCGCTGGTCACACAGACCGCGTCGATCGAGCGTGCCGTCGCGGCATTGGGGCTGGAGAAGGTCAGTTTTGAGGGGTCCGACAGCCTCGACAACCCTTCGGCCGTCTTCCAGTGAGGATGCAATGATCGTCTGCCATTGCCAGTCCATCAGCGACCACGACATCCGCGCCGCGGTGGACTGGATGCGCGCCTCTGACCCGGAAACGATCATCACCCCCGGCAAGATCTATCACGCGCTTGGCAAGCGGGCCGATTGCGGCGGCTGCATGCCGTTGTTCCTGTCAGCCATGCGGCTGAACCCCAACTTTCAGGTTTGGGGCCGAGAGGAGGTTCCGCGTCTGCGCATCCGAAACCGATAGAGAAAGGCAACGTGGCCTGACATCTGACCTTTTCTGTAAGGTATTGATTTTCAGCCCGATTTGTCAATCGGGGATTGGACAGGCGGCAGCAGTCGCCTTATCTTTGCCGTAAGGGTCAAGCCACCGCCGCGTGCGTGCCAGCCAGACCCGTTTCCATTCATTAGGAGGCGGCCATGAAAGGCGACGCAAAGGTCATCGACTATCTCAACGCAGCCCTGCGGTCTGAGCTGACCGCTGTCAGCCAGTACTGGCTGCATTTCCGGCTGCAGGAAGACTGGGGCTACGGCCATGTCGCCGCGAAAAGCCGCGCCGAAAGCATCGAGGAGATGCACCACGCCGACAAGCTGATCGCGCGGATCATCTTTCTGGAAGGCCATCCGAATCTCCAGAAGCTTGATCCGCTGCGCATCGGCCAGACCCTGCGCGAAACACTTGAGGCCGATCTGGCAGGCGAACATGACGCGCGCACCCTCTATATCGAAGCGCGCCGTCATTGCGATGAGGTCGGCGACTATGTCTCGCGCGCGCTGTTTGATGAACTGATCGCCGACGAAGAAGGCCATATCGACTTTCTGGAAACCCAGCTTGGCCTTTATGACCGCCTCGGGGCCGAAAAATACGGCATGCTCAACGCCAAACCCGCCGATCAGGCCGAATAGGCCGAGGTGTCGCAAGTGTGACATTCCGATTGAAATAGTCGGGAATTTGGTGTCCAAGGGGCGCAAGAGGTTATCATCGCCATGCTTCGCCCCCTTCTTCTGATCTGCGCCGCCACGCCGGCCTTCGCGCAGGATCTGGACGATCGCCACCTTCCCCTGATCCCAAGGACGGCGGAAGAGACGGCCCGCATCGCGGCCATCCTTGCGCCGCCGACGGATTTCACCAAGCCCGAGGCCTTTGAGGAAAACTCGGGCGGCGCGGCAACCGTGCGGGCGCGGGAAACGGCGGATGCCTTCAGCCAGTTCTCGGCCAACATGCCTTTTGCGCATCAGCTGGATTTCAAGCTGGGCAATGCGCTTTTCCGCAAGACATGGGTCGCTTCGCCTGCCTCGACGCTTGCCTCCGATGGCCTTGGCCCGTTTTACAACGCCCGCGCCTGCCAGGACTGCCACCTGAAGGACGGGCGGGGCCACACGCCCGAAGCGCCCGAGGATGCCCGCGTCTCCATGTTCCTGCGTCTGTCGGTGCCGGGGGGTGTATCGCCCGACGGGATTTCGGAGTGGCTGGCCACCAGCCCCGAACCTATCTATGGTGACCAGTTGCAGGATTTCGCGGCCCCCGGACATCTGGCCGAAGGGCGGATGGGGGTGACATGGCGCGACGAACCCGTGACGCTGGATGACGGCACGGTCGTAATGCTGCGCGCGCCCAGCTATGATATCTCGAACCTCGGCTACGGCGCGCTGCGCCCCGACACCATGCTTTCGCCCCGCGTGGCACCGCAGATGATCGGCCTTGGGCTGTTGGAGGCGATCCCGGCCGCCGACATCCTTGCGCGGCAGGACACCGACGATGCGGATGGCGATGGCATTTCGGGCCGCGCCCAGATCGTGATGTCGGTCGAATATGGGGTGCCGATGCTGGGGCGTTTCGGGCTCAAGGGAGGCAACCCCACCGTGCAAGCGCAATCCGCCGGCGCCTTTGCAAGTGACATGGGTTTGTCCACCCCCCTTCATCCCTTGCCCTTCGGCGACTGCACGGTGGCGCAGGCAGACTGTCGCGCCGCGCCCGACGGGCAAGAGGACGGCGTCCGCGACGGGCTGGAAGTGGATGCAGCAAGCCTTGATCTTGTCACCTTCTACGCCCGCAACCTCGCGGTTCCTGCGCGCCGGGATGTGGGCGACACCACCGTGCTGCGCGGGAAGGAACTTTTCCACAACCTCGGCTGCGCCGCCTGCCACAGGCCAAAGCACGTCACCCATCGGCTGGAGGGCCGCCCCGAACAGAGCTTTCAGCTGATCTGGCCCTATACCGACCTGCTTCTGCATGACATGGGCGAAGGGCTGGCCGACGACCGGCCCGAAGGCCGCGCGACAGGCCGCGAATGGAAGACGCCGCCGCTATGGGGCATCGGGCTGACCGAAGCCGTCAGCGGGCACACACAATTCCTGCATGACGGAAGGGCGCGGAGCCTGCTGGAAGCTATCCTCTGGCACGGGGGCGAGGCGCAGGCCGCACGGGATGGCGTCGTATCGCTGCCGGCCGCCGACCGCGACGCCCTGATCGCCTTTCTGGAAAGCCTCTGATGCGCGCCGCTGCTATCGCACTCGCTCTGTTGCTGCCCCTTCCCGCCGTGGCCGATGTGGCTGAAGTGGTGCGTGACCATATCCTGACGGGCTATGACAGCTTTGCCGGGGCAACGGCCGCCCTGGCAGCGCGCAGCATGGAAACCTGCGCGCCCGATGCCATCGCCCCGGCCTATCTTGCGGCCTTCGATGCGTGGATGGCCGTGCAGCACATCCACCTTGGCCCGGCCGAGGAACAGGGCCGCAGCCTTGCCATCGCCTTCTGGCCCGACCCCAAGGGCCTGGGCCGCAAAGCGCAATTGGCCCTGCTGACCGGCGATCCGGCCAGCCTGGCCCCCGATGCCTTTGCCGAACAATCCGTGGCCGCGCGCGGGCTGACCGGGCTGGAACGCCTGCTCTGGCCAGCAGATGCGCTGCCCGCGGACCCTTGCCCCCTGATCCGCGCGACGGCAGCGGATCTGGCCCGCCTTGCCGCCGAGATCCGCGATGGCTGGCGGGGCGGCTATGCCGATCTTCTGCTAACGTCCGGAGAACCCGGAAACACCACCTACCTGAGCGAGACCGAGGCCCGGCAGGCCCTGTTCACGCTGGTCGTCACGGGGTTTGAACAGCTGCGCGACCAGCGCCTCGGCCGCCCTCTGGGCAGCTTTGACCGCCCCGCACCTGAAAAGGCCGAGGCCCGCGCCTCGGGTCGCAGCCTGCGGAATGTCGCGCTGGCACTGGCGGCACAGCGCGCGATGGTCGCCGCGCTGACCGATGATGCGCCGGAAACACTGGCCGCGATTGACCACGCCTCTCGGCTGGCCGCCGAACTGGACGACCCTGTCTTTGCCGGCGTTGCCGACCCGGGCGGACGACTGAAGGTGGAAATCCTGCAACAGGCCATCGAACAGGCCCGCATCGTTGCACTCGACGAGCTGGGCGCCGCGCTGGGGGTCGGTCTGGGCTTCAATTCGCAGGACGGTGACTGATGGCCACGCGGCGCGGATTTCTTGCGGGTCTTGCTGCCCTTGCCGTTCCGGTCCCCGGCTGGGCCGATGTCGGCAACCCGCGCTTCCTTGCAGCAGGCAATCAGGGCGACGGCTTTGTGCTGCACGGGCTTGACGCAAGGGGCGAGACCACATTCGCGATCGACCTTCCCGGACGCGGCCACGCCGCCTGCGCCCATCCCGCCCGCCCTGTCGCCGTGGCCTTCGCCCGCCGCCCCGGCACATTTGCCGTTGTGCTGGATTGCCGCTCTGGTGCGGTGATCGGACAACTTGCCCCGCCCGAGGGGCGGCAGTTCAACGGCCATGGCATCTTTTCTGCGGATGGCGGGGCGCTGTTCACCTCTGAGGTGGTGGCGGAAACCTCCGAGGGCCGGGTCGGCGTGTGGCGTTTTCCAGATTTCCAACGCATCGGCGAGTGGGCATCGGGCGGAATCGGGCCGCATGATCTGAAGCGTCTGCCCGACGGACGCCTTGTCGTCGCCAATGGGGGCATCCGGACCGATCCGCAGGACCGCAGCAAGCAGAACATCGCGACGATGCGGCCGAACCTGACGGTGCTGACCGACGGCGGAGAGATCGCAGCACAGGCAGAACTACCGCGAGAACTGGCCCAGAACTCGATCCGCCATCTGGCGGTCAATGCGCAAGGCAAGGTCGCCTTTGCCATGCAATGGGAGGGCGACCCGTCCGAGGCCGTGCCGCTGCTTGGTCTGTGGGCCCCGGGTCAGCCCATCGTGCTTTGCCCGCCCGATCCGGCCGAGGCCTTCCGCATGAAGGGCTATGCCGGGTCCATCGCCATAACCGTCCAGGGGCAGATCGCGGTGACCTCGCCGCGCGGGGGTGTGGTGATGATCCATGACAACGCAGGCACCCACGTCGCGACCCATGCTCGCGCGGATATCTGCGGGATTGCGGCCCAGGATGACGGCTTTCTGGCGAGCGACGGCAGCGGCGCGCTCTGGTTCTGTGACAGCGCCGGACTCCTGCCGTTGCGCAGCGGCGGACCCCTTTGGGACAACCACCTTGTCTTGCTGGCTTGACGAAGCAACCTGGGTTTTGACGGCACTGCGGCGGGACTCCGGGCAGTTTTTCGGGTTTTCCGGCGGGCGATCATTGGACTCGATCCTTCATGTCCGACGAAATACCCGGCCATGAAGCGGGTTCCTTAAGTCAGGAAACTTCCATGGCCTGTGGCACCAGCCAGGGGCCGACGGGCGCCGCCTGGCAGACCCTGATCTGGCAGCCATAGGCGCGCGACAAGGCGGCGTCGGTCATCACCGCATCGGGGCAGCCTTCAGCCAGAACCTGCCCGGCGCGCAAGAGAACCATCTGGTCGGCAACCATGGCCGACAGGTTCAGGTCGTGCATGACGGCGACCACACCTCCGCCGGCATCGGCAAATCGCCGCGCCAGACGCATCACCGAAAGCTGATGGCCCAGATCCAGCGCCGCCACCGGTTCATCCAGAAACAGCCAGCGCGCGCCGTCGGGCCCGACCGGCTGCCAGACCTGCGCCAGCACGCGGGCCAGATGCACACGCGCCTGTTCGCCTCCGGACAGGCTTGGCACTTCGCGGGCTTCGAACCCGGCCAGTCCCACTTCGGCCAGCGCCTGCCGGGCCAGCCTGTCGTTGCGGTCCCGAACTCCCAGCCGCACCACCTCAAGCGCGGTAAAGGGAAAGGCCAGCGTGGTGGACTGGGCAAGAACAGCCCGCATCGCGGCCAGAGCGGCCGGATCGGTGCGGGACACTTCCTGCCCGTTCAGCCGGATGCTGCCGCGATATGGCAGATCGCCGGTCACGGCGCGCAGAAGCGTGGTCTTGCCTGATCCATTCGGGCCGACGATGGCCGTTACCTGGCCAGGGGCAAGGGCCAGCGACAGCCCGTTAATCAGAGGCTTGCGACCGGGGGACACGGAAAGTCCGACAATCTCCAGCATGGTCAGGCCCCCGTCAGGCCGCGACGGGCCAGAAGGATCCACAGAAAGACGGGTGCCCCCAGCGTGGCGGTGATGATCCCGATCGGCAATTCCGCGGGCGACGCGAGGCTGCGGGCCAGCATATCGGCGGCCAGCAACAGCACCCCACCCAGCACGGCGGCATTCGGCAGAAGAAAGCGGTGGTCAGGCCCGGTTGCCAGCCGCAGCACATGCGGCACTACGATGCCGACAAAGCCGATGCCGCCCGACACAGCCACCGCCGCACCGGTGGCCGCCGCAACCGACAGGATCGCCAACCGTTTCAGCCGCTGCACGCGGATACCCAGATGTCTGGCCTGCGCTTCGCCCAGCGCCAGCGCATTCAGGCCGCGGGCCATGAGGGGCGACAGCAACAGGACCGGCAGGATCAGCATCAGGGCGGCTGCAACCTTGGGCCAGCTGGCCCCGGCCAGCGATCCCATGGACCAGAAGGTCAGGTCACGCAACTGCCGGTCGTCGGCCAGAAAGATCAGCATTCCGGTCACCGCCATGGCCATCGCGCCAAGGGCAATGCCCGCCAGCAACAGGGTAGCGATAGTGGTCTGCCCCCCGCGCGTGGCGATGCGGTACAAGAGCAGGGTCGTTCCCCAACTGCCAAGAAAGGCCGCGACCGGCAAGAGATGCGTGCCAGGCACCGCCGCCGCCACGCCGGCGGGCAACATCCCGCCCAGCACGATGGTGCCGACAGCCCCAAGGGATGCACCCGCACTGACCCCGATGATGCCGGGATCGGCCAGCGGGTTGCGGAACAGCCCCTGCATCAGCGCCCCAGACACGGCCAACGCCGCGCCGATGAGAAGCCCCATCACCAGCCGCGGCAGGCGGATGTCCATCAGGACAACCCGGTCGCGCTGGTCAAGCGCCTCGCCCGTCTGCGCCGCCAGCAGACGCCCCAGCGACAGGCCCGATGCCCCGGTGCCCAGCGACAGGACCGACACGACCAGCAACAGCAGCAGAAGCCACCAGAACAGCTGTCCGCCCCTTGTGCTGCGGTCACCTGGGGGGGCCATCGGCAGCGCGGTCATCCGCCCAACCCGTCGGGATAAAGCGCCTGGTACAACTGGTCCGCTGCCTGCGGCGTGCGGGGGCCAAAGCCCAGCATGAGCATCCCGTCCATGCGGAGGATGCGACCCTTTCTGCCGGCGGGTGTTTCCGCCAGTGCCGGATGGTCAAGGACATCGGCATCGGCGATGGCAAGGTCGCCCTCACGGTCCATCATCAGGATCACGTCGGGGGCGGCGGCAATCACGGCTTCGTCGGTCATCGGCTTGTAGCCCTGAAACCCGGTCCCGGCGTTTTCGCCACCCGACAATGCGATGATGCCCGCGGCTTCGGTTTCCGCGCCGCCCGCCATCACCCGCCCGCCCTGCAACGACAGCACGAACAGCACCCGCTGGCGTTGCGGCACCGCCGCCGCCCGTGCCAGCGCCGCCTGAAGCCCGGCGTCAACGTCAGCCGCAAGCGCCCGGGCCTGATCGTCCAGCCCAAGGGCCGCGCCGACGGCCATGATCTTGGCAGGCAGGTCTTCGGCCCGTGCAGCCTCGGGCATCAGCAGAAAGGGCACCCCGGCTGCCGTCAGCACCTCGACCGCCTCGGGCGGGCCGGCGTCGCCTTCGGCGATGATCAGATCGGGTGCCACCGACAGCACGCCCTCGGGCGAAAGCGCGCGGATATAGCCCACATCGGGCAAAGGCAGCACGCTTTCGGGGAAATTCGAGGTTGTATCGCGCGCCACCAGTCGGTCGCCCGCCCCTAACGCCACCGCGATTTCGGTCACTGAACCGCCCAGCGTCACGACCCGCTGCCCCTCGGCCAGCGCGGCCGTTGTCGCCAAGCCCAGCGCGACGGCGCCCGCCAGCCCGCGCATCATGCCGGCACCTCTTCCAGACGGGGCAGCGCCGCTGCCAGGGCATTCCACGGCCCCGCCGGTGTATCCTTGCGATAGCCGAAGATCTGCAGGATCAGCTCGCCATCTGCGGCAAAGGCCTCGACGCTGAAGACATCGCCGGTGCGGGTGGGCTTCCAGACGTGGTACACCTCGGCCACACGGTCGGCGCGCAGGTGCAGGTTGAAGCGGGGGTCCATGACGTTTATCCAGGGGCCCATCGGCACGATCTTTTCCACGGGGCCGCCGTGGATCTGGATGCAGCCCATGTTGCCTACGAAGATCATTACCGGAATTCCGCCATCGGCCGCACCGCGCAGGGCATGGGTAACAGCCTCGGGTGCAAGGCGGGCCACGTAGGGCGCGCCTGCCAGACGGTAGGCCCCCAGACGGTTGGCGCCATGATCCTTGACCAGCCCCAGAAACTGATGCGTGTCGGTCGTCTTGTCCCAAGCAGCCCGCAACTCGGCGGCGCGGCCGGCATCTGCGCGCGGCCCGTCAACCGGCCTGCGCGGCGACAGGCTAAGCCCTTGGGCCTGATCGGCCAGCCGCATGTTTGCCACCAGACCGGCCCAAAGGTCGTGGTTCGACCCCGGACCCAGGTGAACCTTGTGGACCGCGTCGCCCGCCGCATCGAACACCTGCAGGCTACGCTTCAGACCGTCTTCGCCCGCCTCTTCAACGGCAAAGCCATGCACCCAGTGCTTGGGAAAGATGCGCAGGTCGATTTCACGGTCCAGCACCATCGAGGCAAAGGCGCCGGTGCGGTAGTCGGAATAGCACCCGCGGCGTTCATGCACGCAATGTTCGTTGCGGGTCAGGGCCAGCACATCGCCCAGCTTGCCCGCCCAGGGAATCAGACGGTCGGGATCGGCGGTGATGGCCGTCGCGCCATGGCCGACATGTGCCGCGACCAGATCGGCCTCCGTCAGGCCGTGGACCTGGGCAAAGTCGCGGGCGCGGGCTTTGGTGTTTTCGGCGCGCAGGGCGCGAATCTCGGCGGGGCTGAGTGACATGCCCGTTTTCCTTTCCAGTGGTTTTTCAAGCGCATCTGGCGGAAAGCTGGGGCGCGGCATGTCAAGCATCTGAATACTTGACAATTACAGTCAGCATTTCTAGAAGCCATTTCCTGACAGTTCAAGTCAGAATCTTCTGCCGCCAGCTTGCCCCCATCCGGCACGGCCAGCCCTTTCGCAGACCATCCGAGGGGAATGCCATGCCGATCCGCCACAAGGCCCGTTACGGGTTGCTTCTTTCCACCACGCTTGCCGCCTTTGGCAGCCCGGCCGCCGCGCAGGACGAAGGCCTGTTCCAGATGCTGGGCCGCATCATCCTTGGCACCGGCACGGCCAGGGTGGCGATCGACACGCCGCAGGCCGTGACAGTGCTGGAACAGCAAGACATCGACCGCAACCAGCCCGCAACGCTGGGCGATCTCTTCAAGTCAGTACCCGGGGTGCAGGCGGCGGGCGCCTCGGCACGGGCGCTTGGGCAGGCCTTCAACATCCGCGGCATCGGCAACAGCGAACAGGCGGCCTCGGAAGAGCGGATCAAGGTTGTCGTCGATGGCGCGCCGAAGTTCTTTGAACAGTATCGGATGGGCAGCTTTTTCGGTGACTTCGAGCTTTACAAGCGGGTCGAGGTGCTGCGCGGTCCGGCGTCCAGCACATTGTACGGATCGGGAGCGATCGGCGGCGTGGTGGCCTTTACCACCAAGGATGCCAGCGACTTTCTGGGCGAAGGCGAAACCACGGCGCTGCGCTTCAAGGGTGACTACGGCACCAATGGCGATGCGCTTGGTCTGGGCGTGATCTATGCCCATCGCGCCGGCAACGCCGAGTTTCTTGCCGCCCTGAACCACAGCAGTGGCGGCAAGGTCAAGGACGGTACAGGCCAGGTCATCGCGGGTACCGAGCATGAGTCGGCCTCGGCGCTGGTCAAGGGCAAGTGGGCCTTTGGCAATGACGATGACCAAAGCCTGGTGCTGTCATTCTCGCGCACCGATACCGATTTGGACGATACCGCCGTTGCCCAGACCGGCGGGGCGGCACTTGCGGGCTTTGGCACGGCGGACGTGCATACCATCGACGACACGCTGGCACTGACCTATGAACACGGCTTTGCCGGGAACGACTTGCTGGATCTGACGGTGCAGCTGTCCTACACCGACACCTCGGCCGAGAAGCGCAACTTCTCGCTGGGGGCCATGTGCGCGCCCGGCACCTTCCAGGTGCTGTGTGACAGCAATTTCGGCTATGCCACGACCTCGCTGAAGATCGAGAACACGGCCGATCTGTCCTCGGGCGACTGGGAGAACTATCTCACCTTCGGCGTCCAGCTTTCCGAGCAAGAGCGCAGTGCCACCTCGTCGCTGGGCGCCCTGGGGTTCCACCCCGAAGGCGCCGACCGCAAGCTGGGTGCCTATGTGCAGGGCGAGTTCACCTGGAACGACAGGCTGACGCTGATCCCCGGCCTGCGCGTCGACTTTGGCGACCGCACGCCTTCGGCCGCGGCGATTGCCGCCGGTGCCACGGCCACCACGGACACCGCCCTGTCGCCCAAACTGGCGGTGCTTCACAAGCTGAACGACAGTTTCGGCATCTTCGGTTCGGTCGCCCGCACCGAACGGATGCCGACGCTGGATGAGCTTTACAGCTATGACTCGAACGAACCGCCCAGCCTGAACCTTGAAAAGGAAGAGGCGACCTCTTTCGAATTGGGCTTCACCTTCCAGCGCGAGGACCTTCTGTCCGAAGGCGACAGCCTGCAGATCAAGGCGACCGGCTTTCACAACGACCTGTCCAACCTGATCGCCCGCGACAGCACAGCCGGCACGCCCTATTTCCGCAACATCCGCGATGCCGAAATCTGGGGGGCCGAGCTTGAGGCCGCCTATGACGCCGACCGCTGGTTCGGCAGCCTTGCGTGGAGCCACGTGAAGTCGAAGGACAAGTCCACCGGTCTGACGCTGGCCGATACCCCGGCCGAGAATGTGGCGCTGACGCTGGGGGCCAAACTGCCCGACCAGCACCTGATCTTCGGCTGGACCGGCTATTACTTTGACGCGATCACCACCTCTTCGGCGACCACATCGGCAGGTTCCTACGACACGCATGACATCTTTGTCACCTGGTCGCCGGATGAAGGCATGCTGGCGGGGCTGGACGTGAAGCTGACCGTCTCGAATGTCTTTGACGCCGACTACCGCAACAACCTGTCGCTGGACAAGGCGGCGGGGATGGATGCGAAGCTGTCGATCACCAAGGGCATGACATGGTGATGCTGCGGGCGGCTTTGCTTTTTCTGCTTGCGACGCAGGCGCTGCCGGCCGCCGCGCAAAACGAAGGTCCGCCCGTCGTGATCTCGGATGCCGCGGCGCAGCCGGCGGCTCCGGAGTCCGACGCTGCGGCAGACGTTCCCTCGCTGCCCTCAGGGAAGGAACTTCTGACCGCCGGTCCGCCGGCCGAAGCCGTGGCGGACCTGTCCCCTGCCTTGCCGGCACAGACCGACCTTGTTCACCTGGTGCTTGCCGCCCATCCCGTGGTGCAGGGCGTCATGGCGATACTGGCACTTGCCGGCTTTGTCGCGCTGACCATCCTGGTTCACAAGCTTGCCGAATTCGCGGTGGCAAACCGCCGGCTCGGCCGGACTCTGGCACTGGTGTCGAAGGCCGCTGACCTGCCCCAGGCACCCGATGGCCAGCGCGGCCCCGGGGCCGAGATGATGCGCGCCACCCGGGCCGAACTGAGCCTTGCCGAGGCCGACCCCGCCCTCTTGCCCGGCGCGGCCGACCGCACTCGCGCCAGCCTTGACCGGATCGAAACGGCGGCGGTTCAATCCCTTCGGTTTGGCACCGGGGTTCTGGCCTCGACCGGGGCGTTGGCACCGTTCATTGGCCTTTTTGGCACCGTCTTCGGCATCATGAACAGCTTTCTTGCCATCGCCGAATCCAGGACCACCAACCTTGCCATCGTGGCCCCCGGCATTGCCGAGGCCTTGCTTGCCACCGCCATCGGCCTTGCAGCCGCCATTCCGGCCGTTCTGATCTACAACCTTCTGGCGCGCCGTCTGGCCAGCCATCGCTGCCGTCTTGGCGATCTGGCAACTGCGCTGATCGTGCTTCAAAGCCGGGCGCTTGACCGGCTGGCCGCCCTTCGCGCGGCGCAGGGGTAGCGCCATGGGGTTTCGTGCTGTCGGCGGCGCGGACGAGGACGAGATCGCCGAGATCAACGTCACCCCGTTCATCGACGTGATGCTGGTGCTGTTGATCGTCTTCATGGTCGCGGCCCCTCTCTCCACCGTGGAAGTCGCCGTAAACCTGCCCGCCAGTTCCGCCCCCCCGGCTGATCGCCCGCAGGATCCGCTCTGGCTGACGCTCACCGCCGAGGGGCGGCTGGTGCTGGGGCAGGAGGACATCGCGCCCGAAGCACTGGTGGTGGCGCTGGACGGAATGACTGAGGGGCAGCGAGACACGCCGGTCTTTCTGCGGGCCGATCAGGCCATGCCCTATGGCCGCCTGATGGGCGTTCTGGATACCTTGCGCGACGGCGGCTATCTGAAGGTCGCGCTGGTCGGGCTGGACGGTGGACGGGCGGCGCCGTGACGCCGGGTCCGGGCTTTCCCTTCCTGAACGCCGGCCAGCGTCGTGGCAAGGTGGCGGGCTGGATGCTGTCGGCCGCCACCGTGGCGCTGACGCTGTCGGGGCTGGCGGCGCTGGCGATGACGGGCCAGCCGGCCGGTGAATCGATGGGCGAGGAGCCGGTACCAGTCCTGATGCTGACCGCTGCCCCCACTCTGGCCGCCCTGTCTGATCCGGCACCCGAGACCGCCGCCGATGCGCCCGACCAACCCGAACCGGTTACCGAGGCCGAAGAAGCGCCCGATACCCCCGACGTCGATGCCGCGCCGACGATAGACCAGCCGCCGCCACGTCCCCCTCTGCCAGAGCCCACCGAACTGGCCGAGGCCGAGGCTCCGCCCGAGCCGGAACCCGCACAGGAACCCGCGCCCAAGCCTGCCCCTGAGGCCGAGGAGAAGCCAAGGGAGAAGGCCAACGAGAAGTCGACGGAGAAGAAGAAGACAGCGGAGGCGCCGAAGAAAGCCGAAAAGCCGGTCAAGAAGGATGCGGCCAAGCCGAAGGCCAGGGAAGATTCGGCCGGGACGGCTGCCTCTGCGCCATCGACCGAGACGAAGGCTGCGGCCTCCGCCGGGGAAGGCAGGAAGGAAGCAGCCAATTATGCCGCCAGCGTCATGAAGAAGATTCGCAAGACGAAGAAGGTAAAAGCGCCCGCCCGAGGCACGGTCGTCGCCGGGTTTTCCATCGCTGACAGCGGGGCACTGGCCTCGGTCAAGGTCCTGCGCAGTTCCGGTTCTGCCGATCTCGACCAGGTCGCACTTGACCACATCCGCCGCTCTGGACCGTTCCCTGCACCGCCGCCCGGCGCCGACCGAAGGTTTTCGTTTGAATTCGTCAGCAAGGGGTAGTTGTCGGGTGGTCGCGCATCGGGTTGCCCCGGCAAGCCCGGATGCGCGACGACCGAAGGTTGCCGTTCATGCCGCCTTGCGCCGCCATTCGGGGAAGGGATCGGTCAGGTTCGCCCAGGCGGCTGGCGTGAAATCCTGCGCGGGGATCAGCGCCGCGTCGAGCTTCGCGCGGATCGCTGCCTCATCCATCCCTGCGCCGATGAACACCAGCTCCTGCCGCCGGTCGCCCCACGGCTCGGCCCATTTGCCCGCTACCTCGGCCAGCGCGTCGGGATGCGTCGGCCAGCGTTCCCTGGGCACGCTTGCCCACCAGCCCCCCAGCGGTGTGACCGAGGACACAGCCCCCGCCAGCGAAAACTCGGCCACCCAGTTCGGGCGGCTGGCCAGCCAGAAATGCCCCTTGGCGCGGATGACGCCGGGCAGATCGCCGTTCAGCACGGCATGGATTCGGCCGGGGTGAAACGGCGCCCGCGCGCGATAGACGAAGGAGGTGATCCCGTATTCCTCAGTCTCGGGAGTGTGGTGGGCAAACCCGTAGAGCTCCTTGGCCCAGTAGGGGTGTTCATGCGCGCGGTCAAAGTCGAAAAGACCGGTGTCAAAAATCGCATCGGGATCGACGCGGGAATGATCCGTCTCGATCAGGCGGGCATCTGGGTTCAGCGCCTTGATGATCTTGCGCGCGGCATCGGTCCGCTCGGGGCCGGCATCGCGGGTCTTGTTCAGAACCACGACATCGGCGAATTCGATCTGCTCGGTCAGCAGGTTGACCAGCGTGCGGGTATCCTCCTCGCCCAGGCTTTCGCCCCGGTCGGCCAGGAAGTCATGGCTCGCGAAGTCCTTCAGCAGGTTGATCGCATCGACCACCGTCACCATCGTGTCGAGGCGGGCCACATCGGACAGGCTGTCGCCATCCTCATCCCGGAAGTCAAAGGTCGCGGCGACGGGCAGCGGCTCGGCAATGCCGGTAGATTCGATCAGCAGATAGTCGAACCGCCCTTCTTCGGACAGCTTGCGCACCTGCTCCAGCAGGTCGCCGCGCAGGGTGCAGCAGATGCAGCCGGTCGACATCTCGACCAGCTTTTCCTCGGACCGCGACAGTTCGGCCCCCTCGCGGATCAGGTCGGCGTCGATGTTCACCTCGGACATGTCGTTGACGATGACCGCGACCCGGCGCCCTTCGCGGTTGTTCAGGACATGGTTCAGAAGGGTGGTCTTGCCCGCTCCGAGGAAGCCGGAGAGGACGGTGACGGGAAGGCGGTTGTCGGTTTGGCTAAGGGTCATGGCTCGCGATGTGATGTTATACTATAACGTATTTCGATAAACCGAATCGAGGCCATGTGCAATGTCGTTCCTTTCTGCTTGCCCGTCGGATTGCCGCTTGACGGGACTGGAACGGCGAGTCACCTTTTGCGCCGATGGTTCCCGGCCAAACCACGCGCGGCCGGGTGAAAAGGGAATACGGTGTGGTGTAGGCAACAGCCGCCAATTCCGTAACTGCCCCCGCAACTGTAAGCGGCGAGCGACCCCCGATGCCACTGGGCCGAACGGCCCGGGAAGGTGGGGAAAGCCAAGACCCGCGAGTCAGGAGACCTGCCATCGCAGTCTGAAACCCACCGGGCGGGGTGTCCCGGAAGGAGCATGAGATGGTTGAACGCAAGGGGCGCCCCCCTTGCCGCGCGGCCTGTGGCCACGCCCGCCTATTCGGTGGCGCAGTCAGCGCCGCATCAGATTCTGGTCTGCAAAGCCTGCAAGCATAAGGGCGAGGCCTGCGCGCCGGGTCACGCACTCTTGAAAAAGCTGCGCGCGGCCATTCAGGCGGCGGGGCTTGGCGCGGAATTCGAGGTTTCGGGCACGGCTTGCCTGGCGGGCTGCGTGCCCGATCATGGCGGGGCTTGCGTTGTCGGCTGGCGCGCCACGGCCAAGGGGACTTGGCTTTTCGGCGATATCGACCCGGCCCAGCCGGTCGACGATCTGGTCGACTTCTCGCGGCTTTACGCGGCGGTCGAGGATGGCGGGCGGGCGGGCCGCGACTGCCCGTCGCGGCTGTGCGACAACACGCTGGCCCGCATTCAGGCTGCGATGATCGTCACCCGCGAGGGGCCGCTGCAATGATGGCGGTCGAACTGAAAGGTGTCCCGCCGGGCGCCCACCCCACTACGTGACGCCGGATCTGAAATTGGTGAACCTCTCTTGGGCAGGACGGCTCAATGACGGTCATCCTGCTCTCGCAGCCATTAACGCGGCCCAAGTCGGGGATCCGGTGACGCAGGTCGTGGACGGGGCGGCCTGGATCATCCACGACGCCAAGGGCCAGACGCCCGGCCGCATGGCGCGCGCCTACAACGCCCCGGAGGGGTTGGAGTTTCTCCGCGGCGCGATCGTCCGCTGGCGCAAGAGCGACAACAAGGAAGAATTCCGCAGCTCCATCCGGCGAGACGAATGGGAAGCGATCCTGCCGGAACTGGTCTTCGGCTGAACGACGTCTGCCAGGCCGACTTTGTCGCTTCCAATCCGGGCGCTACGCTAGCCCGCGATTCTGTGGATCTGCTCGCTCTCGCCGCAAACCTCACGCGCAATATCGACCACGTGCTGATGGTGTGTGAGGTAGATCGCCTGTCCGCGCCGGCCAACCCACTCCATCACCCGGCAGGCTGAACACGTGCGTTCCTCGTCAAAGGTCTCGAAAATGTCGTCACAGAAGAACGGCAGCGCCGCGCCCTGAGCGCCGTATCGATGATCCGGATAAAAGCGGACCGCGTCGCGGACTGGATTTTTGCCCGCAAGGCGTCAACGCGAAGCGCCAGGGACGTCAATGGCGAGTCGAGATGAACATCGGCGGTATGCAAGATCTTGATCAACGTACTCTCCTATAAACCAGCCAAAGCGACTGCCCGCGCTCTGGGATCGGTGTTCGCCTTCCGCAATTAATTCGGGCAGCGCAGCACGAATCGATCGCCAGCCATCAAACTCAGCCCACGCGTCATGGGTGTCAATTTATGACATGTATGGCGTGGCGCCGGTGATGACCTGCCACTGGTCCATCATCCAGCTACGACCGGAGCAGGTTGTAAGAAGGCGCGGTCTGTGTGCGGACTAGCCCCATCGTGCTCATCGAGCAAAATCAGGAGCTCATTGGACTTGCCCGGCTTTTGTGGAGAGCGTTTGGCTCAATTCCCGGGCCTTTCGCT
>CAZORV010000041.1:0-2569 GCA_964582215.1 uncultured Frigidibacter sp.
TCGACCCGGTGCAGACCACGAAGACCAGCTTGCACGGCGCGATCAACATGCTCGGCCTCGACAAGCGCACGCGGGCGAAGATGTTCCAGGCCTCGACCAGCGAGGTCTACGGCGACCCCCACCAGCATCCGCAGACCGAGGACTACTGGGGCAACGTCAACCCGATCGGGCCGCGGTCGTGCTACGACGAGGGCAAGCGCTGCGCCGAGACCCTGTGCTTCGACTACCACCGCCAGCACGGGCTGCGCATCAAGGTGGTGCGGATCTTCAACACCTACGGGCCGCGGATGCACCCGAACGACGGGCGGGTGGTGTCGAACTTCATCGTCCAGGCGCTGAAGGGCGAGCCGATCACCCTCTACGGCGACGGCAGCCAGACGCGGAGCTTCTGCTACGTCGACGACCTGATCGAGGGGTTCCTCCGGCTGATGGCCTCGCCCGACGACGTCACCGGGCCGATCAACATCGGCAACCCCGGCGAGTTCACCATCCGCGAGCTCGCCGAGAAGGTGGTGGCGCTCACCGGCTCGCGCTCGGCGCTCGTCCACCGGCCGCTGCCCGAGAACGACCCGACCCAGCGCCAGCCCGACATCGCCCGGGCGAAGGCGATGCTCGGCTGGGAGCCGAGCGTCCGCCTCGACCAGGGGCTGGTGAAGACGATCGCCTACTTCGAGGCGCTGCTCGCCGGGCGGGTCGAGCCCGTCAGCTGACGACGGCCGCCTTCCCGGCGGGGGCGGCGGCAGAGGGCAGGGGATAGCCGAAGAGCGCGTAGTCGCGGGCGTAGATCTCGGCGACGAGGGCGCGGTCGGCGGCCTCGGCCGGATCGGGGGTGGCGGCGCGGTTGCGCGAGGCGTTGCGGTGCCCGAGGTCGGCGCCCTCGAGGCCGAGGCGGGCGGCGAGGGTGGCGAAGTCTTCCGCGAGGGTCTCGAACTTGCCGACGAAGTCGACGTCGAGGTTGCCGTCCTTGTCGGTGAGCAGGAAGGACTGCGGCCGCGCCCCCATGATGTTCGTCGAGAAGGCCGGGTGGCGGATGAAGCCCGAGAAGCTGTCGGTCTCGAGGAAGGCCTGCATCCCCGGCCACTTCAGCGGGTCGCGGAAGTCGGTGCCGGGGAGCCAGAGCAGGGCGTTCCTGAGGTGCGGCTCGCGGCGCCGGGCGAGCATCTTCTCGAAGTAGAAGTAGAGCGAGCGCAGCCGGTCGAAGGGGTCGCGGACGAAGCTGAACTTCAGATAGTCGTTCCAGGTCTCCTCGCCGACGAACGCCCGCACCTTGCGGGCGCCGCTGTGCTTCTGCAGGCCGTAGCGGACGTTGTAGTAGGCGTTGCTCAGCTCCCCGCGCCGGCTGGTGCCGAGCAGGAGGTCCCGCCCGGAGAGGGAGGGCCGGAGCGCCGCGCTGATCGACTCGCCGGCGGTCTTGTGGATGTGGATGAAGATGAACTTGCGGCTGTGGGAGATGATCATGCGCGAACTCCGCGACTCGTGACTGGGGAAACCGCCCGGCCGGGCTCGGCTCAGCCCGGGGGCCGGTCCGGCCGGGAGGGGCCGTGGAACGGGGCGAGGAGGCTCAGGGCCCCGACATAGAGCGCCATCGCCCAGGGGCGGGGGCTCGCGGGATGGGTCCTGACGGCGCGCGCGAGCCAGGCCCTTGCCGCGGCGAGGTCGCCCGCCCGCCGGGCGTCGCTGGCGAGGATGACGTACTGGTGGGCGAGCCGGCGCGGGTGGCGGGCGAAGAGGGCGCGGTTCTTGGCGACGAGGCGCTCGCGGGACAGGGTGCGGCGGCGGGTGCCGCGGGTGATCGAGTCGGGCGAGAAGCGCTGGTGGACGAGCGGCTCGTCGACGAAGGCGATCGGGCCGCGTTCCGCGAGGCGCAGCGCGAAGTCCCAGTCCTCGATCGGGGTCGTCGTCTCGTCGAAGGAGCCGAGCGCGAGGAAGACGTCGCGGCGGACGACGAGGGTCTGGGTCGAGATCATGTTGCGGTCGAGGAGCGGCGCGGTGATGTCGCCCTCCGCCGGCCGCACCGACGGGTCCGGCACGTAGCGCAGCGTGGTGCGCTCGCCCGGGCGGGCGTCGAGGGCGCCGACGGTGAGGAGGCCGCAGTAGCAGGCGCCCCAGTCGCCGCCGGTGGCGGGCGGGGTGGCGAGGCGGGCGATCTGCCTGGCGAGCTTCTCGGGCAGCCACTCGTCGTCGCTGTCCTGGAAGGCGATCCAGCTGCCCCGCGCCGCGGCGACCCCGAGGTTGCGGGCGCCGGCGGCGCCGAGGTTGCGGGGCGCGGCGATGACGCGCAGGCGCGGGTCGGCGACGGCGCGGGCGGCGTCGAGGGTGCCGTCGCTCGAGCCGTCGTCGACGACGACGAGCTCGAAGTCGGTGAAGGTCTGGCGCAGCACGCTGGCGATCGCCGCGCCGATGGTCGCGGCCCGGTTGTAGGCGGGGATCACCACCGAAACCGGGGGCGGGGCGTCGGCGGCGTCCGGGCGGGCATCGGGGCGGGCGGCGGGGCTCATGCGCTTCTCTATAGGGCGGGGTGCTGCGATGCAGCAAGCGCGGCCTCGGAACGGGCCTCGGAACGGGCCTC
>CAZORV010000041.1:2669-4254 GCA_964582215.1 uncultured Frigidibacter sp.
GGCCTCGGAACGGGCCTCGGAACGGGCCTCAGAACGGGGCTGCGTCGACTTCCTCGACGACGAGGCGGCCGTCGTCGGCGCGGGCGAGCGGGTAGGCGACCGCGACCGCGGTGGCGGGATCGTCCGGGTCGGGCAGGCGGCGGCCGGCGGCGTCGAAGGCCTCGGGCGGGCGGCCGCCGCGCACCCGCGTCCAGCCGAGGAGGGTGCCGTCGGCGGCGTAGGCGAAGTCGTCGCGCCAGTCGGCGCGGGGGACGAGGATCGGGTCGGCGTAGGCCTTGTCGGGGTTTCCGTGGTCGATCGCGGCGGTGCGCAGGCGCCCGTCGGGACCGGTCTCGAGGCGGCGCTTCTCGCTCGGGGGGAAGTACCAGCTGACGATCGCCGGGGCCGAGTCGTGGACGCCGTTCGAGGCGAAGACGCCGATGTCGACGCGCGAGGTGGTGACGGGGTTGTCGTCGGAGATGACGAAGGGGTCGTGCCAGGCGAGGGTGATCGTCGCGCTCAGGCCGTCGGCGGAGGGGGTGATCGTCACCTTCGACGGGTCGCCCTGGAGGAGGCGCCACGCGAAGGCGAGCTCGCGGCCGTTGGGGTCGCGGGTCTCCGCCGCCGAGACGGTCATCGTCCGGGTCGCGGCCTGCGAGCGCCAGACGCGGGCGATGGCGCCGGGCGTGTCGAAGAGCTGCTCGGAGAGGCCGTCCCCGAAGAAGTCGATGCCCTCGGTGCCGAGATCCTCCTGCGTGACGGCGATGCGGACCGCGGGGGGGATGGCGTCGGGGGCGATCGACTGGGCGAGGCTGACCATGCGGGCGGGGTTGATCGCATAGCCCTCGAAGGCCGCCGGGTTGGCGTCGCCGCTCAGGTAGCCGTCGCGCGAGGTCACGTGCTGGAGGCTGCGGCGGAAGATCATCTGCACGGTCGGGACGAGGAGATGCTCCTGCACGAGCCGCGCCTTGGTGTCGGGGCGGAAGGCGGCGTAGGTGAGCGCGAGCGCCTCGAGGAAGGGCTGGTCCGAGCCCGAGGAGCCGTGGCTGACGAGGACGTAGGGGGTGTTCGCCGGGAAGAGGTCGCCGCGGTCCGGCGTCCAGTCCTTGTGGGCGGGGTAGACGTAGAGGGCGTTGGCTTCGGCGTTCTGCCAGAGGCGGAGCGGGCCGGTGCCGTCGGCTCGGGTCATCGCGAGGCGCGGCAGGCTGCGCCAGAGGACGCCGCCGGTCACCGCGGTCGAGGAGTTGCCGAAGGCCGGGCGGTCGAAGAGGAGCTCGTCCTGGAGGCCGTAGTCGAGCTCGGCGGCCTGCGCCTCGGGGGAATAGGCGACGTGGGCGAGCTGGGGGAAGGCTTGCCGCGCCAGGGTCGAGTGGCCGCGGTCGCGGTTGTCGTAGAGGTCGCCGGCGTTGCCGGCGGCGCGGCCGCGCTTCCAGTGCTCGCGGAGGATGTCGAGGGCGGCGGTCTTCGGCCGGGCGGGGAGCACGGGGCCGGGCTCGCCCGTCGGCGCGGCGAAGGCGGCCTCGAGGCGCTCGGTCGCGGGGTTCCACGCGGTGTTGGCGGCGGTGACGGGAGCGGTGACGGGAGCGGTGACGGGAGCGGTGACGGG
>CAZORV010000041.1:4354-17820 GCA_964582215.1 uncultured Frigidibacter sp.
GCGGTGACGGGAGCGGTGACGGGAGCGGTGACGGGAGCGGTGACGGGGGCGGTGCCTTGGGCGAGGGCGGCGGGCACCGGGGCCGGCGGCGGGGCAGGGGGGGTCGCCGCGACGGCGGCGAGGCGGGCTCCGCGGCCGGGGTCGGCGGCGAGGAGCGCGAAGACCGGGTCGGCGGCGACGGCGGCGGGGTCGGGGAGGGCCCCGGGCCCCCGCGTCGCGGCGGCGGCGGCGAGGTGGTCGAGGGCGGCGTCGGGGTCGCCCTCGACCATCGCCACGCCGGCGCGGGCGGCGTGGAGGACGGCGATGCCGGGATGGGCGGCGAGGTCGCGGTCGAGGAGCGCCGCGGCCCCGGCGACGTCGCCGGCGTCGGCCGCGGCGAAGGCGCGGCGGATGTCGGCGGTGACGGCGGGCCTGGCGAAGAGGTCGGCCGCGGCGGCGTCGGGCGTCCCGCCGGGAGTTTCGGCGGCAGTCTCGGCGGCAGTTTCGGCGGCAGTCTCGGCGGCGGCGAGGACGGGCAGCGCCGGCCGGGCGCGGGGCGCCGTCTCGGCCGGCGTCTCGGCCGCCGTCTCGGCCGCTGTCGGGCCGGGGGCGAGGACGAGGGCCACGGCCAGGAACAGCAACAGCAGCGCCGGCGCCGCCCGGGCGCCTCTCCTGTCGTCCGGGGTCCGGTCCTTCGTCGATCGCATGGGCGCGATCATAGACCGAAGCGCCGGGCGCTGACGAGGTCGCCGGGCACGTCATGGTGAGCGGGGGGCGGGAGCAGCGTGCGGTGCTCCGCGGGGCGCGGGCAACGTCCCCGTGTCGCACGGTATAAGGCCGGTCTGCCTTCAGAAGCAAACCTCGAGCCCCGGCGTTGCCTTCCGGCGACGCGGCGCGGGCTCGGCCCCGGGCCGGTCGTGCCTCCCCTCGCGCCTTCGGGCCCTCCGAGAGCAGGGGATCCTGATTGACCGACACCTTCCACAGGCACAGCCGCAGCCTGACCTCGCCGCCCGAGCAGGCGGTGGCGGTGGTTCCCGCCGACGGGGCCGACCTCGCCTGCGTCACCCGGGCGATCTACGTCGGCGGCGCCGGCGACCTCCGGGTGCGGATGCAGGGCGGCGCCGAGGTGACCTTCGCCGCCGTTCCGGCCGGGGCGCTCCTGCCGCTCCGGGTGACGCGCGTGCGCGCCACCGGCACCTCGGCCACCGCCATCGTCGCCTTGTGGTGATCCCGCGATGGCCGGTCTCTCGCTCGGGCTCATGCTCGAGGCCCTGCTCGGCCGCCGGCGCTCCCCGGGCGGCCTCCCCCTTTCCCCCCCGAATTCATCAGGAGGAAGTCCCTTGGACGGATCTCAGGATTTCACGGCGTCTCGGCTGAGCTTCGAGGTTTCCGGCGAGGGGGTCGCGGTCGATCCCGCGACCGGACGTCTCTCCATCGACACCGACAGGCTCGCCGCCGGCGTCGCCGTCACCGTCACCGCGACGAACGCGCTCGGCGGCACGGTCAGCCGGCTGCGCCTGACCCTCGCCACCGAGGCCCAGTCCGCGCCCGTCCTCGTCACCGCCCCGGCGCTGGCGCCGGTGGCGACGGTCGCCATGCCGGTCGTGCTCGATCCCGGGACCTGGGACGGGGTGCCGGCGCCGGACCTCGCCGTCGCCTGGCTCCTCGACGGGGCGGTCGTCGACGGCGCGACGGGGCCGAGCTACACGCCGGCCGCGGCGGACGCGGGCAAGGCCCTCGCGGCGCGGGTGACGGCGACGAACGCCGCCGGCACGGCCGCGGCCGAGACCGCGGCGCGCGCGGTCGTCCACGCCGCGCCGACGGTGGCGGCGGCGCTCGCCGCCGTCGCCGTCGACGCCGGCGGCGCGCTGGTCGCCGTCGCGGCGGCGGCCGCCTTCGCCGGCCTCGCGCTCACGTTCGCCGTGAGCGGCCGGGGCGCGACGATTGACTCCGCGACCGGGGTCGTGACCATCGCCACCGACCAGCTCCTCGACGGCGAAACGATCACGGTGACGGCAACGAACTCCGGCGGCAGCGCGCAGGCCGCCTTCCCGGCGACGGTGCGCGCCACCCTCCCCGGTTCCGCGACGCCGCCGGCGCTCGCGGGAACCGGCGTCGTCGGCACCCCGGTCACCCTCGACCCGGGGACCTGGACGGGCATGCCGGCGCCGGACCTCGCCGTCGCCTGGCTCCTCGACGGGGCGGTCGTCGCGGGTGCGACCGGCCCGAGCTACACCCCGGCCGCGGCCGACGACGGCAAGCGTCTCGCCGCGCGGGTGACGGCGCGGAACGCCGCCGGGCAGGCCGAGGCCGAGACCGCGACGCTCGCGGTCGTCCACGCCGCGCCGGCGGTGGTCGGCGCGCTCGCCGACGTCGCCCTCTTCGTCGGCGACGCGGCGGCGGTCGTCGACGCGGCGGCGGCCTTCGCGGGCAGCGCGCTCGTCTTCACGGTCGCGGGCGGCGGCGCCACCGTCGACGCCAAGGGCCGGGTCAGCGTGCCCGCGACCGCGGCCGGCAGCGCCAAGGTGACGGTGACGGCGACGAACTCGGGCGGCGCCGCCTCGGTCTCGTTCACGGCGACGGTGTCGGTCAAGATCGTGCTGCCGGTTCTCGTCGTCGCGCCGGTCCTCGCCGGCACCGGCCGCATCGGCACGCCGGTGACGGTCTCGGCCGGCACCTGGAGCGGCGTGCCCACGCCGGCGACGAGCGTCGAGTGGCTCCGCAACGGCGCCGTGATCGCCGGCGCGACGGGCACGAGCTACACGCCGGTCGCCGCCGACGACGGCAAGGCGCTCTCGGCCCGGGTCAAGGCGACCAACATCGGCGGCAGCGCCGAGACGGTGACCGCCGCGCTCGCGGTCACCTACGCGCCGCCGGTGGCCAAGGGCGGGCTCGTCGAGGAGATCTTCGACCTCGGCAGCGGCGTCCAGACCGTGGCGGCGGGCCCGGACTTCACCGGCGAGAACCTCGCCTTCGCGGTCAGCGGCGCCGGGGCGACGATCGACGCCAAGACCGGCCTCGTCTCGATCCCGACCGCCGCGGCGGTGCAGGCGACGGTGACGGTGACGGCGACGAACTCGGGCGGCAGCGCCACCTCGAGCTTCGCGGTGACCGTCGAGGCCGAGGACGTCCCCTTCGCGCTCGAGGCCGACGACGTCACGATCGCGACCGCGGTCTGGCGGCCCGAGGCCCAGGCGACCTGGCTCACGCCGGTCGTGCGCTTCCCCGGGCTCGAGGCCGAGACGGTGCACGCGATCGAGTGGACGACCGGCAAGGACCCGGTCTCGGACGCCCAGTTCGAGGTCGCGACCAAGGTCGAGACTGACCGCTATCAGCTCTACATGCGCGACGCGGCGAAGAACCTGCCCGGCGCGACCCCGCGCGTCGACTACAGCGTCTGGCGGCTCGACGAGACCGACCGACGTCAGGCGCTGCGCTTCCGCTGGCGGCGTACCGCGCAGGGCCCGTGGTCGGGCCTGAGCCCGGCGTACTCGGTCCCGGAAGTGCCGAAGGTCCCGGAAACGACGGTCTATCCGTTCATGGGCCGCACCGCGCAGCAGTATGCGGCCGGGGTCATCGGCGGCACGGGCAAGCAGAACTTCAAGCACGTCGCCCGGACCGCGGCGAACCCGGCCCTGATCTGGTGGGGCCTCGACGTGAACGGCCCGGTCGCGTCGAAGGACGCCGGCGGCTGGTACTATTCCCCGCCGCTCAAGGGGATGTCCATCCAGGAGAGCAGCGCCGGCATCTGGATCGACCCGGCCGACGCGGACCGCATCCTGAACGGCGTCTCGGGGGGCGACCTGCGCAGCACGAGCACCACCCCGAACGCCTACGACCTGAAGGCGGGGCTGTACCTGTCGACCGACGGCGGCAAGACCGCGACCTTCGTCCTGCAGCTCGACAACGTCCCGTCCTGCGGCGTCAACACCGAGCGTGACAACCGTCAGCTCTTCGTCGGCCTTCCCGGCGGCACGCCGACGACGCGGACCGTCTACTACGTGCACAAGCCGAGGCCGAAGGGCGGCGCGTGGCTCGACGGCACGCTCTATCGCTCCACCGACGGCGGGGCGACGTGGAAAGCCTACGGGGCGGGCCTGACGAACGCCACCTTCGGCAGCAAGATCTTCTGGATCGACGCGGATCCGAGCGGGAACCTCTACCTCGGCGCCGACAACGGGCTGTTCAAGTCCGCGAACGGCGGGACGAACTGGACCGCCTGCACCGGCATCGCCGGGCCGGTCATCATCGTCAACGCCTATCACGGCGGCACGGACGTCTGGGCGGCGCGGGACGGCAACGGCGCCTACAAGGCGACGAACGCCGCGGGCACGGCCTTCTCCCGCAATCCGGCGCTCGGCGCCTACGACATCGTGGCGCTGGCGGTCTGCCCGGCCGACGCGACGCGCATCCTCGTCGCCGAGGGCGCTGCCGGCACCGACGGCAAGTGGAGCCACGACGGCGGCGCCTCGTGGTCGGGCATCGTCAACAGATCCTACGACGGCGCGACGGACGACTGGCCCTCGAAGATGTGCGGCGAGGTCGCGATCTTCTCGTGGACGCCCGGCAGCAAGACCGAGGTCATCGTCCAGCGCAAGCAGCATTTCGGCAAGTCGACCGACGGCGGCAAGACCACCGGGTGGTCGGCGAACGGCACCGACTACCAGACCCGCCGCGGCATGGGCTTCAACCTCGACGACTGGCAGGAGATGATCTCCGGCACCCAGGACACCGGCGCCATCTACACCAACGACGGCCAGCGCACCGAGATCGAGTGCAACTTCGCCGCCACCCAGACGACCGCCCTGCGCGACAGCAGCTCCTACACCACCGGCTCGGGCGGGGTGTTCCTGAAGAACGGCGCGCACAAGGCGATCATCACCGCGGCCGGCGGGACGCCGGGGCAGCGCACGCCGGTCGTCTGGACGATCAGCGGAACCGCCGGGTCGGCCGCGCTCCTCGACCCGAGCGTCCGCGGCGGCCATGACTACAGCGGCCACGACCTGACCGACCGCTCGGTCGGCTGGTCCGGAAACTGCCGCTACAAGCTCTCGAGCGGCGGCGCCGTGTCGCTCGACAAGGCCAACATGGCGCAGGAGTTCTTCGGGGTCTCCGCGACGTCGATGCGGATCTTCGGCGGCGCCAAGGGCGGGTCCGGCAAGGACCTCTACGTGTCGGCCAACGGCGGCGACGGCTGGTCGCCGTGGGCCACGTCGCCGGTCCGCTACCGCACCCTGGCAGGCTACTCCTATGCCGTGGAGGTCTCCCGGTTCTCGGCGAACCGGGTCTACGTCGGCGAGGCCTCCGGCGGCACCGGGCGGGTCTATAGGATGGAGGGCGCGTCGCCGACCGAGACGCTCGTCTTCACCCTCGCGGACTGGCCGGGGTTCAATGCCCCGGAGACGGTGGTGCACCGGGTGCGCGAGTGCCCGAGCGATCCGACGATCCTCTACGTCCTCGCCTTCGCCGCGGGCAACTCCTACGTGTTCCGCATCTCCGACGCCCTGACGTCCCCCTCCGTCGAGGACATCACCGCCAATGCCCCGCTCAGGGCGATCTCGTGGATGTACGTCCACCCGCTGACCGACGACGTGATCCTCGGCGGCCAGGTCGGGTCGCGCATCATCCGCTGCCATCCGGGCAGCAAGGCGCCCAATGCCGGCGCCCTGTACGACCGGACCAAGGGCTTCGTCGCCGCCAACCTCGCGGCCGGCGCCGTCTTCTAGAGTCCGTCCGGGGATGGCGAGCGGCCTCGGCAGCGCGGGGGCAGCGCGGGGGCAGCGCGGGGCTCGCGAAACGCGGCGGCTCCGGTCCGGAAGGGCCGGAGCCGCCGTCCCGTTCGGGGGCGAGCATCGACGGACCGGCGCTTTCGGGCGGGCCGGTGGAAACCTCGTCGTGCGCCCGTGATTGATCGTGGAGCGTGGAGCCTGTATGCCAGAGTCGGAGGAACAGCCGAAAACACGGGTCTGGCCAACGGATCGAGGTAGAGTAACGCCGGGACGCGGAGACGCGGACCGGCCACGGTGGGGTCCGGGTATGCCCGGGCCATGGTGAAACGAGGTCTCATGGTCGAGCAGGGAACGGTCCTCCCGGAATTGCGGCCGGAATTGCGCCCGGAATCGCGCATGGTCCGGCGGCCCGAGCAGGCGCGGTCCGTCGCTTCGTCCGCCACGTCGTCGGGCGCCGAGCCCGCGCTCACCGCGCCCTGGCTCGTCTTCGCGATCCTCGTCTGCCTGCTGATCCCGGGGAACTTCTCGGTCGCCGGCACGCAGATGTCGCCGAACCGGGCGATCCTCTTGCTCCTCTTCCCCGTCCTCGGCTGGCGCTGGCTGAGGGGCGATGCGGGCGGCCCGAACGTCGTCGACGTGCTGATGCTCTTCAGCGTCAGCTGGCTCGGGCTGGCGCTGACGGTGAACCATGGACTGGGCTCGCTTCCGCGGTCGGTGATCCTGTGCGTGGAGATCTTCGGCGGCTACCTCGTCGGCCGCATGCTGATCCGCAACACCGCCGACTACCGGCGGTTCTTCGTGCTGCTGACGCTCGGCTTCGCCTGCCTCCTGCCCTTCGCGCTGGTCGAGATGCTGACCGGCAAGAACCTCGTGCGGGCGCTGTTCGAGCCCATCTTCAACATCCCGCCGCGGCAGTCGAACCTCGCGCACCGCCTGGGAATGACCCGGGCCCAGACCGTCTTCGACCACCCGATCCTGTTCGGGCTCATCGCCTCCATGGGGGTGGCGAACGTCCTCTACGTCTGGCGCGACAGGTTCGTGCGCTCGGTGCAGCTCGCCGCCTTCTTCGTCTTCATGGTGTTCACCACGATCTCCTCCGGGCCGATGCTCTCGGTGCTCCTGCAGCTCGGGATGACGTTCTGGGACCGCATGGGCTGGTTCCTGCGCGGCAAGTGGTTCTGGCTCGCCGGCGGGGCGGCGCTGACGCTCCTCGTCCTTTCCCTCGCGGCGCAGTTCCACATCCTCGACTTCGTCATCGAGAACCTGATGTTCAACCCGCAGACCGCGGACGGCCGGCTGATCATCCTCGAGTACGGCAGCGCCGAGGTCGTCCGCCATCCCGTCTTCGGGATCGGGCTGAACGAGTGGGTGCGGCCCTGGTACAAGGCATCGACCTTCGACAACTTCTGGCTCAACTACGCCATGCGGTTCGGCCTGCCGAGCTTCGGGCTGCTCGTCGCGGCGATCGTGGTCAGCTGCTCGCGGATCGCCATGCAGTCGACGCTCGACCGTCGGGAGCGGGACTACCGGACCGGCTACCTGATCGCGCTCGCCGGCATTACCGTCACCCTCGGCACCGTCTACATCTGGTCCGCGGCCTCGGTCTTCGTCTGGATCTACATCGGCGCCGGCGCCTGGTTCTACATGCGCGGGGCGGCGGAGAGCACCTCGGAGACGGAGGCGCGGGTCCGGGCGCGGCGGGAGGCCCAGGCGCGAGTCTTCGGCTCCGCGCCGGCGCGGGCCTTCGCGCTCCCCGCCGCGCCGCGGGCATCATCGGTGCGGCGGCCCGCCACCGGCCGAAGCCGGCCAGCGCCCCGAATCGCGAACGAAGCAGGACGCCCGGGAGACGACCGGCATGTTTGAGACCTATCGCAAGCTCCTCGACCTGCTGACGCCGCGCGAGCGCCGGACCTTCTACCTGCTCCTGGCGATGATCGTGGTGATGGGCTTCTTCCAGATGCTCACGGTGGCGTCGATCCTGCCGCTGATGTTCGTGCTCCAGCACCCGGACATCGTGGACGACGGCGGCACCGTGTCGCGGATCTACACGGGCCTCGGCTTCACCAGCCACCAGAGCTTCATGGTGACCCTCGCCTCCGCCGTCTTCTTCCTCGTGATCTTCGGCATGGTCTTCAAGGCGGTGACGGCCTACGCGACCTACCGCTTCTCGATGATGCGCAGCTACACCATCTCGAGCCGGATGCTGAACGGCTACCTGTCCCAGCCCTACACCTGGTTCCTCGACCGGCACAGCGCCGGCCTCGGGGCGGCGGTGCTCGGCGAGGTGCAGAAGGTCGTGACCATGGCCCTGCTGCCGGCGATGAAGTTCCTCACCGGCCTCGCGACCTCGACGGCGCTGATCACCCTGCTCCTCCTGGTGCGGCCGGAGGTGGCGCTCATCGCCGCCGCGCTGATCGGGGGGGTCTATGCGCTGCTCTACCTCGGCGTGCGCCGGCGGGTCAACCGCATGGGCAAGGAGCGCCACCATCTGAACGCGCAGCGGTTCCGCATCGTCGGCGAGGCCTTCGGCGGGATGAAGGACGTGAAGCTCCTCGGGCTCGAGGGCTACTTCGTCGACCGCTTCCGCGGCCCGGCCCGGCGCGTCGCCGAATACGACGCCCTCGACATCAGCCTGCGCGAGGTGCCGCGCTACGTGATCGAAGGCGTCGCCTTCGGCGGGCTCGTCGGCTTCATCCTCTACCTGCTGGTCACCGGGGACGGATCGTTCGGCAGCGTGATCCCGACCCTGTCGGTCTTCGCCTTCACCGCCATCCGGCTCTTTCCCGCCATGCAGCAGGTCTACGCTTCGCTCGGCCAGATGCGCTTCGCCACGGGGACCCTCGAGAAGCTGCACGGCGACTTCGTGACCATGGCCGCCAACGCGCCGTCCCGGGCGGCCACGACGAGCGCCCCGGCGCTGCGCGTGACCGAGCGGATCGAGCTCGAAGAGGTGCACTACGCCTATCCCCAGGCGGAGCGGGCGGCGGTCCAGGGCATGACCCTCACGATCCCGGCGCGGAGCACCGTCGGCATCGTCGGCGGCACCGGCGCCGGCAAGACCACCACCGTCGACATCATGCTCGGGCTCCTCGTGCCCGACCGCGGCACGCTCTCGGTCGACGGCATCCCGATCACGCCCGAGAACATGCGCGCCTGGCAGCGCTCGATCGGCTACGTGCCCCAGCAGATCTTCCTCTCCGACGACACCGTCTCGGCCAACATCGCCTTCGGGCGCGCCGCCGCCGACATCGACCAGGCGGCGGTGGTGCGGGCGGCGCGGATCGCCGAGCTCCACGACTTCGTCGTGCGCGAGCTGCCCGAGGGCTACGCCACGAAGGTCGGCGAGCGCGGGGTGCGGCTCTCGGGCGGGCAGCGCCAGCGCATCGGCATCGCCCGCGCGCTCTACCACGACCCCGACGTGCTGATCCTCGACGAGGCGACGAGCGCGCTCGACAACCTGACCGAGCGGGCGGTGATGGACGCGGTGCACAACCTCGGCCGGGCCAAGACCGTGGTGATGATCGCCCACCGGTTGTCGACCGTGCGCGAGTGCGACACGATCTTCATGCTCGAGGGCGGCCGGGTGGTGGCGGAAGGCAGCTACGACGACCTGATCGCGAGCAACCGCCAGTTCCGGGCGCTCGCCGGTGCCTGAGGGGGCGATGGACCGCCTGCCGGCCGGCAGCCATGCGCCGCTCGAGATCCGCGCGAACCCGATGCTCGGGACCTATGCCGCGACGGTCTGCGCGATCGTCCACGACGAGATGTTCTTCCTCGAGGCCTTCCTCGCGCACTATCGCCGCCTCGGGGCCGACCGCTTCGTCGTGCTCGACGACCGCTCGACCGACGGAACGATGGAATTCCTCGCGGCCCAGCCCGACGTGATGGTGGTCGGCAGCGCCATCCGCTACTTCGAGCAGGTCTCCTATCCGCCGGAGGTCCTCGCCCGCATCCGCGAGACCCGGGCGGTGCGCCTGTGGCGCGACCAGATGCTCGACCAGTTCTGCGCCGGCCAGTGGGCGGTGGTGGTCGACCCGGACGAGTTCCTCGCGGTGCCGAGCCTCCCCGCGCTCTTCGCCGAGCTCGCCGCCGCGGGCGCCGAGGCGGCCTGGGGGGCGATGGTCGACATGTACCCGGAACGGGTACGCGACATCCTCGGGGCCTCCCCCGCCGCGCGCTTCCGCCTCGACGACCCGTGGTTCTTCGACGCCCGGCCGCATCTCGACCCGCGGCAGCCGCGCGAGACCCCGCCCGTCCCGCGCACCGTCTATCCGGGAAGCGTGGCGCGGCTCTTCGCCACCTGGGACGTCCTGCCGCAAGGCTCGCTCGCCCGGCGGGTCCGCCGCCGGCTCTCCGGCTATCGCTACCAGGGCGCGAGCCCGATCCACAAGACCCCGGTCGTCTTCTGGCGCCCGGGGGACTGGTTCCTGAACTGCCACGTGACGAGCAAGCCGGTCGCGCCCCGGGTCGTCCCGATCATGCACTTCAAGTTCACCGCCGACCTCGGGCGCAAGATCGAGTACGCCCTCGCGACCGGCGGCTACAACCAGGGCTCGCGCAGCTACCGGCTCTACGCCACGCTGATCGAGCGGATGCGCGCGCGGGACGGCGCCTTCGTCGCCGCGGTCTCGCGGCGCTACCGGAGCCCGCGCGACTTCGCCGAAGCCGGGATCGCCCGATGAACCCTTCCCGACACCCTGCCTTGACTCGCCCCTATGCCGCCCCTCACGCTGAGCGGGCGCCCGAGACTACAGGTGGTTCCATGTCCAGCAGTCGCCGTTCCGTACTCGCCCTGATGGCTTCGCTCCTCGGCCTGCCGCTCGCCGGCCCCGTCGCCGCCTTCGTTGCGCCGGGTCCGGAGGTCCGCCGCTGCGGCCGCCACTTCATCGTCAACGGCTGGGTGCTGACCGCCCGCGACCTCGAGCGCCTCGGCCTCCGCGCCGGTTGACGCGGCCGAGACCGGCGGCTCGAGCGTCTTCGCCGCCGGCGGGTCCGCCCGCCCAACCGACACCACCCGCGCCTCGGGCCGCTTGGGCGGCGTGCCGGGCGGCCGATTCAGGCGGCCTCGGCGTCCCGGGGGCGGAGCCAGCGCGAGAGGTCGATGCCGACGAGGTCCTGGGTCTTCAGGACGTCGTCCCGGAAGCAGGCGGCGGCGGCGGCCCGCTCCTCTTCGGTCATCGTCATCCTGCTCTTGTCGAGGTTGCGGCTGCGCAGGTCCTTGGCAGCGTAGACCCATGACTCGGGCAGGGCGTCGCGGGCCCAGGCGCGCAGGCGGGGGTGCGACATGAGCCGGTGCACCCATTTCGACTTCGGCACCCCGCCGGGGTTCATCACCTTGAGTTCGGGCGCGAAGCCCGGGTCGACCCCGAGGAAGCCGAAGAGCGACTGGACGGTCGGCAGCGTGTCCCGGGTGAGGTCGTCGAACAGGACGACCCGGATCCGGCTGCGGTCGAAGCGGTCGAACCAGGCGGCGAGCGACTCGTGGTAGCCCTGCCGCAGGCCCTGGCCCCGCTCCAGCGCCTCGAGGAAGCTCAGGCCCTCGTTCACGCCGCGGTTGCGCATCATCATGGAGTAGAGCGAGAAGGCCCGGCTCGCCGGCTCGCGCAGCGAGACGACGATGCGGGCGTCGGGGATCGCCGCGGCGACGGCCGCGGGCGCGATCTTCGAGTCGAAGTAGGTGTCGCTGACATCGCCGACCGCGGTCGCGCCGCCGGCCTCGGCGAAGAGGGCCTCGTAGGCGGCGCGGTCCTTCACCTTGTAGCGGTGGTTCGGGTCGGTCCTGCCGTTGTAGGCGAAGAAGCCAGGGTCCTTCATCCGCGGCACGAAGACGTCGGGGTGCTGCCGCAGGTAGTCCTGCAACGAGCTGGTGCCGGCCTTGGCGACGCCGATGACGAGGAAATTCGGCAAGGTCATGGGGGGTCACTCCTTACTGGTACCGAACGGAGGGGTCTCGCGCGTCCTAACGCGTCACCTCGTCGATCATCAACCGGAACTCGGCGCAGACGTGGGCGTCGGTCGAGCGGGCGGCGACCTGGGCCATGATGTCGCTGGCGCGGGCCCAGTCCGGGCCGCCGAAGGCGGCGGCGGCCGTCGCCAGCGCCATCTCGAGGTCGGCCGCCGCGAGGCTCGGGGAATAGAAGGGATAGTCGTCCCCGAGGTAGTGCGGCGCGTCCCCGTCCCCGGCCGTCACGACGACCGGGGCGCCGCAGCGGGCGGCGACGAAGCCCTTGAGGAAGGGCTTCCAGCTGTCCCAGGGACGGCTGTTCCGCACGATCCAGTGGCAGTTGTAGCGGGGCAGCGCGTCGAGCCAGCTGTCGTTGACGTTGCGGGTGTCGGTGCCGACGAGGTCGATCATCCCCGCCACCGAGGCCGGCCGTACGGTGTTGCCGAGATCGCCGAAATAGCCGGTGCGCAGCCGGTCGGCGGGGGGCGTGACCGCCGGCACCTGGCGGTTGACGTGGTGGGTGACGAGGAAGGCCGGGGTCTCCGGGTAGAGCCGGTTGAGGTCGAGGGTCTGGCGGTGGCTGAGCGTCATGTGCGCATCGACGGCCCGCGCCTTGGCGGGTTCGGGGCGGACGTCGTCCCAGCAGCCGATGGTGGCGACGTTGCGCCGGCCGAGGGCGGCGATCGCCTCGGCGTCGAGCGTCTCCATCGCGCCCTTGGTCAGAACCACCACCGCGTCGCGGACGCTGCCGGCGTCCTCGGTGAAGCGGACGGCGTAGTCGGGGAAGGCCTCGGCGACCATGGCGCTGAGCTGCCGGCCGCGCAGGAAGGTCGAGGCGAAGGTCGCGAATTTCGCCGCGCTGAGGAAGACGACCGGCAGCGGCCGGGCGGGCGGCGAGGACGGCCGGCGCCGCGCCGGCTGCCGGGCGAGGCGGACGACGAAGGCGTTGTCGGCGGCGGCCCCGAGCGCGGCGGGCAGGATCGCCGGCCGCAGGAGCCCGGGGTCCGCGGCGAGCGCCCGGTGGAGCGCGAGGTCGTCGGCGCCGGGCGCCGCGGCCCAGGCTCCCCACCAGGCGTCGGAGAGCGCCGCGACGCCCGGGGCGTCGTGGCGGCGCCAGACCATGCCGGTGTCGCAGCCGCCCCCGCCGCCCCCGCCGGGCACGCGCGCGGCCTCGAAGCGCTCGGCCTGGGCGATGATCGCCGCCGCCGGGACCGCGCCCGCGACGAGGTGACGCTCGGCCATGGCGCGCCAGTCGCTGTCGGCGTGGCGCCAGAGCGCGAGGTCCTGCGGCAGCAGCCAGCGCGCGAGCAGCGTGTCGAGGTTGCCGACGAGCTGGCGGTCGGGATCGAGCCAGAGCGAGGCGCGGGCGCCCGGCGCCGCCCCGGCGAGCACCTCCGCCGCCCGGATCTTGTGGAAGGCGGTGGCGGCGGCCGGATCCGAGGCCGGATCGGGGCTTCCCGCCGCCGGCGGCAGCATCGTCCAGCCCGGGACGGGCGCAGGCCGGTCGGTGAAGCAGAGGAAGCGGACGCGCGCGGCGAGGCCCGCCACCGGCGGCAGCGCCGGCGGGCGGCCGAAGGCGGCGGTCATCACGACGGTGTCCGCGGCCTCCGTCTCGGGCACGAAGCTCGGGCGCGCCGGCGCCGGGATGGCGAGCCGGACGGGGCCGGGGGAGGGGGGGCGGAGCAGCGCCGTGGCGGCCGAGGCGCCGGCGCGCGGGCGGGCGGCGATCCGCGTGAAGAGCGGGGCGGCGGCGGCGAAGCCCCGGGCGCGGGCGGTCAGCAGCGCCTCGGCCTCGGCGAGGGCGCGCGCGCGGG
>CAZORV010000042.1:0-17784 GCA_964582215.1 uncultured Frigidibacter sp.
AGTAATGCGCGTCATATTCGGTGAACTGGTCGGTCTTCAGGATCAGATAGACCAGGATCATCCCCCGGAACCGGATCGCGTCCGCCGCCGCCTGCACCGCCGCCGGCGCGGGCGGGTCCATCAGCCGCAGCGCGGTGGTCAGGGGGATGGTCGAAAAGACCTGATCGGCGCGGTGGACCAGCTCTTCGCCCGCCGCCCCCCTGACGACGACGCCCGTCACCCTGTCGCCCTCGCGGGCAATCCGCAGGATCTCGGCGCCGAACGCATAGTCCGCCCCGGCCTTGCGCGACGCCTCGACCATCGCCTCCGAGATTTGCCCGAAGCCCCGGCGCGGGTAATAGAACCGCCCGGTCGTCGGTCCCTTCATCCCCGGCAGCATCCGGATCATCTTGGCCAGGATCTTGCCGACCGACCCCGACGAGACCCGCCGCTCGGCCAGCGTCACCGCCAGCTTGTCGGGGTCAAGGCCCCAAAGCTTTCTGACATAGGGAAAGTAGAAGCTTTCCGAAATCGTCGGCCCGAGCCCGTCGTAAAGCACCGAGGAAAAGCTTTTCGCCCCCGTCCCCTTGCGCCGGAACGGCTTCAGCAGCATGTCCCCGAACAGCGAGGCCGCGAACCGCGGCGGCAGGCGCAACAGCGCATCCAGCGGCTTCAGCGGGAAATGGATCCAGCGCCCGCCCAGACGGATGCGGCCATGACGGGGCTGCAGCAGAAGGTCATCCCCCAAAAGCGCCTTCACATCGCCGATCACCTTGGGATCGGCCACCGGATGAAACCGGTGCGAGCCATAGTCGCACCAGATCCCCTCGATCTGAAAGCTGGTGGAATTGCCACCGGCGCGCGGCGCGCGTTCCAGCACCTCGACATCGGCCTTGTCGGCCTTGCGCAGCGCGTGGGCGGCGGCAATACCGGCCGGACCCGCCCCCAGAATGGTGACGCTTGGGCGTTTCGCCATGATCTACTCCTCAAATGCCTTTTGGCGGGCCGCAAGGCTGCCGCCGGAAATCGTCAGGACCAGCGCGCCCAGCGCCCCGGTCAGATAGAGGATCGCCTGCCAGGCCAGGCCCGAGGCGACAACCTGTGCGGCGCTGGCCCCGAATGGCACCAATAATGCCGCCAGCGAACTTTCCCGCACCCCGAGACCACCCAGCGAAATCGGCAGGGTGGCGATGATCTTGGCCAGAGGCCAGGCGAAGAACCAGGCCGCCAGCGGTACATGAACCCCGACCGGCAGCGCCAGACGCACCGACAGCCAGATCAGCACCGCCTGAATCGCCGCCGACAGGACCAACGAGAACAGCAACAGGAACGGCCGCCGGCCAAGGCTGCCGAACGCATCGGCCAGCCGCAGCACCAGCCCCCGGGCGGGCAGGCCCGGAAAGCGCCCCCAAAGCCGGCGCGCCAGCACCGGAAACAGGAACAAGGCCGCAACCGCACCGCCGATGATCACCGCCGCCGCCAGATAGGCCAGCGTCGCATTGGCGCCCCGCGCCAGGAACGCCAGCCCGGCAAGACTGAGGCCCGCAAGTCCCACCATGTCGATCAGCCGGTCACCGACCGCCGCCGCCGCCACCTTGGGCCCGTCGCGCAGCGCCACATGCGCCATGCCCGCCCGGACCGCATCCCCCCCCGCAGCCCCCGGCAAGGCAAGGTTGGCCGCAAGCCCGGCAAAATGCGCCCTCAGCGCCGGACCAAACGGCAAGGCCCGGTCCATCAGCATCCACCATTTGAACGCCGCCGCCACATGGCAGGCCAGAAAGGCGCAGAATACCCCGAGAAAGACCCCCGGCGTCAGGCGCGAAAAGCCGTCAAGGATCGCCTCTTTCGGCAGGAACCAGAAGATCAGCGCCAGCGCCGCCGCCGAGCCGCCCGCCCGGACGGCCCATTTCTTCAGCGCCTTGTTCTTCAGCGCCTTGTTCTTCAGCGCCTTGCCGGAAACGGCCATGGTCACGGCCTCAGATGCAGACGCGAGATCATGTCGGCGATCAGCCCGAGCGACCAGATGATCAGCGCCGAGAGAAAGGCAAAGACCGTGGTTTCCGACAGGTTGTCGAGGAAAAGGTCATAGATGAACTTGGCGACGCCCAGCCCCATCAGCATCAGACACAGCGGGATGAACACCCTGAGCGGGTTGAACAGCACCGTCATCCGCAGGACAAGGATGATGAAGTTCAGAAAGTCCACCGGCCGGATTTTCGACTTGCCCACCCGCTTGCCATATTCGATCGGCGTATAGACCATCCGCTTGCCGTTGCAGGACATGCAAAGGGTGATCGTGGTGGTAAAGGAAAACTTCTGCGGCAGCAGCGGGATGAACGGCACCAGTTCCGACTTGCGGAACACCCTGAGGCCCGAGTTCAGATCGTTCAGCCGCCGTTCCGCCAGGAACGAGGCAAAGGTGTTCAGCACCCATTTCGCCGGCTTCCTGATCCAGGGGACATTCTTCATCGCCGCCCCCCGGTCGCCCACGACCATGTCCTGCGCCCGGCACATCTTCAGCATCTCGGGCAGGTAGCGCGCGGGATAGGTGCCGTCGGCGTCGATGATCGCCACATATTCATATTGGGCATGCCGGATGCCGCGCTTGAGGCTGGCGCCATAGCCGGTGTTGACCTGATTGCTGTCGACGATCACCCCCGTCCCGCGGGCGATGTCCAGGGTCCGGTCCTCGGACCCGTCGTCGATGACGATGACCTCATAGGGCACGCCGGTCGCGTCCATTTCGCGGCGGATATCCTCGATCGTGTGCAGGATCGCGCCTTCCTCGTTAAAGGCGGGGACGACGACGGACAGCGACAGACCCTCGAACCCTTCGGCGGTCTTGACCGCCAGCGGCGCATCGGCCCGGACCTTGGCCGGGGCGCGGGCCCTGGGCTTCACGCTTTGATCTTCAGGGGACATGCAACCGGTTCCTTACGCCAAGCACGTGATATTCGAACAGGCACCAGGCAAAGGCGCCCGCCGAATAGACGTAGTAAATCTGATGATAAAGGATCGCCAAAATGGCCCGCATAAGGCCAAGATGCGCTATGAAAAAGGAAAAGAGCTGCCAGTTGCCCGCCAGCACCAGTGCGCAAAGCCCCGCCGCCCAGCCCCAGCCGATCAGCGGCATCAGCAGGATGCTGGCCAGAAACAGCCCCGCCAGCACCGCCCGCAACCGCTCGCCGCGCGAAGTGTTCAGGTCGTCGCCCAGCCCTTCGCGGGCGATCATCAGACGTGACCATGGCAGCGCCCGACGGAAAATGTCGGTGTGGATCGCCTGCCGGATCGTCCATTGTTTCAGATGCTTGCCCAGAAGCGCCGGGTCGACGCAGATGACCCCGCCCGCGGCGTGGATGCGGTAGCCAAGTTCGATATCCTCGATCGAGGGCACGCGGTAGGTCGCCACGTCAAAGCCGCCCAGCTGGCGGAACATCCCGGCCCGGACCGCGCCGCAACCGGCCCAGAAGGTCCGTGCCGTCCGCCGGGCGGTCTGGTGGTAATAGCGGTGCATCAGGTTCTTGTAGCGGGCGAACCAGCTGCCCTCGGGCGCCGGGTCGTAGGACCCGAAGACGGCGGCGACGGTCGGGTCGGCAAAGGCCGCCTGCAGACGCGCCGCGCCATCGGGCCAGGCGACCACATCGCTGTCGACGAACCACAGGACCTCGCCGCTGGCCACCCCGGCGGCCAGATTGCGCGCGACACCGGGGCCGCCGTTGGCGGGCGTGGTGATGACGCGGGCACCCAGACGCCGCGCCACCTCGGCCGTGTCGTCGGGCGACTGGTCGTCGACGACGATGACCTCGGCCAGTTCGCCGCGTGCCAGCATCGCCATCAGCGGTTCCAGCACGCGCGGCAGCAGCGCCGCCGCACGATAGGCGGGCACGATCACCGAAATGGCAACCGGGGCTTCGCTCATTCCTCATCCTCGGCCGCATGGGCCGCCCAGTAGAACAGCATCGCCGCCAGCATCGGCAGCAGCCAGATCACCCGCGCCCCGTAGCGCGTCGCGGGCTGCGAGATGCCGCCGCAGACCAGCGCATTCGCAAGTATCCCCAGAATGATCATCACGCCAAAGGCCCTGAGGCCCCCCGGCAGCCCGCGCGACACGATCAGCGCCAGCGCGATGACCAGCGACCCGGCGTACAGCACCCGCTGAAAGGCCACCAGCGGCCCGATCCACTGGCGATCCTGCGTGATCCGCCCATGGTCAAGCGGCCCGCTGAGAACGCCGGTCACCGGGCGGTTCACATCCACAACCTCGTCGGTCTGGACGGTCATGTCGATCGACACCATCGCCGACTGTTTCAGCGCATTGCCGATCACCGCCGTGGTCACCGCGAACGGCATGTCCGTCAGCACCGTCCTGAAGAAATCCACCTGCGCGTCGGCAACGGCCTTCTGATCCTCGGGCGTCATCAGGCGCAGCGAGCCCAGCCGCTTGCTGGTCTCAAAGACGATATGCGAGGCGGTCAGCCGGTAAGGATCGTCCGACCATTGCAGCGCCTCCCACAGCTTGCAGGTCGGCACCGCTGCGTCGGGGCAATGGCTGGCCAGCCAGTCATAGCCCGGCCCGTCCTGAATCAGCCGCGCGGTCAGGAAGGGCTTGATGACCACTTCGGAATGGGTGGCGCGCTGCGCCAGTACGCGGAAGGTGACCTGCTGGACGAAGGCCACGCCGACGATGGCCGCGACGATCAGCGGCGCCAGCCACCAGCGGCGGCGTTCGGCAATGACCGCGATCAGGGCGGTGGCGGGCACCAGCGCCGCGCCGATGGCGAAATGCGACAGGTGCGAGACGATGGCAAGCGAGCCGAGCGCGAAGGCCAGCAACAGCTCGCCCCGCCCCATCGACCGGGCAAAGGCCGCCAGGGTCGCAACGACCAGCAACAGGACCGGCGCCATCAGGTCCGGCATGAGATAGGCCGCGTAAAACGGCAGCGAGCCGAGCGAGGCCGCAATGACCGGCACCGCGACCAGCCGCGCCCGGCTTGCCCCCGGCGCATAAAGCCGCTGCACGATCCGCGACAAAAGCCAGAGCGACAGGTAAAGACAGGCGCCGTTGAACAGCAGCAGGGCGTCAAAGACCCCGATCCGGGCAAAGACCCCGGCCAAAAGCGAATAGAAGGGCGAGCGCGACCCGTCGACCGTGCGCGGCGCGGCGGCAACCGGGCCGGTGCCCGCATCCGCGGCCTTCGCCGTTGTCATCGGGTCCGGCGCCCCGCCAAGCTGGTCCAGCGCCACTGTGCCCTGGGCGTAATAGCCCACCGTATCGTAATAGAACAACGGCCGGCCGTTGATGATCAGCACGCTGGCCACCGACAGAACCGCCGCGACCACCCACAAAAGGCTGGCCAGACCGCCGGACCGATCAAGCGCCTCGGTCCTCATCCCTGCCGTGCCCCCGCCCGCAGCAATTCGTCGAAATAGGCGATGGTCCGCGCCAGCCCGTCGCGCAGACCCACCTGCGGCTGCCAGCCAAGCGCCCGTTCGGCAAAGCCGATGTCGGGGCGGCGCTGCACCGGGTCGTCATGCGGCAGCGGCTCGTAGACCAGTTGCGACTTCGATCCGGTCATCCCGACCACCAGTTCGGCCAGCTCGCGGATCGTCATCTCGACCGGGTTGCCGATGTTCATCGGGCCGGTGATCTCGTCCCCGGTGTTCATCAGGCGGATCAGCCCTTCGACCAGATCGTCGGCAAAGCAGAAGGACCGGGTCTGCTGCCCCTCGCCGTAGATGGTGATCGGCTGGCCCTGCAGCGCCTGCATGATGAAGTTCGACACGACGCGGCCGTCCTGCGGATGCATGCGCGGCCCGTAGGTGTTGAAGATCCGCGCGACCTTGATCCGCAGCCCATGCTGGCGGTGATAGTCGAAAAACAGCGTCTCGGCGCAGCGCTTGCCCTCGTCATAGCAGGACCGGATGCCGATCGGGTTGACGTTGCCCCAATATTGCTCGGTCTGCGGATGGACGGTCGGGTCGCCGTAAACCTCGGAGGTCGAGGCCTGCAGGATCTTGGCGCGGAGGCGCTTGGCGAGGCCGAGCATGTTGATCGCGCCATGGACGCTGGTCTTGGTGGTCTGGACCGGGTCGTGCTGGTAATGGACCGGGCTTGCCGGGCAGGCCAGATTGTAGATCTCGTCCACTTCGACATAAAGCGGGAAGGTCACGTCATGGCGCATGATCTCGAACCGCGGATTGCCGATCAGATGGGCGACATTGTCCCGGCGGCCGGTGAAGTAATTGTCGACGCAAAGAACATCGTGCCCGGCCGCAATCAGCCGTTCGCAAAGATGCGAGCCGAGAAAGCCCGCGCCGCCGGTCACCAGAATGCGCTTCGATGTCACGCCCATGTCAGGCGTTCTTTCGATGCGGCCGGGGATCTACCGGGCCAAACCCCGGGGCGCGTGCGCCGCGCCCGGTCTCTTCGCGCTGACAATCCTGCAATCCTCTGATCCAAACGATTGGCCTGACTAGATTTGCGCAAACAGGCACGCACACACACTGACCGCTGCCCCAACGGCACCGGACGCCACTCCTCTCTAGATGCCCCAGAAATCAAGCCCGTTCCAGAGCGATCGTCGGTCGATCGTTTCTCTACTGGCACTTGTAGCGTTATTCCCGCGTTATTACAGCCGGCGCGCCGGTCCTTGTGCCCGGATTTGGCAGACTTGCGGGTCTCGCGTCGTCAGACGCACCGGCGCAGAAGTGTTCGTCCAGGCGCCGCGGCAGGGGGATTCGCGCCACGGGACCCGGTGCAGCGTCTGTTGGAACCTCCGGCAGCCGGCCGGTTGACCAGGAGGCCCCGGCCTCCGCAGGGGCCGCGTCGCGCCCTATTGGCGGAGGTGGCGCCCCGGGGCGCCGGGTTGCGCGGGGACGATCTCGGCCTGTCAGGACAGAGGGCGGCACCTTTCCCGGATGCCGCGAAGCGCCAGCCCCCCGGAGGTGCGGGCGCTGCTGGTCGCTCTGGGCGGCCGGGGCGGTGCGTGCGAGCACGCACCCTACCGCTGAGCCACGCTCCGGGGACGCCGGGCTGAGCGGAAAAGGCCGATCTTCCGGTGGAAGAGCGGCCCCGCTCATTTGGGAACGGTTCCCCGGGACCATCTCAACCGCCTCCAACAGAGGGCGGCGCCTGCCCCGGATGGCGCGGAGCGCCAGCCCCCCGGAGGGGCAGGCGCTGCCCGCTCGCTTTGGGCGACCGGGCGGTGCGCGTGGGACCGGCGTGTGGCGGCAGGGTCACTTGCCCCTGCCGACTGAGGCGGCGCGGTCGCTTCCCGCCACGTTGGGCTGTGCGGACGAGGCTCATCTTCCCGCGGAAGAGCAGCCCCAGCCTTGCGGGAACATCTCGCCGGGGTCGCTTCAACCCGTTGCAACAGAGGGCAGTGCCTGCCCCGGGTGGCGCGGAGCGCCGGCCCCGGGACGGGCAGGCGCTGGCGGCTTTGGGCCCCCCGGGGTGCGTGCGATCACGCACCCTACCGCTGAGTCCGCACGGTTTTCTCCGACGCCGGGTTGAGCGGGAAAGGCCGATCTTCCTGTGGAAGAGCGGCCCCGCTTCCGTGAGAACGCCGCCCCGGGACCGGCTCAGCACACACAACAGAGGGCAGTGCCAGCCCCCCGGAGGTGCAGGCGCTGCCGGTCGCTCTGGGCGGCCGGGGCGGTGCGTGCGAGCACGCACCCTACCGCTGAGCCACGCTCCGGGGACGCCGGGCTGAGCGGAAAAGGCCGATCTTCCGGTGGAAGAGCGGCCCCGCTCATTTGGGAACGGTTCCCCGGGACCATCTCAACCGCCACCGACAGAGGGCAGAGCCTGCCCCGGGCGGCGCGAAGCGCCAGCCCCCGGGAGGGGCAGGCGCTGCCCGGTCGCTTCGGGCGACCGGGCGGTGTGGGTGGCAGCCTTGCGCGGCGGCAGGGTCGCTGGCCCCTGCCGACTGAGACGGCGGCGTCCCTGTCGTCGGCGCGGGCCGAGCGGGAGAGGTCGATCCTCCGGTGCGAGAGCGGTCCCGCGGCCATGCCGGCCCGCACCGACCGAGGGCGGTGCCTGGCCCGATGGCGCAGCAAAGGTGGCAAAGGTGGCAACGGTACGCAACGGCAGGGCCACCGGCCTCTGCCGACCGGCGCGACGTCGTCACTTCCGCAACCCGGACAGACCGGTGTCAGGCCTAGCCCGCGACGGCCGCCTCGAAGGCCTTGACCAGGGCGCGGGCGCGCTGGCCGACCTCGGCCGCCGCCATTCCCGGCTGATAGAGCGCAGAGCCGATGCCGAAGCCGCTGGCACCGGCCGCGATCCATTCGGCGAAATTCTCCGGCCCGGCGCCGCCGACCGCATAGACCTGCGTCGGCGGCGGCAGCACGGCGCGCATGGCCTTCAGCCCCGCCGGACCGACCAGAAATCCCGGGAACAGCTTCAGCCCGTCGGCACCGGCCTGCAACGCGGTGAAACATTCGGTCGGCGTCGCCACGCCCGGCCAGCTTTGCATGCCGCGCGCCTTGGTCCGCGCAATCACCACCGGATCGCAGTTCGGCGACACGACCAGCCGCCCGCCCGCAAAGGCCACGGCCTCGACGTCAGCCTCGGTCAGGACGGTGCCCGCCCCGATCAGCGCCCGGTCGCCCAGCGCCCGGGCCAGCAGCGCGATGCTTTGCAGCGGATCGGGCGAGTTCAGCGGCACCTCGATCCGGTCGATCCCGGCGGCCAGAACCGCCGCGCCGATGGCCGGTGCCTCGGCCGGTGTCACGCCCCGCAGGATGGCGATCAGCGCGCGGCGTTTCATGCGGCCACCCCGCCCGGTTCCGCCTGCGCGGCGATCAGCCCGGCAAGCACCATGTCCCCGGCATCCTCGGTCCGCGCCGTGACACCCTGCAGCGCCAGCGCGTCGCGGTAGGCCTCGGAAACCCCGGGCGCACCGATGAGCGCAACCTCCTGCCCCAGCCAGTAGGGCCGCGCGCCCGCCAGCTCGGCCCCGATCAAAAGACCCGAAAGCCGCGACCGTGCGGCGGCGGGCGAAAGCCCGGTCAACAGCCCCTCGGCCCGGATCGCGAACAGCTGCGCCGCGATTCGTTCGGGCCGCGACAGCGCCTGCCCGACCCCCTCGGCAAAGGCCGAATCGTCCCGCCCGCCGTCCGCCATCCCATGGCGCAGCACCGAGCGTTCCCCCAGAAGCGCAAACAGCTCTCCGGTCATAAAGGTCTGAAAACTCACAACTTCACCTGCACTGACACGGACCCACTTGGAATGGGTGCCCGGCAGACAGAGGACGCCGTCAAAGTCGGGCTGACAAGTCAGGAATCCCTTAATTTGCACCTCTTCGCCGCGCATCACATCGGCGGGGCGGGCCTGGCTGAGGCCGGGGATGATGCGGACGCGCAACCGCCCGTCCCGGACCGCAGGCGACACCAGCCCGGTCGTTGCCAGCGGCTGGCAGGGCACCGCGCGATAGGGCGCCTCGATCCAGCCCTGCCGGCTGCCGACCATGCCGCAGGCCAGCACCTCCACCGTCCCCCAGTCGGGCAGCCAGCCGCCGACCAGCCCGATCAGCGCCGGCTCGAACCCGTCGGGCGACAGCGCGCCCATCCCGGGCCCGCCCGTCGCCCGGGCCAGCACCGCCCCGCCCGCGCCGATCGCCCAGGCCCTGAGGTTCGTTGTCCCCCAGTCGACCGCGATCCAGCCCAGCCCCTTCATCCGCTGACCACGACGCCGCCGTCGATGACCAGCATCTGCCCGGTCATCATCCGCGACGCGCCCGACGCCAGAAACAGCACGCCCCCGACGATATCCTGCGGCTCCAGCGTGTCCTTCAGGCATTGCCGCGCGACATGGGCGGCCAGCCCCTCGGGCGTCACCCACTGGTCCTTCTGCTTTTGCGTCAGCACCCAGCCCGGGGCCAGGGCGTTCACCCGGATGCGGTCCGGCCCGAATTCGCGCGCAAGGGCACGCGACAGGCCGTTGATCGCGGCATTCGCGGCCACATAGACGGGGTAACCCGCATTCCCCATCATGTAGCTGATCGAGGAAAAGTTGATGATCGACCCGCCACCCGCCGCCTGCATCCCCGGGATCACCGCCTGGGCCGCAAAGAAATAGGCCCTGAGGTTGATGTTCATCGACCAGTTCCAGAAGGCTTCGTCGACCTCAAGCGTGGCATGGCGCTGATCATTGGCGGCATTGTTGACCAGCACCCCGACCGGCCCATGCGCCGCCGCCGCCGCCGCCACCGCCGCCGTCAGCGCCGCGCCGTCGGTAATGTCGCAGCGCAGATACAGCGGCCGCGCGCCGGTCGCCGCCTCCATCCGGTCGCAGAATTCGGTCGCGTCCGAGCGCTGGACAAAGGCGACCCTGGCGCCCTGCCGCAGGAAGCCCTCGGTCAGGCTGGCGCCGATGCCCGCGCCGCCGCCGGTGATGAACACCGACGCACCCCGCAGGTCGGGATAGACTGGCTGATCGTCCATCGTGTCCCCTCTGGCGCCCCGACGCCGATGAAGTTCCATTATTTGGAACCGTGTTTTAATGATTGAAACCATACCCGCCGAACTGCTAGCCTGTCAATCATGTTGCCGCCGGCCGGGGCGACAAGGCAGGGAGACGCGGATGCAAACCGACCCGTCAGGCGACGGCACCGTCGGCAAGGCGCTGGATGTGCTGGACCAGGTTGCGGCTTTCGGCCGGCCGGTGCGCTTTTCCGAACTTCTGGCCGGCAGCCCCTACCCCAAGGCGACGCTGTTCCGGTTTCTGCAGACGCTGGTCAGCCAGCGCATGCTGACCTTCGACCCCGACCGCGCCGCCTACAGCCCCGGCGTCCGGCTGGTGCGGCTGGCCCATGCCGCCTGGGCCCAATCCTCGCTGGCGCCGATCGCGCGCCCGCATCTTGACCTTCTGTCGGACGCGCGCGCCGAGACGGTGCATCTGGCCCAGCTTGACGGCGCGCATGTGCTTTATGTCGACAAGCGCAACGCCCGCCAGCCGGTCGAGATGTTCAGCCAGGCCGGGCGGGTCGGACCGGCATGGTGTACCGGCGTCGGCAAGGCGATGCTGGCCTTTCTGCCGGGCGACCAGATCGCGCGGCTTTTGCCGCAGATGGCCTTTCACCGCTATACCGACCGGACGCTGACCAGCCCGGGCGCGCTGCAACAGGAACTGAACGCGATCCGCGCATGCGGCCATGCGCTTGACCGCCAGGAACATGAGCCCGGCATCATCTGCGTCGCGGTGCCGGTCCTGTCGGCCCATGGCCGCGTCCTTGGCGGCCTGTCGCTGACCGCCACCATCGCCGAGACCTCGCTGGCGACGCTGGAGGATGCCGCCCCCGGCCTGCGCGAGGTGGCCGCCCGGATCGCCGCGGATGCCGAAAGCTGGCGGTTTCCCGACAATCCGCGCGCGGCAGCGGCCCACGGTTGACCCGATCCGGCCGCGAAACCCTTTTCAGGCGGCGCCGGAACGACTAAGACCGCTGAAAGTTTCCGTTTTGCAGGTTCACATGCTGACTGAAGAAACCCCGCTGTCCGGCGTTCTCCTGCTGACCCCGCGCCGTTTCGGCGATGAACGGGGCTGGTTTTCCGAGGTCTGGAACAAGGAGACGCTGGCCAAAAGCGGCCTCCGGTACGAGTTTGTGCAGGACAACCATTCCTATTCCCGCGATGTGGGAACCGTGCGCGGCCTGCATTTCCAGTCGCCGCCCCATGCCCAGACCAAGCTGGTCCGCTGCGGGCGCGGCCGGGTGTTCGACGTGGCCGTCGATATCCGCAAGGGCTCGCCGACCTATGGCAAATGGGTGGGGTACGAGCTTTCGGCCGGGGACGGCAGGCAACTTCTGATCCCCGCCGGTTTCCTGCACGGCTTCGTCACCCGCGAACCGGACAGCGAACTTCTGTACAAATGTTCCGACGTCTATGCCCCCGACTGCGACGGTGCCGTGCGCTTTGACGACCCCGCGATCGGCATCGACTGGGGGATCGACCCGGCCACCGCGATCCTGTCGGCCAAGGACCGCGCCGCGCCGGGGCTGCAAGATTTTGCCACACCCTTCAGCTACGGGTCCTGATCATGAAACTTCTGGTAACAGGTGGCGCCGGCTTCATCGGCTCGGCCGTGGTGCGGCGCGCGGTGCGGGCGGGCCTTCAGGTCGTCAATCTGGACAAGCTGACCTATGCGGGCAGCCTGACCAATGTGGCCGAGGTGGCCGACAGCCCGCTGTACGCCTTTGAAGAGGCCGACATCTGCGACCGCGCCCGCATCGACGCGATTCTGGCGCGCCACCGCCCGGACGCGATCATGCATCTGGCCGCCGAAAGCCATGTCGACCGGTCGATCGACGGCCCCGCCGCCTTTATCGAGACCAACATCACCGGCACCTATGTGATGCTCGAGGCCGCCCGCGCCCACTGGACAGCGGCGGGCAAGCCGCCGGCCTTCCGCTTTCACCATATCTCGACCGACGAGGTCTTCGGCAGCCTCGGGCCGACCGGCAAGTTCACCGAAGACACGCCCTATGACCCCCGCTCGCCCTATTCGGCGTCGAAGGCCGCGTCCGACCATCTGGTCCGCGCCTGGCACGAGACCTATGGCCTGCCGGTGGTCCTGACCAATTGTTCCAACAATTACGGCCCCTATCATTTCCCCGAAAAGCTGATTCCGGTCGTCATCCTCAAGGCCCTGGCCGGGGCGCCGATCCCGATCTACGGCAAGGGCGACAATGTGCGGGACTGGCTGTTCGTCGAGGATCACGCCGAGGCGCTGCTGACGGTGGTGCAAAGGGGCGCGGTCGGCCGCAGCTACAATATCGGCGGCGAGAATGAGGCGACGAACCTCGGCCTGGTCGAAAAGATCTGCGCCATTCTGGATGAAAAGCGGCCGGGAAACCGGCCCTATGCCGAACAGATCACCTTTGTCACCGACCGTCCCGGCCATGACCAGCGCTACGCCATCGACCCCGGCCGCATCAGCCGCGAACTCGGCTGGCGGCCCTCGGTCACGCTGGAAGAGGGGCTGGAGAAGACCGTCACCTGGTTCCTTGAGAACGAGGGCTGGTGGCGCGCGCTGCAGGACCGCGACGGGGTGGGCAAACGGCTGGGCACCGGCTGAGAGCGCGCCGCCCGAAGATATTCGGTGGCACCCTGTTCACTCTGCCGACGCCAGTGCCCTGGCCGACGCCGTGCCGGGCGGACAAGACCGATCGTCCTTCGGCAATGCGGCCCCGCTCAGGCCGGTACGCCACCCGGGGGCCGTCTCGGCCAACAGCGGCAGAGGGCAACGCCAGACGCCAGGACGGGCAGGCGCTGCCCGGTCGCTTTGGGCGACCGGGCGGTGCGGGTCGGATTGGTGGCGTGGCGGCAGGGGCGATGGCCCCTGCCGAGTGAGGCGGTGCTGTCCCATTCCGGCGCTTTGGGTCCGGGGGCGGTGCGTGCGAGCACGCACCCTACCGCTGCGGACCAGCCGCGCGGGCCCACGCCCCAGCGGCGGGTTGAGCGGAAAAGGCCGATCTTCCAGTGGAAGAGCGGCCCCGCTCAAGCGGGAATGCCGCCCCGGGACCATCTCGGCCCCCGCGACAGAGGGCAGTGCCTGCCCCGGATGGCGCGAAGCGCCAGCCCCCCGGAGGGGCAGGCGCTGCCCGGTCGCTTTGGGCGACCGGGCGGTGCGAGTGGAAATGGTGCGTCACGGCAGGGTCGCGCGCCCCTGCCGAGTGAGGCGGTGCTGTCCCAGTCCGGCGCTTTGGGTCCGGGGCGGTGCGTGCGAGCACGCACCCTACCGCTGCCGACCGGGCGCGCGGGCCCACGCCCCAGCGGCGGGCTGAGCGGGAAAGGCTGATCTTCCAGCGGAAGAGCGGCCCCGCTCATGCGGGAATGCCGTCCCGGGACCATCTCGGCCCCCGCCAACGAAGGGCAGGCGCTGCCCCGTCGCTCTGGGCGACCGGGCGTGCAGGCGGGACCGACGCAGGGCGGCATGATCACGGGACACCGCCGACTGAGAACGCCCGCGCCCGGTCAGACGCCGGGGCCGCAGCGCGCGCCGGGGCTCAGGCCAGCGGCACGGCCACGAAGGACTTCTGCCCGTGCCGGTCGATCATCAGAAGCGCGGCCGTGCGGTCGGCCTTTTGCGCCGCCTTCAAAGCCTCGCTCAGTTCCTCGGCCGAAGCGACGGGCGCCTGATTGACGCTTTCGATCACGTCACCCGGCACCAGCCCTTCGGCCGCCGCCTTGCCCGCCGGATCGACGTCGGTGATCACGACACCCGCCGTCCCCGCCGCCAGCCCGAGGCTTTGGGCATCGCCGTCGGTCAGGGTCTGGACCCTGAGCCCCAGCGCGGCCACGCCCACCTCGGGCGCCTGCGGGTCGGGGGCGACATCGTTGGTCGCCTCTTCGGCGCCGAGACGGCCGACCGTCAGGTCAAGCGCCGTCTCCTGCCCGCCGCGCCAGACCTTCAGGCTGGCCTTGTCGCCCGGCGCCAGATCGGCGATCGCCCGCGACAGCCCGCGCGGATCGGCCACGGCCGCCCCGTTCACCGTCAGCACCACATCCCCCGCCCGGATCCCGGCCGCCGCCGCGGGCGAGCCGTCCTGGACCGAGGCCACAAGCGCGCCCTTCGCCGCCGTCAGCCCAAGCGCGCCGGCCACATCCTGATCAACCGGCTGGATCTGCACGCCGATGAACCCATGTTCGATCGTCCCGTTGGCCACGATCTTTTCGACAACCGCCCGGGCCTGCGCCGAGGGGATGGCAAAGCCGACGCCGACATTGCCGCCGTTCGGCGAATAGATCGCGGTGTTGATGCCCACGACCTTGCCCGTCGCATCGACCAGCGGCCCGCCCGAGTTGCCATGGTTGATCGCGGCGTCGATCTGGATGAAGTCGTCATAGGGGCCGTTGTGAAGATCGCGCCCCCGGGCCGAGACGATCCCGGCGGTGACGGTGGTGCCGATGCCGAACGGGTCGCCGATCGCCAGAACCGCATCCCCGGCCCGCAAGGCGTCGGAATCGCCCCAGTCGACGGTCGGCAGGCTGCCCTTGGCATCGACCTTGAGGACCGCAATGTCGTTCTTGGCATCCGTCCCGACCAGAGTGGCGGGCAGTTCGGTGCCATCGTCCAGCGTCACGGTGATTTTCGTCGCATGATCAACGACATGGTTGTTGGTCACGACCGTGCCATCGGCGCTGACGATGAAGCCCGAGCCCAGCGCCATGGCCTTTTCCTGCGGCATGTCCGGCCCGCCGCCCTGCCCCGGCACCTGCGGCATGCCCGGCACCTGACCGTTTTCGCCGAAGAAGCGGCGGAAGAATTCGTCGGGCGGCAGGCCGCCGTCGGCGCCGTTCTGCATCTGGCGCGGGGCGGCGGCGATTTCGGTGGTGACGGTCACCACCGCCGGCTTGTCGGCAGCGACAATGTCGGCATAAGAGGGCAGCGGCTGATCCGCCCGCACCTCGGCCCCCACCTCGGCCCGCGCCGCCAGCGGCGCGCCGATGGCCAGCGCCAGCGCCAGAATGGATGCCCCCGCATAGAACCCTGCCGGTCCGCGGGCGATCTTGTAGAATTGCGACATCGTGTTCTTCCTGCGAGGCTGCCCGCACCCTTCGGTGCCCGCCGGCTGATCCGGCCGACTGTCGCGTGCCCCCCGTGGCCTCGCTGACGCGGGCGCGAACCGTCACGGCGACAGATGGCACTTTTCCGGCGAATGCCAATCCCTGTGACAGTCCGCTCAACATGTCGTGAAGCAAGGTGTTTCCCGCGCGAGCACTTTGACCCCGGTCCGGGGGGATTTTCGCCGCTCCGTCAGGGCGGGCTTGCTTTTGCGGCGGGCCTAGTGGAAATCAGGCGGGCGTTAACCTCGGACCCAGCATGAAAATTCTTTGTTTCGGTCAGACCGGTCAGGTCGCTGTCGAACTTCTGCGGAACGCGCCGCTGATCGGGGCCGGGATCACCCAGCTTGGGCGTGCGCGCGCCGATCTGACCGACCCTGCCGCCTGCGGGGCGGCGGTCATGGCCACGGATGCGGACGTCATCATCAACGCCGCCGCCTACACCGCCGTCGACGCCGCCGAGACCGATCGCGCCACGGCCGAGCTGGTCAATGCCGATGCCCCGGGCGCCATGGCCCGGGCGGCGGCGGCGCGGGGGCTGCCGTTCCTGCATGTCTCGACCGACTATGTCTTTGACGGCGCGGGCCTTCGTCCCTGGGCCGAGGATGACGCGGTGGCCCCGCTTGGCGCCTATGGCGCGACCAAGCTTGAGGGCGAGCGTCAGGTGACGGCGGCGGGCGGGGCCCATGTGATCCTGCGCACCGCCTGGGTCTTTTCGGCCCATGGCAAGAATTTCGTCAAGACCATGCTGCGGGTCGGCGCCGGGCGCGACAGCCTGTCGGTGGTCGATGACCAGCGCGGCGGCCCGACCCCGGCGCATGAGATCGCGCGGGCGCTTCTGGCCATCGCTTCGGCCTTTCACGAAGGGCGCGGCCGGTCGGGGATCTTTCATTTCGCCGGCGCGCCCGCCTGCAGCTGGGCCGATTTTGCCGAGGCGGTCTTTGCCGCCTCTTCCATGGCGCGGAAACCGGCGATCACCCGGATCACCACGGCCGACTATCCGACCCCGGCCCGGCGCCCCGCCAATTCCGTCCTGGACTGCAGCCGCATCCGCGACGCCTATGCCATCGGCCAGCCCGACTGGCGCAGCGGTCTTCGGACCGTCATCGAAGAACTGGAGAGACTGTCATGAAGGCAACAGACCGCAAGGGCATCATTCTGGCCGGCGGGTCGGGCACCCGGCTTTATCCGATCACCCATGCAGTCTCCAAGCAGATGCTGCCGCTTTATGACAAGCCGATGATCTACTACCCCTTGTCGGCACTGATGCTGGCGGGGATCCGCGAGGTTGCCGTCATCTCGACCCCGCGCGATCTGCCGCAGTTTCAGGCGCTGCTCGGCTCTGGCGCCGACTGGGGGATGAGCTTTACCTATATCGTCCAGCCCTCGCCCGACGGGCTTGCCCAGGCCTATATCCTGGCCGAAGACTTTCTGGCCGGTGCCGCCTCGGCCATGGTGCTGGGCGACAATGTGTTTTTCGGCGAGGGCCTGCCGGCCCGGCTGGCGGCGGCGGACGGGCGGCCTGCGGGCGGGACGGTCTTTGGCTATCGGGTGTCGGACCCCGAACGCTACGGGGTGGTCGAGTTCGACCGTCAGGACCGGGTCCTGTCGATCGTCGAAAAGCCGGCGGCGCCGAAAAGTTCCTATGCGGTGACGGGGATCTACTTTCTGGATGGCGAGGCGCCGAAGCTGGCCCGGTCGATCACGCCGTCGGCGCGGGGCGAGCTGGAGATCACCGATCTTCTGAACCTTTACCGGGCGGGGGGCGGGCTGAACGTCGAAAAGCTGGGGCGGGGGTTTGCCTGGCTGGACACCGGCACCCATGAAAGCCTGCTTGAGGCCGCCGAGTTCATCCGCACGATCGAGGAGCGCCAGAACCTGAAGGTCGGATGCCCCGAGGAGATCGCCTTTGAAAACGGCTGGATCGACAGCGGCGCCCTGCGAGAGCTGGCCAAACCCTATCTGAAAACCCAGTATGGCCGCTATCTGGCCCGCATCGCCGACGAGGCCGACGCCTGACCGGTCGACCAGTCGACCAGGAGGCCCCGGCTTTCGCCGGGGCTGTCGGACGAACCAACGCCGGGCGGCGCGGGTGGTGCCGACCCGCGACCGCAGAGGCGATTGCCCCTGCCGATTGCGATCGGGCGGTGTTGCCCCTGACGCCCGGGCTGAGCGGGACAAGCCGCTCTTCCGGTGGAAGAGCGGCCCCGCTCATGCGGGAACGCCGCCCCGGCACCGCAT
>CAZORV010000043.1:0-17778 GCA_964582215.1 uncultured Frigidibacter sp.
GCGTGTTCCAGTCCTGATGGAACCCTTCCTTGGGGTCCTGATGTTCATAAAGCGAAGTGCCGTCAAAGCGGCCGAGCCCATGTTCATCGGTCGGGAAATGCCCCGGAACCCAGTCAAGGATGACGCCGATCCCGGCCTGGTGGGCCGCGTCGACAAAGGCCGCGAACTCATCCGGCGTGCCGTGGCGGCAGGTCGGCGCATAAAGCCCGATCGGCTGATAGCCCCAGGACCCGTCGAACGGATGTTCGGTGATCGGCAAAAGCTCGATATGGGTGAACCCCATTTCGACCACATAGGGGATCAGCCGTTCCGACAGTTCCCTGTAGGTCAGGATACGGTCGCCCTCGGCCCTTTGCCAGCTGCCAAGGTGAACCTCGTAGATCGAGATCGGCGCGTCGACCTTGTGATGGTCGGCGCGGGTCTTCATCCACTTCTGGTCCTTCCAGGCATGGCGCCCCAGTGCCCGGACCCGCGATCCGGTCGCCGGCGGATGTTCCGAGCCAAAGCCGACCGGATCGGCCTTCAGGGGCGTCAGAACGCCGTTGGCGCCAAGGATTTCGTACTTGTAGATGGCGCCTTCGCCCACGGCGGGCAGGAAAATCTCCCAGACCCCGGTCGAACCCCGCCGACGCATCGAGGCGCGCCGGCCGTCCCAGCCGTTGAACTCGCCCACGACCGAGACGCGCTGCGCGTTCGGGGCCCAGACGGCGAAATGCGTGCCCTGAACCCCGTCGCGTTCCATCAGATGGGCGCCCAGAACCTGCCAGAGCCGCCGGTGGCTGCCCTCGCCCAGAAGATATTCGTCGATCTCGCCAAGGACGGCGCCGAACCGGTAGGGATCTTCCCATTCCCAGCTGTTGCCGACGCCGTCATCCGCCGCCAGCCGGTAGGCGCCCTTGACGGGCCCCTGCCAGATGTCGGCGGCCTGCGGATGGCGCATCAGCGACACCCGCTTTTTGCCGGCAATCGCCCAGACCGCCGCAGCGCCCGGGACCAGTGCCCGGACCTCGCCATCATGCGGCCCAAGCACCGCGAACGGGTCCGCGTGACGGGCCCCCATGATGGCCTGCGCCTCGGCCGCGTCCAGAAACTGTATCGTCTCAGGTGATTTTGCCACTGACGCCCCCTTAAAGTGCTGACTCCACGTCCCAGATGTCTTTCATATAGCCACGGATCGCCCGATCTGACGAGAAGAACCCCATGCGGGCCGTGTTCAGCACCGCCATGCGATCCCATCTTTCCTTGTCGGTCCAGACCTCGGCCACCTCGGCCTGACTCGCCTCGTACGAGGCGAAATCGGCCGCAACCAGGAAGTAGTCATGGTTCCAGACCCGGTCGACCAGACCGTGATAGCGGTCCGGCTGATCGGGGCTGAAGCGGCCCTCTGCGATCATCTGCAGCACGTCGCGCAGCGACTGGCTGGCCTCGATCGCGATGCGGGAATGCAGGACATTCTTGCGCCGCTCGACCACCTCGTCGGCGGTCAGGCCGAACAGGAAGAAGTTCTCGGCCCCGACCTGTTCGCGGATCTCGACGTTGGCGCCGTCCAGCGTGCCGATCGTCAGCGCGCCGTTCAGCGAGAACTTCATGTTCCCGGTGCCGGACGCTTCCATCCCGGCGGTCGAGATCTGTTCCGACAGGTTCGCCGCCGGGATCAGCCGCTCGGCCATCGAGACGTTGTAGTTGGCCGGATAGACCACCTTCAGAAGACCGCGAACCGCCTGATCATTGTTGATGACATTGGCCACGTCATTGATCAGATGGACGATTTCCTTGGCCACCGCATAACCCGGGGCCGACTTCCCGGCAAAGATCTTGACGCGCGGCGCATGGGTCTGGTTCGGGTTCTGGCGGATATTGTGCCAAAGCGAGATGGTTTCCAGCACGTTCAGAAGCTGCCGCTTGTATTCGTGCATGCGCTTGACCTGCACGTCGAAGATCGCGGCCGGGTCGACGGCGACGCCAAGGTCCATCTTGAACCAGTTCGCCACCGCAACCTTGTTGGCGCGCTTGGCCGCGCGGAAATCGGCCCGGAAGGCCGCGTCATCGGCGAACTTCTCAAGTCCCGACAGCCGGTCAAGGTCCGACTCCCAGCCCGCGCCGATGGCCTTGGTGATCAGCGACGACAGGCCGGGGTTGGCCAGACGCAGCCAGCGGCGCGGCGTCACGCCATTGGTCTGGTTGATGATCCGGTCGGGGTGCAGGGCGTGCAGTTCCGGGAACAGCGAACGTTTCACCAGATCGCTGTGCAGCGCCGAGACGCCGTTGACCTTGTGCGACATGACAAAGGCCAGATCGCCCATATGGACCTGCTGGTTGCGGACGATGCCGCTGGTCGGCGACAGTTTCGGGTTCGCCGCGCGGTGCCAGTCGTCGATCTCGCCGATGATTTCCATATGGCGCGGCAGGACCGATCCCATCAGCCAGGTCGACCAGGTCTCCAGCGCCTCGGGCAGCAGCGTGTGGTTGGTATAGCCCAGCGTCTGCAGCGCGATCGGCGCCGCATCGGCAAAGGACATGCCGTTGTCGTCGACCAGAAGGCGGATCAGTTCCGGCCCGGCGATGGCCGGGTGGGTGTCGTTCATCTGGATGGCGACGCGGGTCGGAAGTTTGGTCAGATCGCTGTGATCGGCCTTGAAGCGCCGCATGATGTCCTGAAGCGCCGCCGAGGTCAGGAAGAACTCCTGCTTCAGCCGCAGCTCCTTGCCGGCCTGGGTGGTGTCGTCGGGGTAAAGCACCCGCGACAGGGTCCGCGCCAGTGCCTCGGGCTCGGCCGCAGCGGCATAGTCGCCCCGGTTGAACCGGTTGAGGTCGAACAGCGTCGTGGGTTTCGCGCCCCAAAGCCGCAGCGTGTTGGCCCAGCGTCCCTGCCAGCCGATGACCGGCATGTCATGGGCCCAGGCGATGACGGTTTCCGACGGCACCCATTTGCGGCGGCCGTTCACCTCGCGGACGTCGCCCTTGAAACCGATGGTATAGGCCGATTCGGGCCGGTCGAATTCCCAGGGGTTGCGCGTGGTCAGCCAGTCTTCCGGCGCCTCGACCTGATGGCCCGCCTCGAACCGCTGGCGGAACAGCCCGTGTTCATAGCGGATGCCATAGCCATAGGCCGGGCAGCCGAGCGTCGCCATGCTTTCGATATAGCAGGCCGCAAGACGGCCAAGGCCGCCATTGCCAAGGGCGGCGTCCGGTTCCTCGGCGGCGATGGCGTCCAGCGAGACGCCGAAGCCATGGGCAACCTCGTTCAGCTCGTCCCAAAGGCCGATATTGATTGCCGCATCCTTGAGGATCCGGCCGATCAGGAACTCCATCGACAGGTAATAGACCCGCTTGCGGTCCTCGCCCCAGGTGCGGCGCGTGGCGGCGAACCAGGGTTCGACGATACGGTCGCGCAGCGTGAAGGACACCGCCTGCCGCCAGTCAAAGGTCGAGGCATGTTCGGGGTCTTTGCCGACCGTATAGGTCAGATGGCGCAGGATGTCGGCGCGAAGCGCTTCGCGGGTCGCGGCCTTGAGCTTATTTTCGTCGGATTTAGTCACTTAGACGGTCGTCCCTTTTGTTTCTTTGTCCCTGCGTTGCGCAGATAGCGCGCCGGGTCAAGGCAGTCCGAGCGCATTGGGCCAGAGTGCGACAGAATGTGTTATCGCTAACACGTCAAACCCGTTATCCGGGCAGCCCCGGTTTCCTTCACGGCAACAATCCGCGCCGCCACTCGACTGCCAGACTGACACTAACCCTGCCTTGCACAAAGAAAAACGAGGCCCTTTGACGCGCCGCTGCCGGCAGTCGGGCCGTTGAAGGATGGCAGCCCGTCGTTCGTGCAGACTGCGAGGGCCGCGTTCAAACCTCTGGGCTGATCCCGGAGCCGGTCGGAATACCCTGAGGCGAGTGGCCGCGCCGCCCAATTCGGCGCGGGCCGGTGACCCTGCCCCCGCTGAACAGTTCCACCGTCGCCGCCCGGTCGCCCCACGCGGCCGGGCAGCGCCTGCCCCTCCCGGGGCGGCGTTCGCGCATGAGCGGGGCCGCTCTTCCACCGGACGATCGGCTTTTCCCGCTCAGCCCGTCGCCGCAGAAAAAACCGTGCGGGCCCAGCGGTAGGGTGCGTGCTCGCACGCACCGCCCGGTCGCCCAAAACGACCGGCCAGCGCCCGCCCCTGCAGGGGGGGCGCTTCGCGCCGCCCGGGGCAGGTGCCGCCCTCTGCTGTGCGTTCTGAGGCCGCCCCCGGGGCCGCGTTCCCGCATGAGCGGGGCGGCTCTTCCACCGGAAGATCGGCTTTTCCCGCTCACCCCGTCGTCGCAGAAAAAACCGTGCGGGGTCAGCGGTAGGGTGCGTGCTCGCACGCACCGCCCGGTCGCCCAAAACGACCGGCCAGCGCCCGCCCCCGCAGGGTTGGCGCTGCCCTCTCTCGTGATGCGCCGAGGCGGTCCCCGCATAAGCCGGCCGGCGCCTCCAGCGGAAGACCGGCTGATCCCGCCCAGGCAGCCGCATTTGCGCGGACCGATCGGCGGGCCTGCCGCCGCATTGCGCGGTGCCTGCCCGCGTGCTAGTCCGCGCCAGAGGTGCCGGGCTGGTCCGGGGCACCGTCTTTCCGGGGGACGGCATGGGCGTCAGGGTCGGCATCATCATGGGCTCGCAGTCGGACTGGCCGACGATGAAAGAGGCGGCCGAAATCCTCGATACGCTGGGCGTCGCCTACGAGACGCGGATCGTGTCCGCCCACCGGACGCCGGACCGCCTTTGGGACTACGGCAAGGCGGCGGCGGGGCGGGGTCTGCAGGTGATCATCGCCGGTGCGGGCGGGGCCGCGCATCTGCCGGGGATGATGGCCTCGAAAACCCGGGTGCCGGTCATCGGCGTGCCGGTCCAGACCAGGGCCCTCGCCGGCGTCGACAGTCTTTATTCGATCGTCCAGATGCCCCGGGGCTATCCGGTCGCGACCATGGCCATCGGCGCCGCCGGTGCCGCCAATGCCGGGCTTCTGGCCGCCGGGATCCTCGCGCTGCAGGACGCGGACCTTGCCGCACGGCTTGACCAGTGGCGCGCCGCGCTTTCGGCCTCGATCCCGGAAGAGCCCCGCGATGAGTGAGATGCTGTCCCCCGGCGCCACAATCGGCATTCTTGGCGGCGGACAGCTTGGCCGGATGCTGTCGGTCGCCGCCGCGCGCCTCGGCTACCGGACCCATATATACGAGCCCGCCGCCAACCCGCCTGCGCGCGACGTGGCCCATGCGGTCACGACCGCCGGCTATGACGATGCCGCCGCCCTGACCGCCTTTGCCCAAAGCGTCGACCTGATCACCTATGAGTTCGAGAATGTGCCCACCGCCGCCCTTGACCTGCTGGAAAGCCTGCGGCCGATCCGCCCCGACCGCCGGGCGCTGGCCACCAGTCAGGACCGGATCGCGGAAAAGCACTTCCTGACCGGCCTCGGCCTTCTGACCGCCCCCTATGCGGCCGTCACCACGGCGGCCGACCTTGAGGCCGCGCTGGCCCGGATCGGCACGCCCGCAATCCTGAAGACCACGCGGCTTGGCTATGACGGCAAGGGCCAGGCGCGGATCATGGCGGCGGGCGATGCCGCCGCCGCGCTGGCCGCGATGCAGGGCGCCCCGGCGGTTCTGGAAGGGTTCGTCGATTTCACCCGCGAGGTGTCGGTGATCGCCGCGCGGTCGCCGTCGGGCGAGGTCGCCGCCTATGACCCCGGCGAGAATGTCCACAAGGCGGGCATCCTGCACACGACGACCGTACCGGCGCGCCTGTCGCCGGCCGAACGGACCGATGCCGTGCTGCTCGCGGCCCGCATCCTCAACGCGCTTGACTATGTCGGGGTCATGGGGGTCGAGCTGTTTGTGACGCCGGGCGGACTTTTGGTGAACGAGATCGCGCCGCGTGTCCATAATTCGGGTCACTGGACCCAGAACGGCTGCGCGGTCGACCAGTTCGAACAGCACATCCGGGCGGTCGCGGGCTGGCCGCTGGGCGATGGCGGCCGCCATGCCGATGTCGAGATGCTGAACCTGATCGGCGATGACATTGCCGGGGTGCCGCGCCTTGCCGCGACCAGGGACACGGCCATCCACCTTTACGGCAAGGCCGAGGCCCGGCCCGGCCGCAAGATGGGCCATGTCAACCGCATCCTGCGCAAGCTCTGATCCCGCGCCCCCCGGTGAGGGGTCAGCTGCCGCCTCCGTCCGGCCGCCGGCCACGCCGCCTCGCCTTGCGGAACAGCCGGCCATTGGCCGCGATGAATTCCCGCAGGAACCGGGTCAGCCCCCGGACCTTGCGGCCTTTCAGGTAAAGATAGCCCGCAAACGCCCCGATCCCGGCGCCGAACGCATCAAGGATCATGTCCCACATCGTGTCGACAAGCCCGGACTTCTGCATGTTGAGGCCAAAGCTCTGGTCCATCGCAAATTCGAAAATCTCCCATAGCGCGCCGATGGTCACGGCAAAGCAAAAGCTCATCAGGGCGACGGCCCAGGCGGGTGCGGCGTAACGGTCGCCCTCGAACAGCATGAACATGAACAGAAATCCGGTCAGACCGAAGCCGACCGCCGAGCCGCCGTGAAGGGCGATGTCCCACCACCAGAGCCGGTTGTAGAAATCCAGCTCTTCGCCAAGAAAGATGGTGGCGAAGATGAACAGGACGATGGCGGTGACGAAACTCATCGGCAGCCGGATGCCCAGCCGCCGCTCGGCCAGAACCGGCAACAGCGTCAGGCCAAGGGTCAGAAGCGCCACGAAGGCCAGCGACCAGCGCTGCACCGCCAGCGCGACCAGCGCCGCGATGACGAGGGCAGCCCAGACAAGCTGGGCCACGGCAGGATGATCTCTCAGCGCCTTGAACCACATGGTCAAGAGATAGGGCATATTTTCGCGATACCAAATAGCGGCAAGGGTCCGGGGACAGGTTCCCACCGAAGCGCCGCCGGAAAGATCGGCCCTTTCCGCCCGCCCCGAGGCCGCGCAGCCCGGCCCCGCCGGTAGGGTGCGTGCTCGCACGCACCGCCCGATGACCCAAAGTCCCCGCCAGACGCGGCCCTCCGTCCGCGCGCGCCGTGGTCCCCCGGCGCGCGGTTCCCACATGAGCGGTCCCCGTTCAGCCCGGCGTCAACGAATAGCACCGACCGGCCCAAGCGGTAGGGTGCGTGCTCGCACGCACCGCTCATCCCGCCAAACGTCCCCGCGCGCCGGGCCGCTCTTCCACCGGAAGATCGGCTCGTCCCGCTCAGCCCCACGTCGACGACCCGTCCAGGGCCGCAGGCCTCAGCGGCCGGTCGCCCATTGCCAGATCGCCTGGGCCTGATCGGGGTTCTGGGCGAACCAGACGCCGCCGCCGACAAGGATGGCAAGCGTCAGCGCCGTCGCGACGATCTTCACCCATGACCAGGGCCGTTCGCCGGAGACCCGGCCGGTCTGGCCATTCACGACGAAGCGGTAGCTTTTGCCGCTGAACCGGTAGGCGGCGGTCCAGACCGGCAAGAGGATATGCTTGAACGTCACGTCCGAGATGTCGGTGTCGATCGCCGACACCTGCTGACGGTCGCCGCCGATGTCGAAACGCACGTCGCGTTCGATCATCCGGTCCATGAAGGACCGCGCCTCGTCCATCCCGTCGTCCAGGCTGACGCTGTAGGTCTCGGACCGGAAGCCGGCCAGATATTCCGGCTGATAGGGTTCCAGCCGCGTCAGATCCCAGGGGGCAAGCGCCTCGGTATGGTCGGTCGGCAGCGACCGCGAGGCCAGGACCAGCACGTCATCAAAAAGCCGGCTGACATGGCCCGACACCTGCGTCCAGCGGATCTGCTGCACCTGCCGGGTTTCGCTGCGCATATGCCCGTGCTGATCGCGGACCATGACATTTTCGCTGGTGTAATAGATCGTCCCCCGCAGGCCGCTGTAGCGGGACGAGGTCGCGGCATCATACGTCCAGTAGGGCAGATAGACCCCGTCCAGCCGCCGCCCCTTGCGCGCAAACTCCAGAAGGCCCGAGGGCGCGAACCACAAGGAACCAAGCCAGCGGGTCATCGCCTGATGCGCCTCGGGTTCGGTCACGACAAAGGGGGCGACGCCCTTTGGCCGGATGTGCCGCGACAGGCCGGGGTCGGCGACAACCGGCGTCGCGCAGAACGGGCATTCGGTGGCGTGAACCTTGGGGTCGAAGGCCATCTCGGCACCGCAGTTCGGGCAGTGCGACAGATGGCGCTCTTCGGTTTCGTGGTCGGGCAGCTCGGCCTCGATCCCGCGGCGGAAGGCGGTTTCGGGGATGGCGCCGGCATTGCGGCGACCCTGGGTCAGAACGTCGGTATGGCCGCAATGGTCGCAGATCAGCCGCCCGTGGCCGGGATCAAAGCGCAGGTCGCCGCCGCAACTCGGGCAGGGAAAACGCCGGTCGGGATCGGCGTCGGGTTCGGGTGCGGCGGCGGCCATCTGTTACTTCTTCGGCTCGGCCAGCGTGGTTGGCGCGGCGGGCAAGGGCGGCGGCTGGACGGTGAATATCCGCGCCAGATCGGCGATGTCGGCCGCGGGCTTCCAGCCATCCTGACCGGCGGTCCAGACCAGCGTGTCGCGGCTGAACGTGCCCGCCGCCGCCATCCGCGCCAGCGCCGCCTTGCCGAAAGGCCCGGTCGGCTGGCCGTTCGCCGCCACATGCCACACGGTCTCGGACGCCTGCAGCGGCGGCGGCGCCAGGCCACCGGCGGCCTGGCCCCAGGGGCCGGGGGCCATCTGCGCGCCCATGCCCATCCCCATGCCCGCGCCGATCGCGGCCCCCATCGTGCCGCCCGCCGCACTGCCCGGCTGCCCCAGCGCCTCGGCCGCCGAATATTGCGCGAACCGTCCCAGATCGCCGACAATCCCGATCGAGGTGCGCTTGTCCAGCATCGCCTCGACCGCCTCGGGCAGCGAGATGTTCTCGATGTAGAATTCGGGAATCTCCAGCCCGTAGGCGGCGATGGCCGGGGCGATCGCCTTGGCGACCAGTTTGCCGAGGCTTTCGGTGTTGGCCGCCATGTCCAGCACCGGAATGCCCGACCCCGCGATCATCCGCGAGAACTCCTGAACGATGATATTGCGGATCTGGAAACTGATCTCGTCGGCGGTGAACTCGCCATCCGTGCCGACGATTTCCTTCATGAACAGGCCCGGATCGGCGACCCGCATCACATAGCTGCCAAAGGCCCTGAGCCGCACCGGCCCGAATTCCGGGTCGCGGGCGATGATCGGGTTCTTGGTGCCCCATTTCTGGTCGGTGAACCGGGTGGTGTTGACGAAGTAGATCTCGGACTTGAAGGGCGAGTGAAAGCCGTGGTCCCAGTGCTGCAGCGTCGTCATCACCGGCATGTTGTTGGTCTCAAGCTGATAGAGCCCCGGGCGGAATACATCGGCGATCTGGCCTTCATGGACGAAGACCGCCGCCTGCCCCTCGCGCACCGTCAGCTTGGCACCGTACTTGATCGCATGGTCATAGCGTTCGAACCGCCAGACCATCGTGTCATGCGTGTCATCGACCCAGTGGATGACGTCGATGAATTCGCCGGTCAGGAAATCGAGAATACCCATGATACACTCCGTTGGTCAGCTTTCGCCGGGATGAAGCTCGGCGGCGATGGTTTCGATAAGGGGCCGCGCCTCGGCCAGGCTCATGCCGGGGCGCAGGCGGGGGTCGTACAGCAGCCGCAGCATCAGTTCGTCCTGCCGCGTCAGCAGGGCAAATTCCTCGTCGTCGTTGAAGATCGAGGGGCGGGCATGCGGGCTGTCGTTGATCAGGCCGAGCCCTTGGGCGATTTCCTCGTGAACGCAGGCGCGCCGCATCAGCGGGGGCAGCTCGGCGCGGATGACGGCCAATGCGCGTTCGTAGGTGCTGGCCCGGCCCGGGGAATAGCCGAAGACCGTGCAATAGATCGCGGGCGCAAGCTCAAGCGCCGAGTTCAGCGCCGCGCGCGAGGTTCCGGGGGCAAAGCCGAGGATTCGCTGGCGCGCGCCGCGCCGCTCGGCCGGGTTTTCGATCAGGATCAGGAAGTTCGCATCCCCCGCCGCCAGCCGCATCGGCACGCCGGTCAGCCGCGACAGGCGGGACAGATAAGCCTGGATGTCGGCCCGGTCGCTGCGGCGCTGGTCCAGGGGCACGGTCGGCCCGAACTCGACCGCGACGCGGATGTCGCCGGTCCAGCGGTGCAGCCGCGCCTCCTTGCCACCGGCGACCAGCTTGCCGCCCCGGTCCGAGAATTCGTCGAAAAAGCCGATGGTGACGAAGTTCGCCGCCAGGTCGCGGGCCGAAAACGGCGTGTCGCGGCCGCCACCGTCGCTGCGCAGAAGGCCCTGCGCCAGATAATTATCCTGAACCCGCTGATAATAGGCGATCTTTTCGACGGTCTCGGCGTCGGGCGGCCGGACGGTCGGTTCCGCGGGCGGATGGTCGGTCAGCCCGGCCGGCGCGCCCGAAGGCGCGGGAAGGCTCGCCGTGCAGGCCGCGGCCAGCAGCGCAAAGCCGATCGCCCGGGCGGGGGCGATCCAATCTCGTTTCCGGCTCTGGTCCATCGCTTTGCCCCGGCCCTCGGTCACACCACGGGTCGCTGACGCCACCCGACCGCCCAACTGACGCAGCCAACACAATCTGCGACGCGGCGACTTTGGCATGGGCCGCGCGTCAGGCCAAGGGGGCATTGCGCGCCGGTTGCGTCACACTTCCGGCCTTGCCCGCCGACGGCCCGGGCGGGTAAGGAACGCCCATGACCGCGCGCCACGATCCCCGGACCCATGCCCGCCTGTCCGTCGCGCCGATGATGGACTGGACCGACCGCCATTGCCGGTTCCTTCACCGCCTGATCAGCCGCGAGGCGCTGCTCTATACCGAGATGATTACCGCGCAGGCGATCGTGCATGGCCCGCGCGACCGGCTTTTGGCCCATGATGCGGCCGAGCATCCCGTGGCGCTGCAGCTTGGCGGGGCCGAGCCCGCGGTTCTGGCGGATGCCTGCCGGATCGCGGCGCCCTATGGCTATGACGAGATCAATCTGAATGTCGGCTGCCCGTCGGACAGGGTGAAGTCCGGCTGTTTCGGCGCGGTCCTGATGAAGACGCCCGATCTGGTCGCCGATTGCCTGGGGGAAATGATCGCGGCCTCGCCCGTCGAGGTGACGGTGAAATGCCGGATCGGCGTCGACGATCAGCTGCCCGAGGCGGTCCTGCCGGCCTTTCTGGACCGGGTCCGTGCGGCCGGTGTGCGCCGGGTGATCATCCACGCCCGCAAGGCCTGGCTGCAGGGCCTCAGCCCGAAGGAAAACCGCGAGATCCCGCCGCTTGACTATCCGTTGGTCGTGCAGATTAAGCGGGACTTTCCCGATCTGCATATCTCGGTCAATGGCGGGGTCACCGGGCTGGCCGAGGCGCAGGCGCTGCTGGCCCGGGGGCTGGACGGCGTGATGATCGGCCGGTCAGCCTATCACGAGCCCTGGGACGTCCTTTCGGGCGTTGACGCTGCACTTTTCGGCGGGGCGGCGGCGCCGGGGCCGGTTCAGGTGGCGCTGGCCATGCGGCCCTATGTCGAGGCGCATCTCGCGGCCGGCGGACGGCTGCATCAGATCACCCGCCACATGCTCGGCCTTTTCCACGGCCGCCCCGGCGCCCGTCACTGGCGGCGGCTCTTGTCGGAACGCGCGAATGCCGATGGCGCGGGCTGGAACGTGATTGCGGGCGCGCTGGTGCCGGTGATGGCCGAGGCGGCCTGAAGGTCAGGCTGAACGGAGGCGCGGTCGGGTCGCCGGGGTCCGCGCGGCCCGGCGTTGGGGAAGGTACAACGTCGCCTCGACCGGCAGGGGCCATCGCCCCCGCCGTCCCGCGCCGGTCCCACCCGCACCGCCCGGTCGCCCAAAGCGAGCGGGCAGCGCCTGCCCCTCCCGGGGGGCAGGCGCTTCGCGCCATCCGGGGCAGTGCTGCCCTCGGTCTTGTGCGTGCGGAACCGGTCCCGGCAAAAGGTTCCCGCAAGAGCGGGGCCGCCTTCCACTGCAAGATCAGCCTTGTCCGCCCGGCCCGGCATCCGGGGAAGCGTCCCGCGCCGTCTCAGTCGGCAGGGGCCTGTGACCCTGCCGCCACGCACCGTTTCCACCCACACCGCCCGGTCGCCCAAAGCGACCGGGCAGCGCCTGCCCCTCCGGGGGGCTGGCGCTCCGCGCCGCCCGGGGCAGGCGCCGCCCTCTGTTCGTGCGGGTTGAGGCGGTTATCGGGTGAACGTTCCCACGTGAGCGGGGCCGCTCTTCCACTGGAAGATCGGCCTGTCCCGCCCAGCCCGGCGTCGCAGAAAAAACTGTGCGAGCCCAGCGGTAGGGTGCGTGCTCGCACGCACCGCCCCGGTCGCCGCAAGCCCCCGGGCAGCGCCCGCCCCTCCCCGGGGCTGGCGCTTCGCGCCATCCGGGGCAGGCGCTGCCCTCTGTTGTGAGAGGCTGAGGCGGTCCCCGGGTGAACGTTCCCACATGACCGGGGCCGCTCGTCCACAGGAAGACCCGCCCCCGTCCCGCTCAACCCGGCGCCGGCGGGCCTAAACCGCGGCGCGCAGACGCGGCCGTTCGCGTTCCAGCCATAGCGCGATCAGCGTCAGCGGCGCGGCGTCAACCTCGCCCGACAGGACCAGTTCCATCAGCCTCTCGAACGGGATGACATGGCTGCGGATATCCTCGGCCTCGGAAGCGAGCCCGCCAAGGCCCGCGGCCTCGTCCGGCAGATCGGCCAGGCCGATGAAGGAATAGATATATTCCGACTTGGCCGCCGGCGACGGGTAATAGCGCGGCCCGGCGATCAGATGGCGGATCGCAAGGCCCGCCTCTTCGCGCGCCTCGCGCAAGGCCGCCTCTTCCGGCGTCTCGCCGCCGTCGATGCGGCCCGCCACCGCCTCGAGCAGCCAGGGGTTGGCGTCGCCGCGCGCATGGGCTCCGGCGCGGAACTGTTCGATCACCATCACCCGGTCGCGGACCGGGTCATAGGGCAGGACCACCGCCGCATCGCCCGAAATGAAGACCGCGCGGTTGACCGCGCCGCTGAGGCTCTGGTCAAAGCGGCGGTAGTGCAGGTCGCGTTCCTCGACGGCGAAGAAGGCGGCATAGGGCTGCGAGAGACGGTTGCAGACGACGTCGTCCGGCGCGGCCGCCCGGCGCAACTGCCCGGTTGCCGGGCGCAGGTCCCCTGCCCTGAGCCGCGCCCCTGCCCGCGTCAGGATCTGTGCCAGACGCTGCCCGGCGGCTTCGGCCTCGACCTTGCCGAACCCGGCCATGATGTCGGCCGCTGCCGAAGTGACCGTCGCGGCCCAACGGGCAAGCATCAGAGTCTGGTCCCAGATACCGCCCGAAGTCCCGTTGGCTCCGACAAAGCAGGCCAGCGCGGTGACCGGACAGCCGCCGGTCACCGCAACCGTCACCTCGCTCGTCCGCTGCCCGGTCGCGGCGTGAAAGTAGCTCAGGCGCGCAACCTCATCCGCGCTGAGGTCCGCCGCCAGAACGCCATCGACCCCCGCGCCACCCGCGACCAACGTCGCGAAGGGCCCGGTCATGGACGGCCGCAACTCATGTTCCGGCAGCCGGGCCCTGGTGACTGCAACCTCGCGACCGAAAATCACCGCGCGCAGCGGCGGGTGGCCCAAAAGGCCACAAAGGAAAAACCCGGTCACAAAACGCCCTTCCGACTAGCGCCAGCGCCGCGCCGCCCATTCACTGAGCATCCCCGCCAGCATCCCCCCACCGAGAAGGACGATAAGCACGTCAAACTCCAGCAGCCGCCGCAAAAAATCGACGCCAATTGTGATGATACCGACAATCGCATCCATCGGCGTGTCATAGGTCCGGCGGAAGGCAAGAACCACCATCTCCTCGGTCGAAAAGACCAGAAGCGCCAGCGCCAGCGCCGCGATCGACGCCCGCAACCCGGCGTTGCAGGCGTCCCACCAGCCACGACCGACCTGCGGCCCCAGCACCCGCCAGCCGCAGACAATGCCGATGATGGCGCTGACCGGACTGAAGGCCCCGAACTGGGTGCCCTCGGGCATGTGCGGCTTGAAGATCTCCGCGGTGAAAAACGCCACGATCGCCAGACCGAAGGCCGCGAACAGTTTGGATGCAGTGGGCATTCAGTGAGCCGGCCTTTCCACAGTGATCTGCGTCACGTCACAATTGCCGAAATGAAAGGCCCCGGCGCAAGAGGCAAGATAGAAATTCCACATGCGGCGAAAACGCTGGTCAAAGCCCAGCCGCGCCACATCCTCCCAGCGGGCGTTGAACGCCTGATACCAGCGGCGCAGCGTCTGGCTGTAGCTCTCGCCGAACTCGAACGATCCGACAAGGCCAAGCCCGGCGCGCCCGATCTCGCGCCTCAGCGCGCCGGGCGAGGGCAGCATGCCGCCGGGGAAGATGTATTTCTGTATGAAATCAACACCCTTGCGATAGGCGTCAAAGCGCCGTTCTTCCAGGGTGATGATCTGCAACGTCGCCCTGGCCCCGGGTTTCAGCCGTTCGCGGACCGTGTCGAAATAGACCGGCCAATATTTCTCGCCGACCGCCTCGAACATCTCGATCGAGGCGATGCCGTCGTAACGGCCCCTTTCGTCGCGATAGTCCTGCAGGCGGATTTCGACGCGGTCGGCAAGCCCCGCCCGCGCGATCCGCGCCACTGCGAAGTCGTGCTGCGCCTGGCTGATCGTCAGCCCCGTGACCCTCAGCCCGCGCGTCCCCGCCGCATATTCGGCAAACCCGCCCCAGCCGCAGCCGATTTCCAGAAGGTGATCCCCGGGCCGCGCGCCGATCCCGTCGACCATTGCCGCATATTTGGCGATCTGCGCCGTCTCGAGGCTTTCCTGCCCGCTGCGGAACAGCGCCGAGGAATAGGTCATCGTATCGTCCAGCCAGAGCCGGTAGAAGTCATTGCCGAGGTCATAGTGATAGGCGATGTTCCGGCGGGCCTGACGCGGGCTGTTGCTGTTCATCCAGTGGCGCAAACGCTCGATCGCGCGGACGAACATCATGCCGGGAAAGCCGTCGTAGAGCTGATCATTGCCGGCATGGACCAGGTCCATGAAGGCCTGAAGGTCGGGCGACGACCAGCCGCCGTCGAGATAGGCTTCGGCAAAGCCGAGATCGCCGTCGCGGAGCAGGCGGGCAAAGACCCCCTCGTCATGGACACAAAGTTCCGCCACCGGGCCCGGGTTCCTGCCCTCGGCACGGAACCGCCGCCCGTCGGGCAGCACGAAATCCAGACGCCCACGATTCAACGCCGTCGCCGTCCGAAAGACCCGGGCGAAATGGCGTGGCAGGTCCGTCTGGCCTTCTGTCGAGCTCAGAACGTCCATTCTTATCCCCTGTGGCGGGATGTTAGCCGATGTCCTTCCTTGCGGGCAACGATTTCGTTGACGGTGTCGGCATCGGCCCGGTCGACCAGGAGGCCCCGGCCTTCGCCGGGGCTGCGTCGCGCCTGACCGGGACCGGGCGTGACGCGAGGGTTCGTCCGGCGCCCGGCCGCGATGGGCGGGCTTCGACGTCGCCGGACCGGCAACGTCAGCCCGGCAACGTCAGCCCGGCAACGTCAGCCCGGCGCACCCTGACGCGCGGCCCGGCCGCCCCGGCGTCGGGGGGCAAGCGGCGCGGCCAGACCCTGTTCCAGAACCGCCGACATCGGATGTTCGGGGCGGCCGAGCGCGTAAAAGGCGATCAGCACCCGTGCCGCCTCGGCCGGATCGGTGCCGGCCTTCAGGCTCAGCGCCCAGTCCAGAAAGATCGACCGGCATTCCGGTGCCGTGATCCCCTCGATCGCGTAGCTTTCGCGGACCAGTCCCTTGGGGTCCGCCAGTGCCATGTCCATGATCTTCCTCGCCATCCGCCCTGCCCCGTCAGAACGGGACGATGTCTGAAGAAACATCCGCCCGCCTCCCGCTTTTCAGTCGTTGCGTGATAAAAGAACCGGCAACCACTTTTCCCGTCACGCCCTAGCCCGGCAGATCGCCGGGACCAAGTGCCCTGCCCAGAATCTCGCCGGCCCGCGCCACATGGCCCGCCAATTGCGACCTCAGCGCCGCCAGTGACGACATCGAGGTTTCCCGCAGCAGAAAAGCCCGCCCGCCTTCGCCGATCGCCGGCATGTCGAGCGGCTTTTCCGTCAGAAGCCGCCCCCCGGCCTGCAGCCGCCAGAGAAAGCGGTAGGCGGCCTGCAACGCCTCTTCCTCGGGCCGGGTGATCAGCCCGGCGCGGGACCCGGCGCGCAACTGCGCCTCGGTCCGGCGCGACGGGTCGGCCGCGCGCAGGGCACAGGACTGGGCCAGAAGCTCGATATCCTGCAGGCGCCCGGGGCCGATCTTCGCCTCCCACTCGCCATCCGGGGCCTTGGCGGCGAAGATCCGGGCGCGCATGTCGGCCGTGTCGCTGACGATGTCCAGGCCCGGTGCCTTGGCGGCCAGAACCTCGCGCCGCGCGGCCTCGATATCGGCGGCCAGGGCCGGATCGCCCGCCACCACCCGCGCGCGGGTCAGCGCCAGATGTTCCCAGGTCCAGGCCTCGGTCAGCTGGTAATCGCGAAAGCCGGTCAGCGACACCGCGACCGGCCCCTGGCGCCCCGAGGGGCGCAGGCGCATGTCGACCTCGTAAAGCCGCCCCTCGGCCATGGGCGCGGTCAGGGCGGTGACGAAGGCCTGGGTCAGCCGGGCGAAATAGGGGCGCGAGGCCAGAGGGCGCGGGCCGGTCGACCCTTCCGCGCCCTGATCGTCATAGATCACGATCAGATCAAGGTCCGAAGCGGCATTCAGACGCTCTGCCCCAAGCGACCCCATCGCCACCAGCGCCGCCCCCCGGCCGGGCGGCGCGCCGTGTTTGCGGGTAAATGCGGCGACGCAGGGCGCCCAGACGGCGGCCAGCGTCGCGCCGGCGAGATCGGCATATTGGCGCCCGGCCTCGGCCGCGTCGATCAGGCCGCGCAGATGGTGGACGCCGATGCGGAAATGCCATTCCTTGACCCAGCGCCGCGCCGCCAGAAGCCCCGCCTCGTAATCCGCGATCCCGGCCAGCAGCGCCGCAAGCCCGTCCGTCAGCGCGGCAGCGCCGGGCCAGGGCGCAAAGAAGGCGCCGCCGATCACCGCGTCCAGCACCCCGGCATTGCGGGCCAGATACTGCGCCAGCCCCGGGGCCGTGCCGCAGATGTCGACGATCAGGTCGATCAGCGGCGGGTTGGCCTCGAACAGGGAAAAGAGTTGAACGCCGGTCGGCAAGCCCTTGAGAAACCCGTCAAATTGCAGCAAGGCCTCGGACGGGTTCGCCGCCCGTTCCAGCCGCCGCAGCACCTCGGGCTGAACGCGGCGAAAGATCTGGACCGCCCGTTCGGACCGCAGCGCCGGATAGGCGCGCCAGCGGTCGACGACGGCCTGCATCTCGGCGCTGACCGCCGGGCCGGGCCGGGCCTCGGCGGGGGCGAAAAACCCCTCGGTCAGGTCGTGAACCCGCCCAAGCCGCGACCGCAGCGTCCGGCGCAGATCGTCGGTGTCAGCGATGCCCATCATCCGCGCGATCCGGTCGAACCCCTCCGGGGTCAGCGGCAGGTCATGGGTGCGGGCGTCCTGGACCATCTGCACCCGATGCTCGACCTCGCGGTGGGCGCGGTAGTGACCGGCCAGCTCCGACGCCACGTCCGGCGTCACCCAGCCCTTGGCGGCCAGCGCCGTCAGGCCCGGCACCGTCGCCCGGGCGCGCAGGTCGGGGTCGCGCCCCCCGGCGATCAGCTGGGTGCGCGGCCCCGGCCCGGCGCTGGAGCGCTCG
>CAZORV010000044.1:0-17706 GCA_964582215.1 uncultured Frigidibacter sp.
GCGGGGCCGCTCTTCCACCGGAAGATCGGCTTGTCCCGCTCAGCCCGGCGTCCGGGCAAGTGTGGTGCCGCCTCAATCGGCTGCGGTAGGGTGCGTGCTCGCACGCACCGCCCCCGGTGGCCCGAAGCGCCCGGGCAGCGCCTGCCTCTCCCGGGGGGGCTTGCGCCGCCCTCTGCTGGTGCAGGCCGGAGCGGCCCCCGGGGAAACGTTCCGACATGAGCGGGGCCGCTCTTCCGCTGGAAGATCGGCTTGTCCCGCTCAGCCCGGCGTCCGGGCAAGTGTGGTGCCGCCTCAATCGGCTGCGGTAGGGTGCGTGCTCGCACGCACCGCCGCCGGAGCCCAAAACCATCGGGCCTGCCCCTCCCGGGGGGGCTGGCATAGCGCTCTGCCGGTGCGGGGCCTAGGCGACCACGGGGCGCTGCGGCGCGATGAGCGGGGGCGGCGCTTCCACCTGACGATCGGCTGATGCCGTTCAGCCCGGTGCCGGGGCGCGCGAGGGCCTCGCCGCTAGAACTCCTCCAGCAACCGCCGCAGGTAGTCGCGCTCCGGCGTGGGCCGGGTCTGTTCGGACGACCGGCGGCGGATTTCGTCCAGAAGCGCGCGCGCCCGGCCGTAGATGTCCTTGCCGTCCAGAAGGTCGCGCCCTTCGCCGGCCAGCCCCTGCATCCCGTCCTGCCGGCCGAGCGGATCGCGCGGCACTTCGCGTTTCGGGTCGCCCTCGGCCTGACCATTCTGGCCGTCGAGCCGGTTCTGATCCTGCGCAAAGGCCTCGCCCAGCGACCGCATGCCCTCGCGCAGGTTCCGGATCGCCTCGGCCTGACGGTCGATCGCCTCGCGCCGGTCGCCATCGCGAAGCGCCTGTTCCGCCCCCTCCATCGCCCGGCCCGCATCCTCAAGCGACCGCCGGGCATTGTCGGCGTCCTGACCCTGCGCGTCGGGCAGGCGGCCGGCCTGCCGGTCCAGTTCCTGCCGCAGCGCGCGCTGCCGGTCGGCGAGACTGTCGCTGGGCCGCCGCCCCTCGGCCCCCTGACCATCACGCCCCGACGGATCGGGCAGAGGCTCGGTCCCGTCGCTGCCTTGCCCGCTTTGCCCGGGTTCCTGACCGCGCCGGAAGGAATCGTCCGACAGGTCCTGCTGATCGCGCAGGGTCTTTTGCAGATCGCGCATCGCCTGACCCTTCGGCCCGTCCTGCCCCTCGCCGCCTTCGCCCCTGGTCACCTTCAGGTTCTGCATCAGCTGGTTCAGCTGTTCCAGCAACTGCTGGGCCTCGGCCATCCTGCCCTGTTCCATCAGCCGCTGGATCTCGTCCATCATCCCCTGGATCTGGTCGCCGGTGATCTTCTGGCTGGGCTGGTTCTTGGTGAACCTGTCGGCCGGGTCTGCCTCTTGCCGGTCGGCGAGCATCTGCATGTAATCGTCGGTCGCGTCCCGCAATTCATCCATCAGCTTCCGGATCTCGTCGGGGCTCGCGCCGTTCTTCATCGCCTCGGACAGGCGGTCCTGCGCGCGCTGCATCCGGGCCAGCGCATCATCCAGCCCGCCATCCTCGATCAGCACCGCCGCATCCCACAGCGCCTGCACCAGCTCGGCCCGAAGCGAGGGCGCCAGAAGGCCCTGCGCCCGCCCGGCCGACAGGCGGCGGATCGCGACCCGCAGCATCAGATAGGCGCGTTCGTTGGTCACGAACCCTTCGGGCCGGTTGGTCACGGCGCGCAGGATCTGGTCGGCACGTTCCGCATTCGCCCGCGACCACATGATGTCACGGCGCATTTCGATGATCGCGCCCGCCAGCGGGTCGAAGAATCGCCGCCCCGGCAGGGTCAGCGAGACGGGCGCGGTGCTGCCGGTCTGGCCAAGGCCGTCGGTGACGGTCATCACCATCGTCACCGGCAGATTGGCCCAGGCGTGTTCCGAGGCATCTTCCGACAGGACATCGCTGATAGCCGCCCGGCTGCCCGACATCGGCATCGGCAGGTCGAAGACCAGGGGCGGCCGGGTGTCGGGATCGGGTGCCAGACCAAAGCGGCGGTCGATCGCGGCCAGGTCAAGCGTGAAGCGCACCTCGCCCCTGACGATGCCGAAATCATCGGCCGCCCTGAAGGGTTGCGACATATGGCCATCGGCCTTGCGGTCCATCGCCCCGCCCAGCGCGACGGTGGGGGGCGCGTCGGACCGGACGTTGACCTGCCAGCCATGCCCGCCCTCGCCCTCGATGGCGAGCCGGCCGGACCGGGTGGCGATGAACTCGAACACCCGCTGGGTGGCATTGTCCGCGGCCTTCGCAGGCGCCTTCGCCGCGACCGGTTCGGCCACATCCTCGGTCACCGACAGCGCGTCCGCCGGGCCGTAAAGCCGCAGGATGATCCGGCTGCCCTGCGGCAGGTCCAGCGTATCGCCCTTGACCGTCGCCAGATAGATCGTCGGCCGCCCGGTATAGGCCGGCGGCTCGACCCAACCTTCCCACGAGGCCGCGACGACCGGCCCGGTGGCGGGCAGCGCCGGTTTCAGGACGCCGCCGACCCGCCAGAGCGAGCCGAACATCAGGGCCACCAGAAACAGCGTCAGCCCGGCATAGCGCAGGGCGTACGGGTCGCGGCGGTTCAGCCGCAGGTCCGGGGCAGGGGCCCTTGCCAGACGCGCCGCTGCCGCCATCCGCGAACGGTGCGCCGCCCAGACCGCGCGCGAGGCCGGGTCGGCCGTGCCAAGCGCCTGATGGTCCGACAGGGCGGCAAGCGGCCGCCCGGGCAGGGTCTCGTCCAGCCGGGCCATCGCCTCGGCCGGGCTAGGCCAGCGAAAGGCGCGAAACCCGCGCCAGAGGCCCCAGCCAAGGGCCAGAGGGGCGATGATCAGCGCCGCCCAGAAAAGCTCGAGCGGCGCCCAGTCCTGAAAGCCGAAGGCAAGGGCGGCGATGGTGACAAAGGCCAGCGTCCAGACCGGCCAGAAGGCCCGGGTCAGCCGTTCAGCCGCCAGACCGGCGCGGGTCAGCCGCAGCGGCCAGATCAGCTTGCGGCCGAGGGCGTCGGGGTCGGTTTCCTCTGTCCTCATCGTCCTGCCACTGGCCCCCGGGGACCAGCATGCCCTAAAGCCACGGGGCAAGTCTATCGCGGTTTAACATCTCGTCATAGGTCGGGCGCGGGCGGATGACAGCGAATTGATCCCCGTTCACCAGCACTTCGGGCACCAGCGGCCGGGCGTTATATTCCGACGCCATCACCGCGCCATATGCCCCGGCCGAGCGGAAAGCCACCAGATCGCCGGCCTTTGCCGGCGGCAGAAGCCGCTCTTTGGCGAATGTGTCGCCGGTCTCGCAGACCGGCCCGACAATGTCGAAGGGCCGCCGTTCGGTGCCCGGCGCGGGTTCGGTCACCGGAATGATGTCGTGATGCGCCCCGTACATCGACGGCCGCACCAGATCGTTCATCGCCGCGTCGAGGATCAGGAAATCGCGGTCCTCGCCGTTCTTCAGATAGATGACCGAGGCGACCAGCAGCCCGGCATTGCCGGAAATCAGCCGGCCCGGCTCGATCTCGACCTCGCAGCCAAGATGGCCCACGGTCTCGCGGATCAGCGCGCCATAGTCGCCGGGCAGGGGCGGGGCCTCGTTCGAGCGGGTGTAGGGAATGCCAAGCCCGCCGCCAAGGTCGAGCCGCCGGATATTGTGGCCGTCGGCGCGCAGCACCGCCGTCAGGTCGGCGACCCGGCGGAAGGCCTCGCCAAATGGGGCAAGGTCGGTCAGCTGGCTGCCGATATGGACGTCGATCCCCACGACCTCGATCCCCGGCAGGCGGGCGGCCTCGGCATAGACCTCGCGGGCGCGGGTGATCGGGATGCCGAACTTGTTTTCCTTCTTGCCGGTGGCGATCTTCTCGTGGGTCTTGGCATCGACGTCGGGGTTGACGCGGATGGTGATCGGCGCGGTTTTCCCAAGCGATGCCGCAACCTCGGACAGCGCCCGCAGCTCGGGCTCGCTTTCGACATTGTACTGGCGGATGCCGCCCTCCAGCGTCAGGCGCATCTCGTCGCGGGTCTTGCCGACGCCGGAAAAGACGATCCGTTCACCCGGGATCCCGGCCGCCTTCGCCCGCAGATATTCGCCAAGCGAGACGACATCCATGCCCGCGCCCAGCCGGCCAAGCGTCTTCAGCACCGCAAGGTTGCCGCAGGATTTGACGGCAAAGCAGACCAGGTGATCAAGGGGTGCCAGCGCGTCGGTGAACAGCCGGTAGTGGCGTTCCAGCGTGGCGGTCGAGTAGACGTAAAAGGGCGTGCCGACGGCGGCCGCAATCTCGGGCAGGGGGACGTCCTCGGCGTGAAGGATGCCGTCCCGGTAAAGAAAATGATCCATCGCCGTCCCCTGCCGCCTGTGTCCGCCGCGCGGGTATAGCAGAAGCGCGGCAGGGCGCAATTCGGGGGCCCGGAAAGCGGCGGAGGGTGCGGCCGCTGAAGCGCGCAGATTGCCCGACACACTGCCCGGCGTCCGGGGCAGGGAAGGTGGCCGGTTCAGTCGACGGGGACCGGCCACTCGGCCGTGGCGGACCCCCGCCCCTTGCCCCACAACCCCGCGGGCGACGCCCGCCCCTCCGGGGGGCCGGCGCCCCGCGCCGCCCGGGGCAGGCTCTGTCCTATGTTGTATGGGGCTGACATGGTCCCCGGGAGACGTTCCCGCATGAGCGGGGCCGCTCAGCCCGACGCCCCCGGAAACCTGGCGCACTCCCGGTCGGCGGCGGTAGGGTGCGTGCTCGCACGCACCGCCCCCCCAGAGCGCAAAATCACCGGGCGGAGCCTGCCCCCGGGGGGGCTGGCGCCTTGCGCCATTACAGGCGGGCGCCGCCCTCAGCTGGGCGCGCCCGGGCGGTCACGGGACAACGTTCCCCCCTAAGCGGCGCCGCTCTTCCACCAGAAGATCGGCTTGTCCCGCTCAACCTGACGTCCCCGCAACTATGGCGCGGTCTCGGTCAGCAACGGTAGGGTGCGTGCTCGCACGCGCCGCCCCCCGGAACCCAAAGCCACCGGGCGGCGCCTGCCCTGCCACCGTCGGGCGCTTCGCGTCATCCGGGGCAGGCTCTGCCCCATGTTCCGGTGCTGATATGATCCCCGGGGGAGGTTCCCGCACGAGCGGGGCTGCTCTGCCACCCGACGATCGGCCTGTCCCGGTCAGCCCGGCGGGGGGCTTGCTGATCCGGCGGGCCGACCAGGATGGCCCCCGCAAGAGCGCCTGCCTCGGCTTGGCACGTCCCGGGCTCGCCCGGTGAACCCGGCCTGACGCAGGGCCCGCGCTGCCCCGGCGGAGGCCGGGGCCTCCTGGTCGGACCGCAGGGCTGCTGTCCCCCGGTCGCCGGCCAATGCGCCATCCCGGGTCACGCCGCGCACGCCGCCCCGGCTAACTCCGCCGCAGCACCCAGTCGAGCGCCCGTCCGGGCAGGAGGCGGCGGGCAAGGCCCATCAGGTAGGTGGGCTTGGTGACGTAATAGCGCGGCTTCGGGCGCGGGCTTTCCAGCGCCTGCAACAGCCTGGCCGTCACCGCGCCCGGCGGCAGTTCCCAGCGGTCCGGCCCGCGCGGCTCGTATAGCCGCTTCAGCAGCCCGGCCTCATAGGCGGCGCGGCGCGGGCTGGCCTGCCAGTTGATCCAGCGTTCGAAATGCGGAACCGAATTGGCCCGTATCCTTGAGGTGATCGGCCCCGGCTCGATCAGCACCACGCGGACCGGCGTGTCGGCCATTTCCAGCCGCAGCACATCGGTCAAGCCTTCAAGGGCGAACTTCGTCGCCACATAGGCGCCCCGCCAGCGGATGCCGACCAGCCCCAGCACCGACGAGCAATTGACGATCCGGCCGCCGCCCTGCGCGCGCATCACCGGGATCACCAGCCGCGCAAGCGTATGATAGCCAAAGAGATTGACCTCGAATATCTCGCGCAGGGCGCCGGTCGGCAGATCCTCGACCGCGCCCGGACAGGCAAAGGCGCCATTGTTGAAGATCGCGTCCAGCCGGCCGCCGGTGCGTTGCAGCGCCTCGGTCACGGCGGCGGCGATCGAGGGTTCGTCCGCATAGTCGAGGCGAAAGCTTTCCAGCCCCTCGGCGCGCAGCCGCGCGCAATCCTCCTCGCGGCGGCAGGTCGCGAACACCCGCCAGCCCGCGCGCGACAGTCCCCTTGCGGCGTCATAGCCGATGCCCGACGAACAGCCGGTGACAAGAATCGATCGCCCGTTCATGGCCCGTCTTTCCCCCGCCTCTGTCCTGTGCCGCCTTGGCTAGGCGGTTTCGGCGGACGGGGCAACCGGTCGATGAAGAAGCCGACGCTGTCAGGCCAGATCGCGGTGCCGGTGGCAGCTGGTGACATGGTCGTTCACCATGCCCACGGCCTGCATGAACGCATAGGTGATCGTCGGCCCGGCAAAGCGGAACCCGGCCTTTTTCAGGTCTTTCGAGATCCGTTCCGACAGGGGCGTCGCCGCCGGGACGTCGGCCATGGTCCGGAAGTTGTTCTGCAGCGGCTGGCCATCGACATAGCGCCAGAGAAAGTGGTCGAACCCCTCGCGTTCATGGATCGCCAGATAGGCGCGGGCGTTGCCGATGGTCGCCTCGATCTTGGCGCGTGACCGCACGATCCCGGGGTCGGCCAGCAGTCGCGTCACCTCGGCCTCGCCCCAGCGGGCGATCGTGTCGGGGGCGAAACCCGCGAAGGCCGCGCGGAAGGCCTCGCGCTTTTTCAGGATGGTGATCCAGGAAAGCCCGGCCTGAAACCCGTCGAGCACCAGCTTTTCCCACAGCGCCCGGGCGTCGCGTTCCGGCACGCCCCATTCGTGGTCGTGGTAATCGGTATAAATCGGCTCGGTTCCGCACCAGCCACAACGCTCGACCATGTCTGCCCCCATTCGTCTTTACGACTTCTTAGCCGCAAGGCCCGATCCTGTCGCCAGCCGAATGGAGTCTGCCATGCCCCTGCCCCCCAGCGCCATGCCCCTGCCTGTCGAACCGGGCGAGGCCAGCCCGCTGAACGCCGCAATCGGCGCGCGCGACCGCGAGACGATGACGATGGTCCGCCAGGCGCTGGCGCGCAAGGATGCGATGCTGGCCTTTCAGCCGGTGGTGCAGGCCGGGCGCCCGGACCGGCCGGCCTTTTACGAAGGCTTCATCCGGGTTCTGGACGAAACCCGCCGCATCATTCCCGCACGCGATTTCATGGGCACGGTCGAGACGACCGAGATCGGCCGCATCATCGACTGCCTGTCGCTGGAAATGGGGCTGCAGGCGCTGGAGCGCGACAAGTCGATCCGTATGGCGATCAACATGTCGGCCCGCTCGATCGCCTATCCGAACTGGACGCGCACCCTCAGGCGCGGGCTGAAATCCTGCCCGACGGCGGCGGAACGGCTGATCCTTGAGATTTCGGAAGAATCGGTCATGGTCATGCCGGACATCGTCGCGGTCTTCATGCAGGACCTGCAAAAGCAGGGGATCGCCTTTGCGCTGGATGACTTCGGCGCCGGGCTGACCAGCTTTCGCCATCTCAGGCAGCTGCTCTTTGACTTCATCAAGATCGACGGCCAGTTCGTCCGGGGCATCGCCGCCAACGCCGACAACCAATGTATGGTGCGCGCACTTCTGGGCGTCGCGCGCGAGTTCGACATGTATGCCGTGGCAGAATCAGTCGAAAGCGGCGCCGACGCCGACTGCCTTGCGGCGATGGGCGTCCATTGCCTGCAGGGCTACCACTTCGGCGCCCCCACCCTGACGCCGCCATGGCAGGCCGCCCGTCAGAAGAAATCCGCCTGAGTGCCTGTGTCGCAGCCGGAATAACCATTCCGGGTCAGCGAAGCACTTGACGCCTCGTCCTTCCGTGTGATGCTGCAGGCTTGCAGGCCGTGCCCCCCGGCGCGGCTCCTCAGTTCAGGCTCCTCGTAAAGGATCACACATGACCAACGTCGTTATCGTCTCGGCCGGGCGCACCGCTGTCGGCAGCTTCAACGGGTCTTTCGCCGCGGTTCCCGCCCATGATCTCGGCGCCGCCGTGCTTGAGGCGGTCGTCGCCCGCGCGGGCATCGACAAGGCCGAGGTCAGCGAGACGATCCTCGGTCAGGTGCTGACCGCCGGTCAGGGCCAGAACCCGGCGCGCCAGGCGCATATCAAGGCCGGTCTGCCGCAGGAAAGCGCGGCCTGGTCGATCAACCAGGTCTGCGGATCGGGCCTGCGGTCCGTGGCGCTGGCGGCGCAGCATGTGCAGCTGGGCGATGCGGCGATCGTCGCCGCGGGCGGTCAGGAAAGCATGTCGCTCAGCCCCCATGTCGCGCATCTGCGCGCCGGGCAGAAGATGGGCGACCTCAGCTTTGTCGACAGCATGATCAAGGACGGGCTCTGGGATGCCTTCAACGGCTATCACATGGGCACCACGGCCGAGAATGTCGCCACCAAATGGCAGATCAGCCGCGAGATGCAGGACGCTTTCGCGGTGGCCAGCCAGAACAAGGCCGAAGCCGCGCAGAAGGCCGGCAAGTTCAAGGACGAGATCGTGGCCTATACGGTGAAAAGCCGCAAAGGCGATCTGGTCATCGATCAGGACGAATATATCCGCGCCGGGGCGACGCTGGATGCGATGACCAAACTGCGCCCGGCCTTTTCCAAGGACGGCACCGTCACCGCGGGCAATGCCAGCGGCCTGAACGACGGCGCCGCCGCCGTTCTGGTGATGAGCGAGGCCGAGGCGGCCCGGCGCGGGCTGAAGCCGCTGGCGCGGATCGCCTCTTATGCGACGGCCGGGCTTGATCCGGCTGTCATGGGCGTCGGGCCGATCTTCGCCAGCCGCAAGGCGCTGGAAAAGGCCGGCTGGAAGGCCGCCGACCTTGATCTGGTCGAGGCGAACGAGGCCTTCGCCGCGCAGGCCTGTGCGGTCAACAAGGACATGGGCTGGGATCCGGCCAGGGTGAACGTCAACGGCGGCGCCATTGCCATCGGCCACCCGATCGGCGCCTCGGGCGCGCGCATCCTGAACACGCTGCTGTTCGAGATGCAGCGCTCGGGCGCCAAGACAGGCCTCGCCACGCTTTGCATCGGCGGCGGCATGGGCGTTGCCATGTGCCTTGAGCGGGCCTGACCGGGCTTCGCGCTGCGGGCCAGCCTCGCCGAGTGAACCTTCCCGGGCGTCCGTCCAGTCCGCCCGGGATTTTCCATGACTGAAATCCATCAATTCATTGAACGGGAGGAGAGAACATGTCGCGTGTGGCGTTGGTGACCGGCGGGTCGCGTGGGATCGGGGCGGCCATTTCGGTGGCGCTGAAGGCAGCGGGCTACAAGGTTGCGGCGAACTATGCCGGCAATGACGAGGCGGCAGCCGCCTTCACCAAGGAAACCGGCATCCCGACGTTCAAATGGTCGGTCGCCGACTATGACGCCTGCGCGGCGGGGATCAAGCAGGTCGAGGCCGCGCTCGGCCCGGTCGAGGTTCTGGTGAACAACGCCGGGATCACCCGCGACGCGATGTTCCACAAGATGACCCCCGCCCAGTGGAAAGAGGTGATCGACACCAACCTTTCGGGCCTGTTCAACATGACCCACCCGGTCTGGTCCGGCATGCGCGACCGCAAGTTCGGCCGGGTGATCAGCATCAGCTCGATCAACGGCCAGAAGGGGCAGGCGGGGCAGGCCAACTATTCGGCGGCCAAGTCCGGCGACCTCGGCTTCACCAAGGCGCTGGCTCAAGAGGGCGCGCGCGCCGGGATCACCGTGAACGCCATCTGCCCGGGCTATATCGGCACGGAAATGGTGCGCGCCATCGACGAAAAGGTGCTGGCGGAACGGATCATTCCGCAGATCCCCGTCGGCCGTCTGGGCGAGCCGGACGAGATCGCGCGGATCGTCACCTTCCTGGCCTCGGACGATGCGGGTTTCATCACCGGCTCGACCATCTCGGCCAATGGCGGTCAGTTCTTCGTCTGATCGGGGCGCGGGGCGGCGGCGCGGCGCAGGCGGTCATTGATCGCCCGCCCGAGGCCGGTCTCGGGGACGGGGGCGGCGGCGATGCGGCCGCCCGGTCCGGCGCGGTCGTCGGCGGCGCGCAGGTAGTGGAACAGGTTCGCGGCGGCCTCGACCAGATCGCCCGCGGGCGACAGGTTCAGTGTGTCTGCCGCCATGGCGGGTCCAAAGCCGATCCAGACTTCGCCGGGTTCCGGCCGGTCGGCGTTCAGGCGCAGGCGGGCGGCGGGGGCATAGTGGCTGTCAAGCTGGCCCGGGGCGTTCGGCCGGCCGGCCCGCGCTGGCGGGGCAAGCGGCTGGCCCAGCGCGGCGGCCAGCGCCTCTTCCGACAGGCCGCCGGGGCGCAGCAGCACCGGGGCGGGGTCAAAGCCGACGATCGTGGATTCAAGCCCGACCGCGCAGGCGCCGCCGTCGATCACCGCCGCGATCCGGCCCTCCAGCCCGTCCCGCACATGCGCGGCGCGGGTCGGGCTGATCCGGCCCGAGGGGTTGGCCGAAGGTGCCGCGACCGGCCCGCCAAAGGCGCGCAGCAGCGCCTGCGCCACCGGATGGGCGGGGACCCGCACCGCGACCGTCGGCAGACCGGCCGAGACCAGCGGCGAAAGCCCGGCATCGGGGCGCAGGGGCAGCACCAGCGTCAGCGGTCCGGGCCAGAAGGCGCGGGCAAGATCGCGGGCGGCGGGGGTAAAGGTGACAAGGCGTTCGGCGGCCGCAAGGTCGGGCAGATGCACGATCAGCGGATTGAAGCTTGGCCGCCCCTTGGCCGCGAAAATCCGCGCGACCGCGTGGTCGTCGCGCGCGTCACCGCCAAGGCCGTAGACCGTTTCGGTCGGAAAGGCCACCAGCGCGCCCGTCGCCAGCAGGGCAGCGGCGCGGGCAAGGCCTTCGGACGTGGGCGGCAGCGATTGGGTCACGGGTGACGTAGCGTTCAGGTTGAGGCGGCGCGGCCCGGCGGCGATGATGGCTCAGGCCCGCCGGATGTGGAACCGGGTGCGCCCGTGAATACGCCCGGCGCGCGGGAATGAAAAGGCAAGGGGAAGTGATGACCTACAGATCGGCGCTGGGCGAGATACGTTTCATCCTTGATCACATCGTGCCCCTGGCCACCGTCGCCGGAACCGACCGGTTCCGCGAGGCGACGCCCGATCTTGCGACTGCGATCCTGACCGAGGCCGCCCGGCTTTGCGATCAGGTGATCGCCCCCCTGAACCGGGCGGGCGACCTGCAGCCTGCGCGGCTGGAAGGCGGCGTGGTGGTGACCTCGCCCGGGTTTGCCGGCGCCTTGCGCGAGTTCGGCGCCGGGGGCTGGGTCGGGCTGGCGGCCGATCCGGCACATGGCGGCATGGGTCTGCCGCAGCTTCTGAACATGGCGGTGCAGGACATGATGGCCGGGGCCTGTCTGGCGCTGCAACTGAACCCCCTGCTGACGCAGGGCCAGATCGAGGCGCTGGAACATCACGCCAGCGACGCGCTGAAGGCGCTGTACCTGCCGAAGCTGAACGCGGGCCTCTGGTCGGGGACGATGAACCTGACCGAGCCGCAGGCCGGGTCGGACGTCGGGGCGCTGACGACGCGGGCCGAGCCTTTGGGCGACGGCACCTATGCGATCACCGGGCAGAAGATCTTCATCACCTGGGGCGATCACGAGGTGTTCGAGAATATCAGCCACGCGGTTCTGGCGCGCCTGCCGGACGGCGGGCCGGGCACCAAAGGCATCAGCCTGTTTCTGGTGCCGAAGTTTCTGCCCGACGACAGCGGCAACCCGGGCGCCCGCAACAGCCTGCGGGTGATCGGGCTGGAACACAAGCTTGGCATCCACGGCTCGCCCACCTGCGTCATGGCCTACGAGGGCGCCCGCGGCTGGCTGGTGGGCGCGCCGCACAAGGGGATGGCCGCGATGTTCACCATGATGAACAACGCCCGGCTGGCGGTCGGGATGCAGGGCGTCGGCATGGCCGAACTGGCCTATCAGAAGGCGCAGGCCTATGCGCTTGACCGCCACCAGATGGGGCCGATCATTGATCATGCCGACGTGCGGCGGATGCTGGCGCGGATGCAGGCCGAGATTTTTGCCGCCCGCGCGCTCGCCCTGGCCTGTGCCGCGGCGGGCGACATGGCCAAGGCCACGACAGCGGCGCACTGGCAGGCCCGGGCCGCATTTCTGACGCCGCTGGCCAAGGGCTTTGGCACCGACACCGGCTGCGCGGTCGCCGATATGGGCGTGCAGGTTCACGGCGGCATGGGCTTTGTCGAAGAGGCGGGCGCCGCGCAGGTCTGGCGCGACGTGCGGATCACCCCGATCTACGAAGGCACCAACGGCATTCAGGCGATGGATCTGGTTGGCCGCAAGCTGGCCGATCAGGGCGAGGCGGCCTTTCATCTGCTGGATGAGGTCGAGGCGGGCGCCGAGGCGGCCCGCGCCGCCTGTCCGGATCTGTCGTGCGACGTCTGGACCGCCGCCCAGAACCTGCGCGAGGCGACCGAACTGTTGCTGACCCGGCCGCTTCAGGACCGGTTTGCCGGTGCCGTGCCCTATGCGCGCGCCTTCGCCCGGGTGCTGGGCGCGCATTTCCATCTTAAGGCCGCCCTTGTCGCGGGGCGTCAGTCGCCGCGCGGCCATCTGGCGGCGGTCTATATCCACCGCCTCTTGCCCGAACATCTGGCCGCCCTGGCCGAGGCCCGCGCCGGCGCCGCCGGGCTTTTCGCCGACGGTATCGCGGGCATCGGGGCGTGAGCGGCATCCGCACGCCGTTTCGCACCCCGCCCGACATCGGCAAGGCGGTCGAGGTCGCGCCCGGCATTCTCTGGCTGCGGTTGCCGCTGCCCCTGGCGCTTGACCATGTGAATGTCTATGCGGCCGACGATGGCGACGGCTGGACCCTGATCGACAGCGGCATGGCCAGCCGCAAGGTCATCGCCATCTGGGAGACGCTGCTGGCCGGTCCCCTGCAGGGTCGCCCGGTGCGGCGTGTCGTCGTGACCCACCACCACCCCGACCATATCGGCATGGCCGGCTGGTTTCAGGCCCGGGGCGCCGAGCTGGTCACGACGCGCACGGCCTGGCTCTTTGCGCGGATGCTGACCCTTGACCTTCAGGACCGGCCCCGCCCCGAGATGCTGGCCTTCTGGCGCGCCGCCGGAATGCCCGCGCCGATGCTGGATGCCCGCGCGGGCGAGCGGCCCTTCAACTTCGCCGATGTGGTCGAGCCGATGCCGCTTGGCTTTACCCGCATCGCCGAGGGCGACAGGATCGGGTTTGGCGGACGCGACTGGCAGGTGCGCATCGGCAACGGCCATGCGCCCGAACATGCGACCCTCTGGTCGGTCGGGGGCGATCTCGTCCTCGGCGGCGATCAGCTCTTGCCGGGGATTTCGCCGAACCTCGGCGTCTATGCGACCGAACCGATGGCCGACCCGGTCGGCGACTGGCTGACCAGCTGCCGCGCCTTTCAGCCCCTTGCGACCGGGGGCCAGCTGGTCCTGCCCGGCCACAAGCTGCCCTATCGCGGGCTGCCCTTCCGGCTGGCGCAGATGATCGAGAATCATGACGCCGCCCTTGGCCGGCTGCGCGACCATCTGGTCCGCCCCGCAACCGCCGTCGACTGTTTCCCCGCCCTTTTCAAACGCGAAATAGGCGGGGGCGAATATGGATTGGCCCTTGTGGAAGCGGTCGCGCATCTCAATCATCTGGAAAGGGCGGGACTGGTGTCGCGTCGGCGGACGGAGCAGGGGGTCGATCTATGGCAGGCGGGCGGATGACGGACGAGATCCAGAGCTCGGTCGAGCTGACCGAAACCGCCGCCCTGCAGCGCAATCTGCCGCGTGCCCGGGTGGCGCCCTGCAGCGACAGGCTGCCGCCGACCGCCGAGATGCAGCCCCTGCCTGATTCGATTGCCCATCAGCCGGTCGAGGATAAAAGTCCGGCGCAATGGGCCTATGAGCGGCTGATCCTGTACATCAAGAATTTCGAGGAACGGCTGGACAACAGCCACGAGGTGGCGATGGGCTTTGCGGGCGGCGATACCGGCGTGCTCAGGATCGAGGGGATCGGCTATTTCGCCCCCGACATCATCACCTTTTACGGGCGCGACGAGGATGAGGCCCGCACCCAGCTGATCCAGCATGTCAGCCAGCTGAATGTCATGCTGCGCGCCCTGCCGAAACCGCCCGAGGCCGAAGAGCCGCGCCGGATCGGCTTTCAGCTCGAGGCCGGCATGGCGCCGCGGCGCAAAAACGCCACACGGGCCAAGGCGCGCAGAGGCGTGACAGCCGCCAAGGAATAGGCTAAATCGACCGGACCACGAAACCGCGACATCGAAATCAGGGGGCCGACCATGGCAGAACACAAGCCGGGCAGCATGGACATCCGGGCACAAGAGGCGACCTTCGCCGGGTTTGTCCAGTTCGTGAAATGGGGCGTCATCATCGCAATCGGCGTGCTGATCTTCATAGCGCTGGTCGACGCCTGACCTTTGACAATTCCGGTGTGATTTCATGCGTCGCTTTCTGATTGCGCTTGCCCTGCCGTTGTTTCTGGCCAATTGCGCCGAACCGGTCTGGGCGCCCGACGATGTGGTGGCGCGGGCGCGCTATGTGGCGCCCGAACCGCCGTCGATCACCCTGTTCACCGTGGTGCGCAAGCTGGGGGGCGAGGGGGCGCATTCCGGCCTGATGATCAACGGCAGCCAGCGCGTGCTGTTCGACCCGGCCGGAACCTGGACCCACCCTTCGGCGCCCGAGCGCAATGACCTGCATTTCGGCATCACCCCGCGGATGAAGCAATATTACATCGACTACCATGCGCGCGAGACCTTCTATGTCTACGAACAGGTGGTCCCGGTCAGCGCCGAAGTGGCGGAACTGGCGATCCGGCGGGCGGCGGGCAATGGCCCGGTCGGCAAGGCGCTTTGCGGCAATTCGATCAGCTCGATCCTGGGCGATCTGCCGGGGTTTGAAGCGGTCCGCCAAAGCTATTTCCCCGGCAAGGTCATGCGCGAGTTTGCAAAACTGCCGGGCGTCGTGACCTATAAATATGACGACACCGACCCGGACAACAACGCGCCGCTTCTGGCCCAGCAGCTTGCCACGATTGACCGTTGACCGGTCGGCCTGTCAGCGCCGGGTGACCGCATGCGCCCGTTCGGCCTGATCCTCGCCGGGGGCGAAGCGCGGCGGATGGGCGGTGCGGACAAGGCGCTGTTGCCGTTCCGGGGCAGCAGCCTGATTGCCGCCGTCATCGCGCGGTTCGCGCCGCAGGTCGAGGCGCTGGCCCTGTCGGCCAACGGCGATCCGGCGCGGTTCCGGTCGTTCGGCCTGCCGGTCCTGCCCGATGCGCAGGCGCTGCATCTCGGACCGATGGCCGGGGTGCTGGCGGGGCTTGACTGGCTGGCCGATCAGGGCGGGACGCATCTGGCGACGGTTCCGGTCGACACGCCGTTCCTGCCCGGCGATCTTGTCGCGCAACTGGTTCTGGCGGGCGAGGGGACGGGCGGCCTGGCGCTGGCGGCCAGCGGCGGGCGCGCGCATCCGGTCTGTGCGCTCTGGCCCCTGGGATTGCGCGACCGGCTCGCCGCCGCGATCCTGGCGGGCGAGCGGCGGATCGGCCGATGGTCTGCGGCCGAGGGGGCCGCAGAGGCGCCGTTTTCCGACCGGCCGTTTGATCCGTTCCTCAACATCAACACGCTGGACGATCTGGCGATGGCAGAGGCACTTGCAGCAGGGTGACCGGCGATCCGGCCGGGGCAGCTGACCCTGCCGCCGCGCGCCGTCTCCACCCTCTCGGCCCGGTCGCCCAAGGCGACCGGCCAGCGCCCGCCCCTGGCTGTGGGAAGTTGAGCCGGTTCCCGGAGCAACGTTCCCGGAAGATCGGCTCGTCCCGCATGAGCCGGGCGTCAGGCAGCCGCGGCGGTCGGGCGGGCCATCCCCCAAAGGACACTTCCGGCAGGCGACCGGACGTCCGCCTTACGGCTCGCCGCTTTCCACCCGCGCCAGCAGCGCCTTGGCGGCGGCCTGTTCGGCCTGGCGTTTGGCGCCGGCGCGGGCCTGGGCGGCGGCCCCGGTGTCAAGCCGCACCTCGACGGTGAACAGCGGCTGGTGGTCGGGGCCGTCGCGGGCGATCTCGACATAGGCGGGCGGTGGCAGGCCGCGCGCCTGCGCCCATTCCTGCAGCGCGGTCTTGGCGTCGCGGGCGTCGGCCTCGACCGCATGGACCCGGGCGCCCCAAAGCCGCAGGATCATTGCCCGCGCCGCCTCGTACCCGGCATCCAGATGAACGGCGGCAATCACCGCCTCCATCGCGTCGCCCAACAGCGCCTCCTTGCGGCGCCCGCCCGACATCATCTCGGACCGGCCAAGCTTCAGCACCGCGCCAAGGTCCAGTTCGCGCGCCACGTCCGCGCAGGTCTCCTTGCGGACCAGCGCGTTGTAGCGCGGTGCGAGCAGGCCCTCGCTGGCACCCGGATCGGCGGCCAGCAGCGCCTCGGCCAGAACCAGCCCCAGCACCCGGTCGCCCAGGAATTCCAGCCGCTGATTGTCCGGCCGTGTCGGCGTGGCGATCGAGGCATGGGTCAGGGCGCGCGCCAGCAGCTCGGGCCGGGAAAAGTCATGGCCGATCCGGGCCGCGAAGGCCTGAAGATCGCCCGACAGCCTCACTCCACCGCCTTGAAGAAACGGTCGGGCCGCCAGGTCCAGAAGAAGAACAGCGACCGGCCTGCCGACGAGAACATGATCCGGTCGGCCCGGCCGATCAGATATTCGGCGGGCAGGAAGCCGACGCCGCCGACATCCTGGCTGAAGCGGCTGTCCATCGAATTGTCGCGGTTGTCGCCCATGAAGAAATAGCTGCCCTCGGGCACCGTATAGACCGGCGTGTCGTCGGCGCGGTTCGTGTCGGTGTTCAGGATGTCATGGGTGACGCCATTGGGCAGCGTCTCGGTCAGGCGCTGGTTCTGGCAGGTGCCGCCCCGGCCGACCGGCGCGTTCATGCAGCGCGGCAGGGACCCCTGCGCCCCCTGCGGCGCGAAGATTTCCTCGAACGTGCCCGCATCGGCCTGCGGCACCATCGTGCCGTCGATGTAGACGATTCCGTCTTTGAGCTGCACCTTGTCACCCGGCAGGCCGATCAGCCGCTTGATGAAATCGGCACCCGTGGTCGGATGGCGAAAGACCACCACATCGCCGCGTTCCGGCTCGGCCCCGAAGATCCGGCCCGAGATCGGGCAAAGCGCGAAGGGGCAGGAATAGCGCGAATAGCCGTAGGCCATCTTGTTGACGAACAGGAAGTCGCCGATCAGCAGCGTGTCCTTCATCGACCCCGAGGGGATGAAGAACGGCTGGAACAGCAAGGTGCGGAAAACCCCGGCAATGATCAGCGCCCAGAAGATCGTGCGGGCCCATTCGCCAATCCCGTCGTTCGCGCCATCCGCCATGATTTTTCCTGCGTTCACTGCCCGGCGCTACATGATCGCGGGCGCCCCGAGAGTCAAGGCAAGGCGCGCGCCCCTCACCCGCTTGTGCGGGGGCGTGCCTCGATGACCACGAAGGCCTGGGCCCAGGGATGATCGTCGGTCAGCGTGACATGGACCAGCGCCTCGTGGCCGGGCGGGGTCATGGCCGCCAGCCGTTCGGCGGCCCAGCCGGTCAGATGCATGACCGGCTGGCCGGATTCGAGGTTCGAGACCGCCATGTCCTTCCAGCTGATGCCCATGCGCAGACCGGTGCCCAGCGCCTTGGAACAGGC
>CAZORV010000045.1:0-17342 GCA_964582215.1 uncultured Frigidibacter sp.
CCGTGAACGGCGCCCGCGTGAACATCGCCTCGTACCGCGTCAAGGAAGGCGACGTCATCGCCGTCCGCGACAAGTCGCGTCAGCTGGCGCTGGTTCTGGAAGCCGTCGCCCTGACCGAGCGGGACGTGCCCGACTATCTGGAAACCGATCACCACAAGATGACCGCGACCTTCGTGCGCACCCCGGCGCTGGGCGACGTGCCCTACGCCGTGCAGATGGAACCGCATCTGGTCGTCGAATTCTACGCCAAGAACTGATTTCAGGCGCCCCCGCGGCGCTGGTGGGGGCTCGCCGTTCGGCGGGCCTCTTTCTTTTGCAGGAGAGGGAAGATGTCGCAAAGCAATCCACTGGAACGCGGGCTGGAAAAGGTGCTGTTCGCATCGCGCTGGATCATGGCGCCGATGTATCTGGGCCTTGTCGTGGCGCTTGGGATGCTGATGGTCGTCTTCCTGCGCGAGATGGCCTATTACGCGCCGCAGGTTCTGCAGATGAAGAGCGAGGATGTGATCCTTGTCGTCCTGACGCTGATCGATCTGACGCTGGCGGCGAACCTTCTGCTGATCGTTCTGTTCTCGGGCTACGAAAATTTCGTCTCGAAGTTTGATTTCGATGCGGGCGCGGACCGGCCGGCCTGGATGGGGACGGTCGATTTTTCGGGGCTGAAGATGAAGCTTGTCGCCTCGATCGTGGCGATTTCGGCGATCGACCTGTTGAAATGGTTCATGTCGATCGAGGATGACGTCGGGCTTGCTGCGTCGAACGGTCAGTTGTTCTGGCTGGTGGTGATCCATCTGACCTTCGTCCTGTCGGGTGTATTGCTGGCGCTGATGGACTGGCTGGTATCGCGGTCGGACAAGCACTGACCGGGGTCAGGCCGGTCAGGTGAATGATCCTTCGACCGAGCCCTGTTCCGCGAACTGCGCCCGATAGGCGCCCGGCGCACATCCCGCGAAGTCACGGAAGGCCTCGGTGAAGGCGGAAACCGACTCGTAGCCTGTGGCGAAGGCGGTCTCTGCCACGCCCATGCGTTCGGATGCCAGCAGTTCCATCGCCCGGATCATCCGCATCCGCCTGAGCGCCGCGCGCCAGGTCAGGCCGAGTTCATCCGCACAGTGCCGCGCGAGGCTGCGGGGGGAAAGACCTGCCGCCTGGGCAATCTCGACCATCCGGGGCGTGCCGTCGAGCGCGGCGGCTGTCAGGTCGAGTGCGCGGGTGAGCGCTGGTGTCCGGGCGCGGGCGATCCAGGCGGGGGAGGGGCTGAGGGCGAGGTCGAGCGCCACGGCGCCGAGGGCGGAAAAGATTGCGCCCGCATAGCCTTCGCCAGGGCCATCGGCCCCGCCAAGGCCGCGTGCCTCACGCACCAGACTCCGGGCGAGGGGCGAGAGGTCGAAGACCGAGAGGCCGCGTTCGGGCGCAGGGATGAAGCCCGGATCGAAAAGGACCGAGGCCGCCGATACGCGGCTGGGCAATGTGCAATAGACCGGCACGCCCGCGCGGATCAGCGCCGCGCGGGCAGGGGGCAGGGACCATTCGCGCCCCTCCGCCTCCATCCTCAGCACCCCGTGGACGGTGCAGAGCAGATAGTGCCGCTCGATTTGGAACCGCTCGCGGGGTGCGGCGGGGAAGTCCTGGGCAACGGCGTCGGCACGCGGGGTCTGCATGCGGTTCAGCATGATCCGTTTGTCAGACCGTCTCAAGCAGGTCCGCCATGAAGCGGCGGCTTGTGGGCGCGCCCACCATCAGGGGGCGCAGCGCGGCGCCGCTTTCCTTGAAGGAGGCCGAGGCGACATAGGCCGCGAAATCCTCGGCGCTGTCCCATTCGTGATGGATAGCGATGCTGCCCGGCCGGTGTGGCTCGGTCAGCGTGCGGAAGGTCCGGCAGCCCTTCATGCCGCGCACGGTCTTGGCCTCGTGAGCGAGGGCGACAAGCGCGGTCACGACATCTTCGGGTCGGGTCTGAAAGTCGACAATGGCGAGGAACATTTGGTTCTCCTTGGGGTTGGTGACCTACATTCCCCGAAACGCCGGGGCTGATCGCCCGGCCAGCGGCCAAAAACAGTCTTCAAGCTGCCAGTCGGGCCGGTGACGCCCCTAGCCTTAGGCCTCGCTGCCCGCTACAAGGCCAGCGACCACGCGGGGAGTCGCTGCCAGATGACCGACCAGATCCGACCCCAGCCGGGGATCATGGATATTGCGCTCTATCAGGGCGGGTCGGCGCATGTGGCTGGCCTGAGCGATGCGATCAAGCTCAGCTCGAACGAAAATCCGTTCGGGCCGTCGGACCGCGCCAAGGACGCCTATCAGCGCGCGGTTCACAAGCTGCACCGCTATCCCAACACCGACCACGCCGCCCTTCGTCAGGCGATCGGCGAGGTGCATGGTCTTGATCCGGCGCGGATCATCTGTGGCGTGGGCTCGGACGAGATCATCCATTTCCTCTGCCAGGCCTATGCCGGGCCGAAGGACGAGGTGGTCTTTACCGAACATGGCTTTCTCATGTACCGGATTTCCGCGCTGGCCGCCGGGGCGACGCCGGTTTCGGTGCGCGAGCGTGACCGCACCACGGATGTGGACGCGATCCTGAAGGCCTGCAACAAGCGGACAAAGCTGGTCTTCATCGCCAACCCCAACAATCCGACCGGCACGATGATCGGCCTGCCCGAGATTGAAAAGCTGGCCAATGGCCTGCCGAAACAGGCGATTCTGGTGATCGACGGCGCCTATGCGGAATATGTGCAGGGTTACGACGGCGGCGCCGGCCTGGCGACGACGCGGGCCAATGTGTTCATGACCCGGACTTTTTCCAAGATCTACGGGCTGGGCGGTCTGCGCATCGGCTGGGGCTATGGGTCGCAGGCGGTGATCGACGTGCTGAACCGTATCCGGGGGCCGTTCAATCTGGCCGCCGCCCAGCAAGAGGCCGCCGAGGCCGCTGTCCGTGACCGCGACCATGTCACCCGCTGCCGCGAGGAAAACAGCCGCCTGCGCGCGTGGCTGGCCGAAAGCCTTGCCGAAAAGGGCGTGCCGTCAGATACTTCCTGCGCGAACTTCATCCTTGCCCGTTTCGCCGACGAGGCCGAGGCGGGGGCCTGTGACCAGTATCTGCAGTCGCAGGGTCTGATCGTGCGGCGGGTCGCTGGGTATGGTCTGCCGCATTGCCTGCGCATCACCATCGGCGACGAGGCCTCGTGCCGGCGGGTGTCGCATGCCATCGGCCAGTTCAAGGGCCAGCAGGCATGAGCCGCCTGTACGACCGGGTGGCGCTGATCGGCCTTGGCCTCATCGCCTCGTCGATGGCGCATGCGATGCGGCGGGCGGGTCTTGCGGGCCATATCGCCGGTCACGCGCAAAGTGCCGCGACCCGGGCGGCGGCGGTCGAGATCGGGTTTTGCGACAGCGTTCACGCGACCGTCGCCGAGGCTGTGGCCGGTGCCGATCTGGTGGTGCTGGCGGTCCCGGTCGGTGCCATGGGCGACGTCGCAGCGGAAATGGCCCCGCATCTGGCCCCCGGCGCCACCATCACCGATGTCGGTTCGGTCAAGCAGGCGGTGGTCGCGGCGGTCGGGCCGCATCTGCCGCCGACGGTGCATTTCATTCCCGGTCATCCTTTGGCCGGCACCGAACATTCCGGCCCCTATTCCGGCTTTGCCACCCTGTTCGAGAACCGCTGGTGCATCCTGACCCCGTCCGCGGATGTGTCCGCCCCGGCCGTCGCGCGTCTGGCCGCGCTCTGGCAGGGGATGGGGGCGCATGTCGATCAGATGGATGTGGCCCACCATGACCTTGTGCTGGCCGTCGTCTCGCACACGCCGCACCTGATCGCCTATACGATGGTCGGCGTCGCCGATCACCTGGGCAAGGTGACCGAAAGCGAGGTCATCAAATATTCCGCTTCGGGTTTTCGCGATTTCACCCGGATCGCGGCCTCGGATCCGACCATGTGGCGCGATGTCTTCCTGACCAACCGCGAGGCGACGCTCGATATCCTCGGCCGGTTCACCGAAGAGCTGTTCGTCCTGCAGCGGGCGATCCGCATGGGTGACGGGGCGGCACTTTTCGACTATTTCACCCGGACCCGTGCGATTCGTCGCGGCATCATCGAAGCGGGACAGGACACCGCGGCCCCGGATTTCGGCCGTGCAAAGCCCGACGCATGAAGGGGAATGGCATGAAGCCCATGATCACGATGGCCTGGCTGGTCGCGGCCTGTGCGGCCACCGCCGCCGCCGCAAAGGCGCCGGCCGCCTCGCCCCTGCCGTTGCCGCGTCCGGCCGCGGCAGCGCCCGTGACCTCGGCCCGGCCGCTGGCCCGGCCGGTTCTGGCCGAAGTGACGCGGATGGCGACGAATGACGGCCTGCCGATGGCCCTGCCGACGCGCCGCGCGCCCCTGGCCTCGCCGGTGCCGAAGGCGCGCCCGGCGGAAGAGGTGATTCTCGCCTCGGCGCCGGTGCCGAAAAAGCGTGACGGCCTGTCGCACCGGGGTTCGGTCTGCGGCAATCCGGCGATCAAGGGCGTCGACATTGCCCCGATCAGGGCGGCGGCCAAAGGCTGCGGGCTGGACGAGGGCGTCAGCGTGACCTCGGTTTCGGGCGTCGCCCTGTCGCCCCCGGCAAAGATCGACTGCGCGACCGCCGAGGCGCTGAACGACTGGGTCGTCAATGCGGTCCTGCCGTCGGTCGGCACCAGTGGCGGCGGGGTCCGGCAGCTGCAGGTCGCGGGCAGCTATGTCTGCCGCCCGCGCAACAACCAGCGCGGCAACCGGGTCAGCGAACATGGCAAGGGCCATGCGGTCGACATCGGCGCGATCGTGCTGGAAAACGGCAAGGTGATCAGCGTTCTGGCCGACTGGGGCAAGGGCAGCGGCGGCCGGATCCTCAAGGCGATCCGGGCCTCGGCCTGCGGCACCTTCACCACCGTGCTCGGCCCGGGTTCGGACCGTTTCCACCGCGACCACCTGCATCTCGACACCGCGCGCGGCCGCGGGGCCTATTGCCACTGACGCGCCAGAGCCCGACCGTCCCGGCAAAGGACGTTCCCGCGTAGCCCGGCGTCCGGACAAGCGATTGCGCCGTCTCATTCGGCGGGGCCATTGCCCCTGCCGCCACGCGCCGGTCCCACCCACACCGCCCGGTCGCCCAAAGCGACCGGGCAGCGCCTGCCCCTCCGGGGGGCTGGCGCCGCCCTCTGTCGGTGTTGGCTCAGATGGTCCCCGGGCAACGTTGCCAGATGAGCGGGCCGCTCGTCCACCGGAAAGTCAGCCTGTCCCGCTCAGCCTGACGTCCGGGTCAGCGTGACGCCGTCTCGGCAGCGGTAGGGTGCGTGCTTGCACGCACCGCCTCCGGGCGCAGGCGCTGCCCTCTGTTGCTGGGAACCGAAGCGGCCCCCGGGCCGCGTTCCCGACTGAGCGGCCCCGCCCGGCGCGGCGTGGGGCGGGATGACAGAGATATCGGTCGATACCCGGGCGGTCAGCGCGCGCAGCTGCTGCCATCGGTGGTCAGAATGCCCGTCGGCCGGTAGTTGGCAAGTGCGGTGCGGGCGGCGAGGCGGATCAGGCAGGCCATCTCATCCTCGCGGTCGGGGTTCGGGGTCAGAAGCCGGGCGCGGACGCCGAACCGGGGCGTGCCGTCGGGCGGGATCGTGTAGTCCCCCGGAGAAATGCCGACGGTCACCAGAACCTCATAGATCCAGGCGCGGTCCTTGCCCTTGCCGCGCCACCGGCCGACATCGCTGTCATAGACGACATTCACCACCAGATCCGCCCCGGGCCCGGTCATCGCCCGCATCGGGCTTTGCCGCAGCGCCGCAGCCAGCGGCGGCACCAGATAGGCGCCGAAACCGCTGGCATATTGCGACGAGGACAATTCGATGATGTAGCTTTTGCCGTCCAGCGGCCCGGCCGAGGCGGCGGTCGCGGCCAGAAGAAAGCCAAGGGCCAGCGGCAGTTTCACAGGTTCACCTTTCGCGCGAATGTCAGGCTGGTCGGCCGGTCATAGCCGGGATGGGCGGTCCGGGCGATCTCGGCAAAGCCCAGCGCGGCGTAGACATTGTGGTTTTCGGTCAGCTCGACCCGCACCTGCAGCCGCAGTTCCGGCAGACCAAGATCGCGGGCGCGGGCCTCGGCATGGGCGATCAGCTGGCGGGCCAGACCCTGACCCCGCAGCGCCGGATCGACCGCCAGCTTGCCCACATACAGATGATCGGCGCGCGGGCCAAGGATCACCGCCGCCGCCAGCTGCCGCGCATCCTCGTCCAGCACCCAGATCTCGTCGGTCTGGCGGGCCATGTCGCGGGCGCTCAGCCGCGTCGCGGACGAGGGCGGGTCGATCCGGTCCGCCATGAAGGCGAAGTTCGCCTGCAGGAACCCGACCAGCGGCCCGAAATCGGCGTCCGGTCCAAGGCGCCGGGGGCTGCGGTGGCGGGGCAGCCCGTCGGCGATCGACAGCCAGGGCAGATGCTCGTTCCAGTGAACATGGAGGGTCGGCCGAAACTGTGACGGGTCGGTCAGCCCGGCGGCATAGAAGTGAATCTCGTCCGGCCAGGGCGCGCCCTCAAAGGCCATCGGCGTGCCGCAGGTCGCGCAGAAATGCCGCCGCGCGCCGGGGGACGAGGCATAGGTGGCGGGCAGGGCGCCGGTCCAGCGCCAATGGCCGTGGCTGACGCCGAAATAGCTGGTGAAGGGTGCCGCGCAATTCCGGCGGCAGCTGTCGCAGTGGCAATGCGCCTGCCAGTTCGGCACCCCGTCAAAGGCAAAGCGGACCGCGCCGCACAGGCAATGGCCCTCACCCCCCGACAACAAACCCTTTGCGCCCATGCTCGCCCCCCTTGCCGTTTCAAACCATAGCACCCCGGCTTGAGAGGCGACAGCGCCTGTGCCAAGGTCGCGCTGAACCGCCCGGAGGCAGGATGGAAAGCTTTGCGATCAGACCGATGGAGGCGCGCGATCTTGGCGCCGTCGTCGCCATGGTCCGCGCGCTCAGCGACCATCATGGCGACCATCCCCGCCTGACCGAGGCGACGCTGGCCCGCGATGCGCTGGGCGACGACCCCTGGGTGCGCGTCCATGTGGCCGAGGCGGCGGGGCGCCTGATCGGCTATATGGTCCTGACCCGGCTGGCCTGGCTGCATTACGGCGACCGGGGGATGGAGATTTACCATCTGTTCGTCGCCCCCGACTGGCGCCGTCGCGGCATCGGTCAGGCGCTGATCGAACGGGCAAAGCACATCGCCCTGGCCGAGGGCTGCGTCGAGCTGAAGGTCGGCTCGCATCCCGACAATGCCGCCGCCGGGGATTATTACCTGCAGCTGGGGTTTGAACGCCAGAAGATTGCCGGCGGGCGCTATCGCTATCTGCTTTGAACCAGCGGGCGCCGGGACCGGCCAGATATTGGGGATAACCGGCGGGTTTCCTCCATATCCGGTGTGGCGCGGTTGACAGGCCGTCCGTTCCGTCGAACCATCCCTGATCCAGGGAATCACGTCCGGACCGGTCAATTGCGCTTTACCCGCCTGCGTCTCAACGGCTTCAAAAGCTTTGTGGACCCCACCGATCTGGTGATCCACGAGGGGCTGACCGGCGTTGTCGGGCCGAACGGCTGCGGCAAGTCGAACCTGCTGGAGGCGCTGCGCTGGGTCATGGGCGAGAACCGCCCGACGGCCATGCGCGGCGACGGGATGGAGGATGTGATCTTTGCCGGGGCGGCGACGCGCCCGGCCCGCAATTTCGCCGAAGTGGCCCTGACCATCGACAACAGCGAACGGCTGGCGCCCTCGGGGTTCAACGAGCTGGATCAGCTGGACATCGTCCGGCGGATCACCCGCGACGCGGGTTCGGCCTACAAGGCGAACACCAGGGACGTGCGGGCGCGCGACGTGCAGATGCTGTTCGCCGACGCCTCGACCGGGTCGCATTCGCCGGCGCTGGTCCGTCAGGGGCAGATCGCCGAACTGATCAATGCCAAGCCCAAGAACCGCCGCCGGATTCTGGAAGAGGCGGCGGGGATTTCCGGCCTTTACCAGCGGCGGCACGAGGCCGAGCTGAAGCTGAACGGTGCCGAACAGAACCTCTTGCGCGTCGATGATGTGGTCGAACAGCTGGCCCAGCAACTGGCGCAGCTGGCCCGGCAGGCCCGGCAGGCCGCCCGCTACCGCGAGATCGGCGAGGAACTGCGCCGTGCCGAGGGCATGCTGCTGTACCGTCGCTGGCGCGAGGCGGATCAGGCGCGGCTGACGGCCGATGCCGACCTGACCGAACGGACCCGGGGGGCGGCGCAGGCCGAAACGGCCGCGCGCGGCGCGTCAAAGGCGCGGGTGGCGGCCGAGGATGCGCTGCCGCCCCTGCGCGAGGAAGAGGTGGTCGCGGGTGCGATCCTGCAGCGGCTTGTCGTTCAGCGCGACACGCTGAACGATCAGGAGGCCCGCGCCCGGCAACTGATCGAGACGCTCAGCGGCCGCATCGGCCAGCTGAGCCGCGATCTTGACCGCGAGGCGGAACTGAACCGCGACGCGGGCGAGACGATCCAGCGGCTCGACTGGGAACAGGCGCAGATCGTGAAGGCCTCGGACGGGCACGAGGCGCGGCTTGAGGCAGCGGCAGCCGGCGCGGCCGAGGCGGCGCAGGTGCTTTTGGCGCGCGAGGCCAGCCTGACCGAGATGACCGAGGATGTGGCGCGGCTGGCGGCCCGCCACCAGTCGGCGCACCGGCTGCTGTCCGACAGCCGCGCGACGCTGGACAAGAACGAGGCCGAGGCCAACCGCGCCCGGTCGCAGGCGACCGAGGCCGAGGGCGCCCTGACCCGTGCCGCCGCCGATTTCGCCACCGCCGAAACCGCGCAGGCCAGCGCCGGGCAGGCCGCCGAGGCCGCCGAGGCGGCGCTGGTCCGGGCCGACGAGGCGCGCACCGAACTTCAGGCCCGCGAATCCGCCGCCCGCGCCGCCCGGTCCGAGGCCGAGGGCGAGGCTGGCGCCCTGCGCGCCGAAGTCGCGGCCCTTGCCCGTCTGGTCGAGCGTGAGGCCCAGTCGGGCAAGCAGCTTCTGGACCGGCTGCGCGTGCAGAAGGGCTATGAAAAGGCGCTGGGCGCGGCTTTGGCTGACGACCTGCGCGCGCCCGAGATTGCCGGGGATCGCGGCTCGGGCTGGGCGGTCCTGCCGGGCTACCGGTCGGCGCAGCCCCTGCCGCCCGGCGTGCAGGCCCTGTCGGACGTCGTGACGGTGCCCGGGGTTCTGGCGCGGCGGATCGGGCAGATCGGGCTGGTGGCCCGTGCCGACGGTGCCCGGCTTCAGCCCGACCTGCTGCCCGGCCAGCGGCTGGTGTCGGCCGAAGGCGATGTCTGGCGCTGGGACGGGTTTCGCGCCGCTGCCGAAGACGCCCCCTCGGCGGCGGCGCTGCGGTTGCAGCAGCTGAACCGGCTGGTCGAGCTGAAGCGCGATCTTGAGGATGTCGCCGCCCGGGCCGAGGGCGCGCGGCAGGCCCATGACCATCTGACCCGGCACCTGGCCGCCGCGTCCGACGCCGACCGTCAGGCCCGCGAGGCGCGGCGCGAGGCCGACCGGCGGATGGCCGAGGCGAGCCGCGCGCTCAGCCGCGCCGAGGCGGATCGTTCGATCGCCGGGGGCAAGCTGGAAAGCGCGCGTCTGGCCGTCGCCCGCCACGAGGAAGAGGCGATGGGCGCCCGGTCGCGGCTGACCGAGGCCGAGGCGGCGGTGGCGGCGCTGCCCGACCTGAGCGGCGCGCGGGCCGAGGTCGAGGATGTGAAGCTGACCGTCGAGGCCGCGCGCGTGACCATGCTGTCGCGCCGGTCCGCCCATGACGAGACCCGCCGCGAGGGCGAGGCGCGGCTGCGGCGCCGGCAAGAGATCACCAAGGAAATCTCGGGCTGGAAGCTGCGGCTTGAGACGGCGGAAAAGCGCACCGCCGAACTGACCGACCGCCGCGCCGAAAGCGAGGCCGAGCTGAAAGAGGCCGGCGCCGCGCCCGCCGAGATCGCCGCCAAGCGGGCGGAATTGTCAGAGGCCATCGACAGCGCCGAAGCGCGGCGCAAGAACGCCGCCGACCGGCTGGCCGAGGGCGAAACCGCGCTCCGGCAGGCCGGTGACGCCGAACGCGACGCCGAACGCGCGGCGTCCGAGGCGCGCGAGGCCCGCGCCCGCGCCGAGGCCCGGGCCGACGCTGCCCGCGAAACCGTCGACTATGCCGCCGAGCGCATCCGCGAGGATACCGACAATACCCCCGGGACGCTTTTGCAGTCGCTGAAGGCCGACCCCGACAGGATGCCCGACGCCGAGGCGCTGGACGCCGATGTGAACCGGCTGAAACGCCAGCGTGATGCGCTGGGCGCGGTCAACCTGCGCGCCGAAGAGGATGCCAAAGAGGTTCAGGCCGAACATGACACGCTGGTGCAGGAAAAGGCCGATCTGGAAGAGGCGATCAAGAAGCTGCGCGCCGGCATTGCCGGCCTGAACCGCGAGGGCCGCGAACGGCTGCTGACCGCCTTTGAACAGGTGAACACCAATTTCCGCCTGCTGTTCACCCATCTCTTCGGCGGCGGCGAGGCCAATCTGGTGCTGGTGGAAAGCGATGATCCTCTGGAGGCGGGCCTTGAGATCATGTGCCAGCCGCCGGGGAAGAAGCTTGCGGTCCTGTCGCTGCTGTCGGGGGGCGAACAGACGCTGACGGCGCTGGCGCTGATCTTCGCGGTGTTCCTTGCCAACCCCGCGCCGATCTGCGTGCTGGACGAGGTCGACGCGCCCCTGGACGACGCCAATGTCACCCGGTTCTGCGACCTTCTGGACGAGATGACCCGCCGCACCGACACGCGGTTCCTGATCATCACCCACCATGCGGTGACCATGGCGCGGATGGACCGGCTTTACGGCGTCACCATGCAGGAACAGGGTGTCAGCCAGCTGGTCAGCGTCGATCTGAAACGGGCCGAGGCGCTGGTCGCCTGACGCACGGCGCGGTAACGATCCGTTAAGGACGGCGTAACGCGGCATTAATGGTTAATTGCTAGAACGAGTCGTGAACAGAACGACGCGAGGCTGCCATGACCGAATCACTTTTTGTCGCCGCACTGCTTGGCCTTCTGGCCTTTGCCGGTATCCAGCACACGCCGGATCATGCCGCCAAGGTCTGCCGGGTGACTGTCATGGTCGCGGGCTTTGGTTGCTGACCGTCGGGATTGATGCCGGGGCGCGCCTTATGGCGCGCGCCCCGACACCAGACTGAACCGGCCCCGGTCGCTGTCCGACTTTCGTGCCGCCGCAGCCCCGGCCGTGGCAAACAGGCTCTCCAGAAAATAGGCCGACAGTTCGGCCCGGCCCGACAGGCCCGACTTGCGGCAGACCGGCTGCGCCTGCTGGCGGATCGTCGCCTCGGACGTGTCGCGGGCCAGGGCGACTTCCTTCAGCGAGGCGCCTTTCAGCATCCGCCCGGCGATGTCGGTCTCGGCCGCCGTCAGTTGCCACAGGCGGAACTGATCCCCGATCGCCTGGCCAAGGGCGGCAATCTCGGGCGCGGTGCTCGTCGCGCCAGGCGTCGCCTTGTGCCGCCGCACGGGCGATATTGTCCGACGGCGCCAGCTGCCCTTCGCGAAGGTCGCGGACATTGGTGATCGTCGAGGCGACCCCGGCCATCCCCGGAACCACCGTCAGCTTTTCCGTCAGCCCGTCGGCCAGCGCCTTTTATCGCGGGCCGGACCCGCCCGGGGCAATCCGACAATTGCCACAGGCGGAGGGCAGCAAGCGGGCGGATGTTCACGGCCGCCGGCCCGAGTCAGCCTTGGCGCATGATCGCGGCGACCCGGCCGAAACGGACGTGGAAGTGAACCGGCTGGCCGCCGGGGATCATAGCCTGACCAGCCCGGCGGGGTCATTCGACAGGGTTGTGCAGATCGACACCGACGGCACCACCGACCCCGACCTGCGCGAACGGACATGGTGGGCGCCCGGCGCCGGCCTGATCGGCGTCGACGAGGAGCTGTCGGTGGCCGGGACGGACCGGAAAGTCACCGCCCGGCTAAGCCGCTGGCGGCCTGACCCGGTCCGCCCGGCCTCCCCGCAAGCGGGGCGCGGTCCCGGTCAGCAGCGGTAGGGCGCGTGCTCGCACGCACCGCCCCCGGGGACACGTCTCCCCCTGAGCGGGATCGCCCGTCCACCGGAAGATCGGCCTGACCCTGTCCGCCCGGCGTCCCGGCAAGCGGGGCGCGGTCCCGCTCGGCAGCGGTAGGGCGCGTGCTCGCACGCACCGCCCCCGGCGACACGTCTCCCCCTGAGCGGGATCGCCCGTCCACCGGAAGATCGGCCTGACCCTGTCCGCCCGGCGTCCCCGCAAGCGGGGCGCGGTCCCGCTCGGCAGCGGTAGGGTGCGTGCTCGCACGCACCGCCCGCGGCGACACGTCTCCCCCTGAGCGGGATCGCCCTTCCACCGGAAGATCGGCCTGACCCGGTCCGCCCGGCGTCCCCGCAAGCGGGGCGCGGTCCCGGTCGGCAGCGGTAGCGCGCGCGCTCGCACGCACCGCCCCCGCGGACACGTCTCCCCCTGGGCGGGATCGCCCGTCCACCGGAAGATCGGCCTGACCCTGTCCGCCCGGCGTCCCCGCAAGCGTGGCGCGGTCCCGGTCAGCAGCGGTAGGGTGCGTGCTCGCACGCACCGCCCCCGCGCGGCAACGTTCCCCTGCGAGCGCGGCCGCCCTTCCGCCGGAAGATCGGCCCTTCCCGCCCCGGCGCCTCAGTTGATCAGGCCCGCATGCCGCATGGCGGCGTCGATCCGGGCCCGGGTCGTGTCCAGCAGGCCGGTCAGGGGCAGCCGCACCTCGTCGCGGCAAAGGCCAAGCCGCGACAGGCCGTATTTCGCCCCGACCAGCCCCGGCTCGATGAAGATCGCCTCGTGAAGCGGCATCAGACGGTCCTGATAGCCGAGCGCCGCCGCATAATCACCGCGCAGCGTCGCCGCCTGAAACTCGGCGCAGAGGCGCGGGGCGACGTTGGCGGTGACGGAAATGCAGCCGACGCCGCCATGGGCGTTGAAGCCAAGCGCCGTCGCATCCTCGCCCGACAGCTGGACGAAGTCCGCCCCGCAGGTCGCGCGCTGCTGGCTCACCCGCTCGATCCTGCCTGTGGCATCCTTGACGCCGACGATGCGCGGCAGCTGCGCCAGTTCGCCCATCGTCTCGGGCGACATGTCGATGACCGAGCGGCCGGGGATATTGTAGATGATGATCGGCAGGCGGCTGGCATCATGCAGCGCCTTGTAATGGGCGATCAGACCGCGCTGCGTCGGCTTGTTGTAATAGGGCGTCACCACAAGGGCGGCATCCGCGCCGACCTTTTCGGCATGGCGGATCAGGTCAATCCCCTCGGCCGTGTTGTTCGACCCGGCACCGGCGATCACCGGGATGCGCCCCGCAGCGGCCTTGACCACCTCGGCGATCACCCGGCCATGTTCCTCGTGCGACAGGGTCGGGCTCTCGCCCGTCGTTCCCACGGGTACAAGGCCGTTGCTGCCCTCGGCGATATGCCATTCGACCAGCGTCTTCAGCGTGTCCAGATCCAGCGCGCCGTCCTTGAACGGCGTGACCAGGGCGGGGATCGACCCTTTGAACATGACACGCTCCTCGGTTCGGCCTGACTCGGGCGGCCGGTTGAAATCGCGCGGAACCTAGCTGCATCCACCGGCCTTGCCAAGTTTGTGTGTTGCGCCCGCCCGCCCCCGCGCTAGATTTGCCACCAACAAGAACGAAGCAGTCACCAGACCATGATCCCCCGCCTGATCCTTGCTGCCGCTTTCGCGGCCTTCACCCTTTGCCCGGCGCCCTGGCAGCCCGCCCGCGCCAGCGAGGCCGGCGTGCTGGCCGAGGCGCTGGCGGCCGCCGATCAGGGCGACTGGGACCGGGCGCTGGGGCTGGCGGGGCAGGGCGGCGGGCTCGGCGCCGACATCCTGCAATGGCGCCACCTTCGCGAACAGCCCGGCGCCTTTGCCGAATATCTCGACTTTCTGACCCGCCATCCCGACTGGCCCGGCCTGACGCTTTTGCGCAAGAAGGGCGAGGCGGCGATCACCGACGGGCTGAGCCCCGATCTGGTCATCAGCTTTTTCGCGGCCGATCTGCCGCAGACCGGCAAGGGCAGTCTGGCGCTGGCCCGGGCGCTGATGGCGCGGGGCGACGGCGGGGCGGCGGTGGCCGAGGCCGTTCGGGGCTGGCGGAGCGTGCCGATGGACGCGGCGACTGAGGCGGCCTTTCTGGCCGACTACGGCACCGCGCTTGCCGATCATCATGGCGGACGGATGGCGGCGATGCTCTGGGCCGGGCTTCTGGACGACGCGCGGCGCATGCTGCCCCTGGTCAGCGAGGGCACCCGCGCCGTGGCCGAGGCGCGCATCGCCCTGCAAGAGGATGGCAAGGGGGTCGATGCGCTGATCAGGGCGGTGCCGGAAAAGATGAAAGGTTCGGCCGGGCTGGCCTACGACCGGTTTCGCTGGCGGATCGCCAGGGACAGCTATGCCGACGCCGGTTCGCTGATGCTGGAACGGTCGGACAGCGCCGAAAGCCTTGGCGACCCCTCGGCCTGGGCCGACTGGCGGCGCAGGCTCGCCCGCAAGGAACTGCGCGAAGGCAGCGCGGCACGGGCCTACAAGATGGCCGCCCGCCACCGGCTGACCGGCGGCGACGACTATCAGGATCTGGAATGGCTGGCCGGATATATCGCCCTGCAGGGCCTTGGCGACGCCGACACCGCGCTTGCGCATTTCGACCGGTTCGCCGCGGGGGCCGAGGGGCCGATCAGCCGGGCGCGCGCCGGTTACTGGCGGGGCCGCGCCTATGAGGCGCTGGGCCGAACCGCCGACGCGCAGGCCGCCTATGCCGAGGGCGCGCGCTATCAGACCGCCTTCTACGGGCTGTTGTCGGCCGAAAAGGTCGGCCTGCCGCTGTCGCCTGCCCTGGCTGGCGGCGAGGCCTATCCCGACTGGAAGGCCGCGGCCTTTGCCTCATCCTCGGTCTTCAAGGCCGGGCGGTTGTTGATGGCGGCGGGCGACCGGCAGCTGGCGGCGCGGTTCTTCCTGCAGCTGGCCGAGGGGTTGTCGGGCGAGGATATCGGCGCGCTTTGCGGCTTGGCGCTGGCGGCGGACGAGCCCTATATCGGGCTGGTGCTGGCCAAGGCGGCGGCTGACAAGGGGGTGATCTGGCCCTCGGCCTATTTCCCGCTGGTCGGGCTTGACCATCTCAGCCTGCCGGTCCCGACCGAACTGACCCTGTCGATCGCCCGCCGCGAAAGCGAGTTCAACCCCGCCGCCGCCTCGGCCGCCGGGGCGCTGGGGCTGATGCAGGTGATGCCCGAGACCGGCAAGATGATGGCAGCGAAGGTCGGCGTCAGCTTTGATCGCGGTAAACTGAGCAGCGACTTTGACTATAGCGCGACGCTGGGGTCGGCCTATCTGCAGGATCTGGTTGATGAATTCGGGACATCGCCCCTGCTGGTCGCAACCGGCTACAATGCCGGGCCGGGGCGGTCGCGCAAATGGATCGGGCTGTTCGGCGACCCGCGTGCCCAAGGCGTCGATCCGGTCGACTGGGTGGAAAGCATCCCGTTTCAGGAGACCCAGACCTATGTGATGCGCGTGGCCGAAAGCCTGCCGATCTACCGTGCGCGGCTGTCCGGGCAGGCGGGGCAGGTCGGGTTCACCGATCTTCTGAAGGGGCGATAGGGTTGCCGGTCGCGCGCCGGGCAAGCGTCGCGCCGTCCCGGCAGCGGTAGGGTGCGTGCTCGCACGCACCGCCCCATTTGTGCGGGTCGGGGCAATCCCGGGGAAACCTCCCCGCACGAGCCCGCCGTCGCGGCGGACGGCAGGTTGATCAGCGCCTCGGCCACAACCGGTCTGATCGCGCCGGGCGCCTGCCGCGGCCATCGCGATGAATTTGGCGCGAACCGCCGAACCGGCGCTGGGCTTTTCCCGGCGGGGCGCTTAGAGATTGGGGGCATAGTCCGGAGGGCACGCCATGACCAAAGACCCGCTGTTCCTGATTGCCGCGATCGCCTGTCTGATCGTGCTGGCGATCCTGATGACCGGCATCGGTGGCTTTGCCAAGGGCGGCGACTTCAACCGCAAGCATGCCAACCGGATCATGCGCTACCGGATCATCGCGCAGGCCGTCGCGGTGGCGCTGATCCTGGCGTTCGTGCTGATCCGGGGGCGCTGATGGTTGTCCTGAACCGGATCTACACCCGCACCGGCGACAAGGGCGAGACGGCGCTTGGCAATGGCGCGCGGGTCGCCAAGTTCGCGCCGCGCGTCGCGGCCTATGGCACGGTCGACGAAACGAACGCCACGGTCGGCCTTGCCCGGCTGCACGCGGCGGGCGTGACGGCGGAAGGAATGGATGCGGCGCTGATGCGCATCCAGAATGACCTTTTCGACCTTGGCGCCGACCTTTGCCGCCCCGACATGGCCCGCGACGCCGAGGCGGGCTATCAGCCCCTGCGGATCGTGGCCGCGCAGGTCGACCGGCTCGAGGCCGAGATCGACGCGATGAACGCCCCCCTCGCGCCGCTGCGCAGCTTCATCCTGCCCGGCGGCGGCGCCCTGGCCGCGCATCTTCACCTTTGCCGCACCGTCGCCCGGCGGGCCGAACGGCTGACGGTCGAACTGGCGACGGTCGAGGATGTGAACGAGGCCGCGGTCCGCTATCTGAACCGCCTGTCCGACTGGTTCTTCGTCGCCGCCCGCGCGGCCAACGGCGGGCAGGACGTGCTTTGGGTGCCCGGCGCCAACCGCTGATCCTTTGACATCCGGTTCCGTCGCTGACGGGCGAAACGTGGCGTCTCCGCGACAGGTTCTGTCGATTTTGCTCTGTCGCGGACGGCCCGGAACCGCTAGGAACGCGACGGAAGCTTTCGTGCCGCGCCGCGCGGCGACAGATCTGAGGAGACCATGCCGATGAAGGTGCTCGTGCCTGTGAAGCGGGTGATCGACTATAACGTGAAGGTCCGCGTCAAGGCGGACGGCACGGGCGTCGATCTGGCGAACGTCAAGATGTCGATGAACCCGTTCGACGAGATCGCCGTCGAAGAGGCGATCCGCCTTAAGGAAAAGGGCGTCGCGACCGAGATCGTCGTGGTGTCGATCGGCGTCAAGCAGGCGCAGGAAACCCTGCGGACCGCGCTGGCCATGGGGGCGGACCGCGCCATCCTGATCGAGGCCGCCGCCGACGTGAACACCGATATCGAGCCTTTGGCGGTCGCCAAACTTCTGGCCGCCGTGGTCCGGGAAGAGGGTCCCGGTCTGGTGCTTTGCGGCAAGCAGGCCATCGACAATGACATGAACGCCACCGGCCAGATGCTGTCGGCGC
>CAZORV010000046.1:0-16084 GCA_964582215.1 uncultured Frigidibacter sp.
TGGTCGCTTTGGGCGACCGGGCGGTGCGTGCGAGCACGCACCCTACCGCTGGGCCGCGCCGTTTTTTCTCCGGCGCCGGGCTGAGCGGGAAAGGCCGATCTTCCAGTGGAAGAGCGGCCCCGCTCATGCGGGCACGTTTCCCGGAGGACCGCCTCAACGCGAGACAACAGAGGGCGGCGCCTGCCCCGGGCGGCGCGAAGCGCCGGCCCCCGGGAGGGGCAGGCGCTGCCCGGTCGCTTTGGGCGACCGGGCGGTGTGGGTGGCAACGGCGTGTGGCGGCAGGGTCACCGGCCCCTGCCGACTGAGGCGGCGGTGTCCTTTTCCCCGATGCGGTGCAAAGCGGAGCGTGGGCGGGGCATGGGCGGGGGGCGCATCGGTCGAGGGAAACCTCGGCCCGGGGTCGACAAGCCCGCCCCGGCCTATCCCATCGCCGATTGCAACAGCGGCTGGACCTCATGCCCGCCCGCCCAGATCATCTCGACCGCGACATAGACGATGATCAGCAGCCCGACATAGGCGATCCAGCGATGGCGCGACAAAAGCCGCGCGATCAGCGTTGCGGCAAGGCCCATCAGCGCGATCGAGATCATCAGACCGATCACCAGCACCGAAAAATGGTCATGCGCCGCCCCGGCCACCGCCAGCACATTGTCGAGCGACATCGAGATGTCGGCCACGACAATCTGCAGCGCCGCCTGGGCGAAGGTCTTGCGCGCGGCACCCCCCGCAATCCGGCCGTCGGCATCCAGATCCTCGCCGCTCAGCGCCTCTTCGGCCGCCAGCTCGTCGGCGTGGCTTTCGCGAAGTTCGCGCCACATCTTCCAGCAGACCCAAAGGAGCAGCACGCCCCCCGCCAGCGTCAGCCCCGCGATCGCCAGCAGCCGGGTCGCGACCACGGCGAACAGAATGCGCAGCAAGGTGGCCGCCAGAATGCCGACCATCACCGCACGCTTGCGCTGTTCGGGCGGCAGTCCGGCGGCGGCAAGGCCGATGACAATGGCGTTGTCACCGGCGAGAACCAGATCAATCGCGATCACCTGTGCCAGGGTCGTCAGGCCCGAGGCGGTAAAGACATCCAGCATGGTTCAGACCCGCCCGTTCGCTCAGTCTTCATCGGCGGCGATCGCCGCCAGCACCGCGCCGCGCCCCGTCAGCCGCAGCACCATCGGCAGGATCAGCGCCGTCGCGGCCAGCGCCAGCAGGATCGCCGCCAGCGGACTTTGCACCAGCGTCATCGGATCGCCCTGCGCAATCGCCAGCGCCCGGCGCAATTGCTGTTCGGCCATCGGCCCAAGGATCGTCCCGACGATCACCGGCGCAATCGGATAGCCGTAGAGCCGCATGAAATAGCCCAGCAGACCGAAGATCGACAGCATCGCCAGTTCGACCGGCGAGGGGTTGACGGCGATGGTGCCCAGCGTCGCGAACAAAAGGATGCCGGCATAAAGCCAGTGCCTCGGGATTGTCAGCAGTTTGACCCAAAGCCGGATCAGCGGCAGGTTCAGCACCAGCAGCATGACATTGGCGATCAGCAGGCTGGCGATCAGGCCCCAGACCAGTTTCGGCTGGGTGGCGAACAGCAGCGGCCCGGGTTGCAGGCCGAATTGCTGAAAGCCGGCCAGCATGATCGCCGCCGTGGCCGAGGTGGGCAGACCCAGCGTCAACAGCGGCACCAGAGTTCCTGCGGCCGAAGCGTTGTTGGCCGCCTCGGGCCCGGCAACGCCTTCGATCGCGCCATTGCCGAATTCCTCGGGGTGGGCGGACAGGCGTTTTTCGACCGCATAGGACATGAATGTGCCGATCTCGGCGCCGCCTGCGGGCATTGCGCCGATGGGAAAACCGATCAGCGTCCCGCGCAGCCAGGGCTTCCACGACCGTTTCCAGTCATCCCGGGTCATGCGGACCGAGCCCTTGATCGCCATGATGCCATTGTCGTCCAGATGGCTGGTCCCGGCGACGAACAGCGCCTCGCCGATGGCGAACATCGCCACGGCCAGCGTCGTCACCTCGATCCCGTCCAGAAGTTGCGGGACGCCGAACGACATGCGCGCCTGACCGGTCAGCCCGTCGATCCCGACCGTGGCCAGCGCAAGCCCGATGAACAGCGAGGTCAGCCCTTTTAGCGCGCTGTCGCCAAAGGCGGCAGAGACGGTGACAAAGGCCAGGACCATCAGGGCGAAATATTCGCGCGGGCCGAAGGCCAGGGCGAACTTGACGATATAGGGCGCGACGAAGGCCAGCGCGAGCGTTGCCAGAAGACCGGCGACAAACGAACCGATGGCCGCCGTCGCCAATGCCGGACCGCCCCGGCCCGCGCGGGCCATCTTGTTGCCCTCGAGCGCGGTAACGATGGACGAACTTTCCCCCGGCGTGTTCAGCAGGATCGAGGTTGTCGATCCGCCATACATGCCGCCGTAGTAGATCCCCGCGAACATGATCAGCGACCCCGCCGGGTCAAGGCCGTTCGTCACCGGCAGCAACAGCGCAACCGTCAGCGCCGGGCCGATGCCGGGCAGGACGCCCACCGCCGTCCCCAGCGTCACCCCGATCAGCGCATAGAGCAACAGCATCGGGTCAAGCGCCACCGACAGACCCTGCAGAAGGAAGTGGAAGGTGGTCATGTCATCCCCCGAGGACAAGGTTTTCCAGCGGCCCTGCGGGCAGGTTCAGCTGCAGCAGGCGGTCGAAGATCACGTAGACGACAAAGGCGGCGGTCAGCCCGGCCGGCAGGATCACCGCCAGGCGGCGGTTGCCGAAGGCGGCGGCGGTGCAGGCGAACAACAGGCCCGAACCGACGGTGAAGCCAAGCGGCCTGACCAGCACGAGTTGCAGCGCCAGCCCCAGCAGGATCAGCAGGATCGGCGCGGGCCGGTGTTCCGAGGCGCCGTCGCTGATGGCGCCGCGCAGACCGGCCAGAACCGTCCAGACCGCCAGCGCGATCAGCCCATAGCCGATGACACGCGGAAAGTCGGCCGGGCCGACCCCGGCATAGCCGCCCTTGTCGATGATGCGGGCGCTGTCCCAGACCAGCAGCGCCCCGAAGGCGGCCAGAAAGGCCGCAATGGCAAACGCCGCCCGTTCGGGGCGGCGTTCCGGTGCGTTGCGACCGGTCATTTCACCAGACCAACGTCCTTGAGGACGGCGGTGGTGGTCTCGATCTCCTTCGCCAGCTGCGCGTCGAAATCGGCGCCCGCCAGATAGGTATCGGCCCAGCCCTTGGTCTCGAGCGCGGCTTTCCAGCCGGCCGACTTGGCCAGCTTGTCGACGTCGGCCGCCACTTTGGCCTTCTGCTCGTCGCTCAGCCCCGGTGCGGCGGCGACCATGCGCCAGTTCATCACCGCAACATCATAGCCCGCCGATTTCAGCGTCGGCGCGTCGGTGCCCGGCCAGGGGGTGTCGGTCGACACGGCCAGAATGCGCAGCGTGCCCGCCTCGGCCTGGGGCAGGAACTCGCCCACGCCCGAAATGCCCGCCGTCACCTGATTGCCAAGGATCGCGGCCAGGGCCTCGCCACCGCCGGAAAAGGCGACGTAGTTGATCTTGGTCGGATCGACGCCCGCCGCCTTGGCCAGAAGGCCCACGGTGATATGATCGACGCCGCCCGCCGAACCGCCCGCCCAGGAGACGGCGCCGGGGTCGGCCTTCATCATCTCGACCAGATCGCCGATGGTCTTGATCGGCGAATCGGCCGGCACGGCGATGGCGTCCGCCTCGCCGGTCAGGCGGGCGATCGGCGTCACGTCGGCCAGCGACACCGGCGAGGCGTTGGTCAGGATCGCGCCGACCATGACATAGCCGCCGACGATCAGCTGCGAGGGATCGCCCGACGCGCTGGAGGCGAACTGCGCCAGCCCGACCGTGCCACCGGCGCCCGCGACGTTCTGGACCTGGACGCTGCCGGCGATCCCTTCGGCCTGCATCACCTCTTGCATCGTGCGGGCGGTGGAATCCCAGCCGCCGCCCGGCGCGGCCGGCGCCATGATCGTGTAATCATCGGCGAATGCCGGGACCGACAGCGCAGCCGCAAGGGCCGCGCCAAGAATGACGTGTTTCATGATGTCTCCTCCCATTGCGCCTGTCGGCGCAGACTGCGGACAGCACCTCCCCGTGCGCCCATGACCCACAGTCAGCACAGGAACCTGTCAGATAGCTGACAGTCGCGGTGTTTCGCGAAGGCGGCCGCAAGGTCGGGTCGGGCGGGGACCGGCGCTGCGGTTCCGTTTATACCTGTGGAGATGGTCTCCGGGCGATGTTCCGGCATGAGCGGGGCCGCCCGGCCAGGCGTCGGGGAAAAACGGTGCGGGCTCAGCGGTAGGGTGCGTGCTCGCACGCACCGCCCGTGGCAGGCACTGCCCTCTGTCGATACTGGCCGAAATGATCCCCGGAAACGTTGCCGCATGAGCGGGGCGTCGGGAAAAAGGACAGCAGCGCCTTATTCGGCAGGGGCCACCGCCCCTGCCGCCGCGCGCCATTCCCGCCCACTCCGCCCGGTCGCCCAAAGCGGCCGGGCAGCGCCTGCCCCTCCGGGGGGCTGGCGCTTCGCGCCATCCGGGGCAGGTGCTGCCCTCTGTCGGTGCGCGTTGAGGCGGTCCCGGGGCGGCGTTCCCACGTGAGCGGGGCCGCTCTTCCACTGGAAGATCGGCCTGTCCCGCTCAACCCGGCATCGGAGAACGAACCGTGCCGGCCCCGCGGTAGGGTGCGTGCTCGCACGCACCGCGCCGGGGCGGGCGCCGCCCTCTGTTGCTGCAAGCGACTGCGGTCCGGGGGAGAGGTTCCCGCATGAGCGGGGCCGCTCCTCCACCAGAAGATCTGGCCTGTCCCGCTCAACCCCGGCATCGGAGAACGAACCGTGCCGGCCCCGCGGTAGGGTGCGTGCTCGCACGCACCGCGCCGGGGCGGGCGCCGCCCTCTGTTGCTGCAAGCGACTGCGGTCCGGGGGAGAGGTTCCCGCATGAGCGGGGCCGCTCCTCCACCAGAAGATCTGGCCTGTCCCGCTCAACCCCGGCATCGGAGAACGAACCGTGCCGGCCCCGCGGTAGGGTGCGTGCTCGCACGCACCGCCCCGGGGGCGGGCGCCGCCCTATGTTACTGCAAGCGACTGCGGTCCGGGGAGAGGTTCCCGCATGAGCGGGGCCGCCCGGCCCGGGACGGACGCGGGGCCGGGCGGCCTATCGCAACCCCAGCGCCGCGCGCCAGCGGCGGATCATCCCGTTTCGCGTCGCCTGATCAAGGTAGACCAGCAGCCCCGGGCTGACCGCGACCGGCCGCAGCAGATCGCCCAGCGCCTCCTGCATCGCTGCGGCGCTGTTTTCGCCCGATACCTGCAGGGAAATCGCCGGCAGCCGCAGCTTGTCCGACAGGATCGACTGTCCCCTCAGGCTCATCAGAAAGGCCAGAAACCGCGCGCCCTGATCCGGCGACTGCGCGGCGCGCGGCACCAGCGCCACCCGCGACACCACAACCGTATAATCGCGCAGCAGCACCATCCCGAGGTCGGGGCGGTGCCGCATCTGGTCGGCGGCATAGGACCCGAGAATGTTGTAGCCAAGCGCAAGCCGGCCATCTGCCACGCGGTCGATCACCTCCTGGCTGGTGGCAAAGCGTTGCAGACCCGCCTGACCCATGGCCCCGACCAGCGACCAGATTTCGGCGAAATGTTCCGCATCGCGTGCCAGAAACAGATAGCCCACGGCCGAGCGTTCGATGTCATAGGTGCCGACGCGCCCGCGATGGCGCAGCCCTTCGCCCCGCAACCATTGCATCAGCGCCTGCCGCGAGGCCGGCGGCCCGTCCGGGAACGAAGGCTTGTGATAGACCAGCACCCCCGGCTCGAACGTCAGCGCATAGGCCATGTCGCGCCAGTTGGCCCAGCGCGGCCAGCCCGCGCTTTGCGCCACCGGCACCCGTTGCGCATAGCCATCGTTGGCCAGCTTGACCTGCGCATCCATGGCCGAGGAAAAGACGAAATCCGCCGTGGGCAGCCCCTGATCGGTTTCACGCCGCACACGGTCGGCGATCTCGCCGCTGAGCAGGTCTTCATAGTTGACGCGCGTGCCGGGGTTTTCGGCCTGAAAGGCGGTGATCAGCGGTTCGGCCAGCGGGGCGTCCAGCGTCGAATAGATCACCAGTTCCGTCCCGTCGGGTGACCTGGCCGGAAAGGTCAGCGGGGCGGCCGTCGCCGCCGACGCCGCCGCAAACCAACTCGCCAGAAACCATCGCGCGATCCGCCCCATGGCACAGAGACTGCCGCATCGCTCTCCGGTTCACAACCGGCCCGGATGACCCTAAGCTTTCAGCGAGGGGGAGGTTCCGGCGATGCGACTGCTTCTGGCCGAAGATGATCTGCCGCTGGCCGAGGCCCTGACCGCGCTTCTGGCCGGGGTCGGCTATGCCGTGGATTGCGTCCATGACGGCGCCTCGGCCGAGGCGCTGGTCGCGGTCGAGGCGTTTGATCTGGTGATCCTGGACCTGAACCTGCCGCAGATGGACGGGCTGTCCGTCCTGCGGGCGATGCGGCGGCGCGGCAATGACGCGGCCGTCCTGATCCTGACCGCGCGGGGCGCGCCCGAGGAACGGGTGCGCGGGCTCGACCTCGGGGCCGACGACTATATGGCCAAACCCTTTGACGTGGCCGAATTCGAGGCGCGGGTGCGGTCGATCCTGCGCCGCCGGGCCGGGCTCGGGTCATCGCAGGTCGAACTGGGGCGGCTGGTCTTTGACCTGAAGTCGCGGCGGTTCACGGCCGGAGGCGCCGATCTTGACCTGCCGCCGCGCGAACGGGCGCTGCTCGTGCTGCTGTTCCTCAGGGCGGGCAAGGTGGTGACCAAGGAAGCCATCGTTCAGTCGCTGACCTCGATGGACGACATCCTGTCGGACAATGCGATCGAACAATATGTCTCGCGCCTGCGCCGCCGGATCGCACCCCACGGTCTGGCCCTGAAGACCGCACGCGGCCTTGGCTATTACATCGAACGCGCGGCGGACGGCGAATGAGGCACTATTCGCTGCGCAGGCGCTTGCTGTTCTGGCTGTTCCTCGCCTCGGTCCTGATGGGGATTGCGGCCCTGACCGACACCTGGTTCGAGGCGCAGCGCACCGCGCAGGGCGTGTCGGACCGGGTGCTGGCCGGTTCGGCACTGGCCATCGCCGAACGGGTCCGGCCGACGGCCGAGGGCGAACTGGCCGTCGACATTCCCTATTCGGCGCTGGAAATGCTGACATCGACCGCGCAGGATCAGGTTTTCTACCGCGTCGACGGCCCGGACGGGTTCCTGACCGGATATGAGGCGCTGGAGCCGGTGCTGCCGGTCACCATCGCGCCAAAGGCCCGGTTCGCCGACAAGGCGATGAACGGCGTGGCCGTGCGGGTGGCCAGCCTGTCGCGGCAAATCTCGACCGGTCAGGCCTCGATCGCCTTTACGGTGACGGTGGCGGAATCGACGCTGGCGCGCAACGAACTGACCCGGGCGATCCTTTTGCGGTCGGCGTTGCGGCTGGCCGGGCTGGCGGCCGTCGCGGCGCTGATCGTCTGGGTGGCCGTCTCGGTTGGCCTGCGCCCGCTGGACCGGCTGGGCGACGCCATCGCCCTGCGCTCGCCCGACGATCTGCGCCCGGTGACCGGGAACACGCCGAAAGAGGTCGAGGGGCTGGTGGGCGCGATCAACAGCCTGATGCAGCGGCTGGACCTTGCGCTGACGGCGTTGCGGAACTTCACCGGCAACGCCAGCCATCAGCTGCGGACGCCGCTGGCCACGGTGCGCGCCCAGCTGGCCATCGCCGGGCGCGCCGCCGCGCCGGACGACCGCAAGGCCGCCATCGACAAGGCCGAGGTCGCGCTTGTCCGGGCCGAGCGGGTTCTGGCGCAGCTTCTGATGCTGGCGCGTCTCGATTCGGCGCGGCGCGACATCGTGCTGCAAGCGACCGACATCGCAGCACTTGCCCGTGGCGTCGCGGCCGAACTGGTGCCCGAGGCGGCGCGGCGGTCGGTCGACCTTGGCTATGACGGGCCGGTCAGCGCCATGGCCCCGGCCGAGCCTGTGCTGTTGCAGGAGTTGCTGCGGAACCTGATCGACAATGCGGTGGCCTATGCGGGCAGCGGCGCCCATGTCACCGTCCGGATCAGGGATCTGCCCGGTGGGCGCGCGATCGAGGTCGAGGATGACGGCCCGGGCCTGCCCGAAGCCCGGCGGACGGGATTTCAGCCCGGCCCGTCCGACCGAAGGATCGCCGCCGGCACGGCCGACAACACCGGCCTCGGGCTCGGTCTGGCCATCGTCCGCGAAATCGCCGCCGTAATGAACGGCCGGGTGACGATCCACACGCCCGGCGGCGGCAAGGGGCTGATCGTCCGCATGACCTGGCCCGGCGACCGCTGACCCGGGCGCCCGCCGCCCGAACCGCCGCCCGAACCGCCGCCCGTACTCGGCCGCCCTTCCGACGCTTGACCCGCATGGGCTTCGCCCCTATACCCCGCCCGTCCGGGGCTTGACTGAGTCTGCCGGACCCTTTGCCTTTGGCCGATGCGCCTGTCTTCTTCGACAGGAACCGGGCCCGGGGCGGGGACAAAAGACAACGACCTGACCTCTGGCGGGCTTGACGGTGACAACCGCAGGGACCCGGATGAAGACCGAGAGCTCTGAGGACGTGGCAACATCTTCGCGGAATAACCGCGGGCAAAGGAAAGGAACCGCGATGGATATTATCGCACAGCTTGAGGCCGAGCAGATCGCCAGCCTCGCCAAGACGATCCCGGATTTCAAGGCCGGCGACACGCTGAAGGTCGGCTACAAGGTCACCGAAGGCACCCGCAGCCGCGTGCAGAACTACGAAGGCGTCTGCATCGCGCGCAAGGGCGGCGCCACGATCTCGGCCTCGTTCACCGTGCGCAAGATCTCGTTCGGCGAGGGCGTCGAACGGGTCTTCCCGCTTTACTCGACCAACATCGAACAGATCGAGGTTGTCCGCCGTGGCCGCGTCCGTCGCGCCAAACTTTATTATCTGCGCGACCGTCGCGGCAAATCGGCCCGGATCGCGGAAGATACCACCTATAAAGCCAAAGCCGAGTAAGGAGCGCGACCATGAAACAGGGCGTTCACCCCGAATATCACTTCATCAACGTGAAGATGACCGACGGCACCACCTACCAGACCCGCTCGACCTGGGGCAAAGAGGGCGACACGCTGTCGCTCGACATCGACCCGACGGTGCATCCGGCCTGGACCGGCGGTTCGGCCAAGCTGCTGGACACCGGCGGCCGCGTGTCGAAATTCAAGAACAAATACGCAGGCCTCGGGTTCTGAAACCTGCGCCATGGCAATCGGACACGCCGCCCGACGGGCGGCGTTTTCGTTTCAGCATCATTGACCGCTGAATTCAGGACACGGCGCACCGAAATCTCGCCGGACCGGAACCGTGCAGCGTGACAAGCAAAACCTTGGGATGATAGAGCCGGGGTCTCAGGCGACCCTGACCAGAAGAAGGACGATCATGGCGCATATCATCGTTGTGGGGAACGAAAAGGGCGGTTCGGGCAAGTCGACCAGCTGCATGCATGTGGCGACCGCGCTTTGCCGGATGGGCCACAGGGTCGGGGCGCTTGACCTTGACCTGCGCCAGAAAAGCTTTGGCCGCTATATCGAGAACCGCATCGCCTATCTGCGCAAGCAGGGTCTGAACCTGCCCTCGCCCGAATACCGCGACCTGCCCGAGGTTGACCAGGCCTCGCTGGCGCCTGGTGAGAATGCCTTTGACCGGCGACTGTCGGCGGCGGTGGCCGGGCTGGAAAAGGACGCCGACTTCATCATCATCGACTGCCCCGGCAGCCACACGCGGCTGAGCCAGGTCGCCCATTCGCTGGCCGATACGCTGATCACGCCGATGAACGACAGTTTCATCGACTTCGACCTTCTGGCGCGGATCGACCCTGACAGCGGCCGCGTCACCGGCCCGTCGATCTATTCCGAAATGGTCTGGTCGGCGCGGCAGCTGCGGGCGCGGGCCGGGCTGAAGCCCATCGACTGGATCGTGCTGCGCAACCGTCTGGGCGCCCAGCAGATGCACAACAAGAAAAAGGTCGGCGAAGCGCTGGAGCAGCTGTCCAAACGCATCGGCTTTCGCGTTGCACCGGGCTTTTCGGAACGGGTGATTTTCCGGGAACTGTTCCCGCGCGGCCTGACGCTTCTGGATCTGCGCGATGTCGGCGTCGAGAGCCTGAACATTTCGAACGTCGCCGCCCGTCAGGAGGTCCGCGATCTGATGAAGGCGCTCGATCTGCCCGGCGTGACGGTCAGTTTCTGACCGTCAGCGCCACGGCAATCATCACTGCGCCGCCATGCGCCGGAAAAGCACCGGGCGCGGCGCGCGGGTCGGGCGGCTGGTCGGCTGCGGCTTGCCCATCCTGGTCAGCCGCGTGTCAAAAAAATCGTCCCCGGCCGCTTTGGTCCGCGAGAACCGGCTCAGGATCGCCACCAGCATCTTCATTTCACTCTCCGCCGCTTCTGCCCCGTTCCATCAGGGTTAACGGCGATCAATGGCCCAAAAAAGGCAGAGTTCTGGCGATTTAGGGTGATTCCCCGTGGTTTTGCGGACGGTTTGTCGCCAGACGGCGCCTTTTCCCGGCGTCAACCGGCCCCCCGTCAGCCCTGGACAACCTTCTGCGTCTGGACGCCCAGCCCGTCGATCCCCAGCCGCATCACCTCGCCCCCCTTCAGATAGCGCGGCGGTTTCTGGCCCATGCCAACGCCGGGCGGCGTGCCGGTCGAGATCACGTCACCGGGCTGAAGCGACATGAACTGGCTGACATAATGGATCAGGAACGGCACCTTGTAGACCATCGTCGCGGTCGAGCCGTTCTGGAAGCGCTGGCCGTCAACCTCCAGCCACATCCCCAGATTGCCCACGTCGCCCGCCTCGTCCGGGGTCACCAGCCAGGGGCCGAGCGGGCCGAACGTGTCGCAGCCCTTGCCCTTGTCCCATGTCCCGGAACGCTCGATCTGATATTCCCGCTCGCTGACGTCATTGGCGATGCAGTAGCCGGCGATATGGCCGGCGGCGTCGGCCTCGGCGATGTAGCTGCCGCCCTTGCCGATGACCACGGCCAGCTCGACCTCCCAGTCGGTTTTCTGCGATCCGCGCGGCAGGCGGACGTCATCGTCGGGGCCGACGATGGCCGATGTCCATTTGTTGAAGATCACCGGCTCCGGTGGCACCTGCAGGCCGCTTTCGGCGGCGTGGTCGGCGTAGTTCAGGCCGATGCAGATGAACTTGCCGACATTCCCGACGCAGGGGCCAAGGCGCAGGCCGCGCTGCGGCGCGCCGGTCACCGGGGGCAGGCTGTCCGGCGGGATGGCGGCCAGCCGGGCAAGGTTGCCGGGCAGCAGGGCGGCACCGGCAAGGTCGGGTATCAGGGCCGACAGGTCGCGCACCTCGCCGTTCGCATCCAGAAGGCCGGGTTTTTCCTGGCCCGCCGGGCCGTAGCGCAGAAGTTTCATACGTGCCTTTCCGTCAGATGGTGACGCCACCGTCGACCGACAGGGCCTGACCGGTGACAAAACGCGACTCGCCCGACAAAAGGAAGACCACCATCGGCGTGATGTCCCCGACCGTGGCCAGCCGTCCCATCGGCTGGCGGGCGATGAAGTCCGCTTCCGCCAGCACCGGATCGGGCGCGGCAGCGATGCGGCCGCGCAGCGACGGCGTGTCGACCGTACCGGGGCAAAGCGCGTTGCAGCGCAGCCCCTCTTTCACGAAATCGGCCGCGACCGACTTCGTCAGCCCGATCACCGCGGCCTTGGTCGCGCCGTAGACGGCGCGGTTCGGAAAGCCTTTGATCGACGAGGCCATCGACGCCATGTTCAGGACCGAGGCATCGCCGGTTTCTGCCGCCCGCGCCCGCATCCCGGGAAGAAAGGCCCGCAGCATCCGCATCATCGAGGTGACGTTCAGGTCAAAGGAAAAGTCCCAGTCGGCGTCGCTGACCTGCAGGATCGTGCCATGGTGGACAAAGCCCGCGCAGTTGAAAAGGCCGTCCAGCGGCCCGATCGTGGGGGCAAGCGCCCGGATCTGATCGTCGCTGCGGACGTCAAGCGTCCGGACCTCGATCCCTGGCGCCTCGGCGGCGAGTGTCGCCAGATGCCCGCCGTCAATGTCGGTCGCGATCACCCGCGCGCCTTCACCGGCGGCGGCAAGGGCGCTGGCGCGGCCGATCCCCTGTCCGGCGGCAGTGATCAGGATGGTACGGTTGGCAAGGCGCATCGCGGTGACCGGGCTGTTCGGCAGATGCCGCCAGACTGGCCGCTCCGCCCGCCGGGCACAAGCCGAAACCCGACCGCGCCCGCTTGTCGGCGCGCGGGCTTTGTGCGACGCCTTGGCCTGTAGAACGGGGTCCGATCATGTACGCGGTTTTCGACGGCCACAACGATTTGCTGCTGCGCCTGCATCGCGCGCCCGAACAGCGCGACGCGATCTGGTCAGGGGCCGAGGGCAAGGGCCATCTTGATCTGCCGCGGATGAAGGCCGGGGGGTTTGCCGGCGGGTTCTTCGCGATCTACGTCCCCTCGCCACCCGCGACCGGCGGCGCGCTGGCCAATATCGAACAGCTGATGGCGCGTCCGCCCTTTTCGGTGCCGCTGCCGGGGGCGATCCCCTCGGTGCTGGCGCAACCGGTGGCGCTGGACATGGCCGGGCATCTGATGGCGCTGGAACGGACCGGCACCCTGACCATCTGCCGCACGGTCGCCGACATTCGCGCCGCGATGGCGGCAGGCCGCATCGCCGCCATCCTGCATATGGAGGGCGCCGAGGCGATCGACGAGGATCTGAACACGCTTGACGTCTGGCATGCGGCGGGCCTGCGCTCGCTCGGCCCGGTCTGGTCGCGGCCAACTGTCTTTGGGCACGGCGTCCCGTTCCGGTTCCCGTCCAGCCCCGACACCGGGCCGGGGCTGACCGAGGCGGGCAAGCGGCTGGTCCGCGACTGCAACCGCCTGCGGATCATGATCGACCTGTCGCATATGAACGAGGCCGGTTTCAACGATGTGGCCGCCCTGTCGGACGCGCCGCTGGTCGCCACCCATTCCAACGCCCATGCCGTCGCCCCGGCCTCGCGCAATCTGACCGACCGGCAGCTGGCGATGATCCGCGACAGCGGCGGGATGGTCGGGCTGAACTTCGCGACGGTGTTTCTGAGCCCCGAAGGCAAGCGCGAGCCTTTCCGGGGATGGGATCCGATGCTGCGCCATCTTGACCATCTGATCGGGGCCCTGGGCGAGGATCACGTGGGGTTCGGTTCGGATTTCGACGGGGCGCAGATGCCGGCCGATCTTGGCGATGTCGCCGGCCTGCCCCGGCTGATGGCGGCGCTGGCGGCGCATGGATATGACGCGGACTTGCTGACCAAGCTCGCCCATGGAAACTGGCTGGCGCTGCTGGGCCGGACCTGGGGCGGCTAGGGCATGTCCGCACCCCTGATCCGCAACCGCGCGGCGCGGCGGCTGTTTCTGGACCGCCACGCGCTGATCGAGGCGCCGAGCGGCCCGGCGCGGGGGGCCGACCTTCTGGCGCTGATCCATCGCCTGGGGTTTGTGCAGGTCGATTCCGTCAATACGGTCGAGCGGGCCCACCACATGATCCTCTGGTCGCGGCGGCAAAGCTACCGGCCCGACCATCTGCGCCCCCTGCTGGAACGTGACCGGACCCTGTTCGAACATTGGACGCACGACGCCTCGGTCATCCCGACGGCGTTCCTGCCGCATTGGAAAGGCCGGTTCGCGCGGGACTTCGTCGCCATCCCCGAACGCTGGGAAGGCTGGCAGGGCGTCGCCTTCCGCGACAAGGTCAGCGACGTGCTGGACCATGTCCGCGCCCATGGCCCGGTCGGGTCCGGCGACGTGGGCGAGGATGAGGCGCGCGGCAAGGGCGGCTGGTGGGACTGGCATCCGTCAAAGGCGGCGCTTGAATATCTGTGGCGCGCGGGGCAGCTGGCGGTGGCGGGCCGCGAAGGTTTTGCCAAGCGCTATGATCTGGCCGAACGGGTCTATCCCCCCTGTCCGCATCCGCCGCACCACGAAACAATCGACTGGGCCTGTCGCGGCGCGCTTGACCGGCTGGGGTTCGCGACCAGCGGCGAGATCGCGGCCTTCTGGAAAAAGATCACGCCGGACGAGGCAAAGCTCTGGTGCGCGGCCGCACTGGCGCGGGGCGAGATCGAAGAGGTGCTGATCGAGGGCGCTGACGGAACCGCGCGGCGGTCCTTTGCCCGGCCGGGTCTGGCCGGGGCGGCCGAAGCGGTGCCCGAACCGGCCAGCCGCATCCGCATCCTGTCGCCCTTCGACCCGGCCCTTCGCGACCGCAAACGCACCGAGCGGCTGTTCGGCTTTTTCTACCGGATCGAGATTTTCGTGCCCGAGCCGAAGCGGCAATACGGCTATTACGTCTTTCCCGTGCTGGAAGGTGACCGGCTGATCGGCCGGATCGACATGAAATGCCGCCGCGCCGACGATTCCCTTGTCATCACCGCCTTCTGGCCGGAACCGGGCGTTGCGCTGGGGCGTGGCCGTCTTGACCGGCTGACGGCCGAACTTGACCGGCTGGGGCGCTTCACCAACTGCCCGAACCTGCTGTTTGCCGATGGCTGGCAGCGCGCGCCGAAAGAATTGTAACAGGAATGTAACGGCTGGATTGCAAGTTTCACGATTCGGCGTTTAGCTGGGTCAGGACTTGCCGGGCCTGTCGCAATTCTGTGACGCGGCGCCGGTAAGCCGGAAAAGAGCCCCAACGGGCCGGACCTCACAACGGGAGCAAGACATGTCATCTGTGAAACGTATGCTGTCGGCCAGCGCCGCCGCACTTCTCGCCACGACGGCGATGGTGCGCGCCGACGCGATGGCCGATCTGGAAGCCGCCGCCAAGGCCGAGGCGAACCTGACCGTGATCGCGCTGCCCGCCTCGTGGTGCGGCTATGGCGAAGTGATCGCCGGTTTCAAGGCCAAGTACCCCGAGATCGCCGTGAACGAGCTGAACCCCGATGCGGGCTCGGCCGACGAGGTTGAGGCCGTCAAGGCCAACAAGGACAACAAGGGCCCGCAGGCGCCGGACGTTGTCGACGTCGGACTGGCCTTTGGCCCGCAGATGAAGGCCGAAGGCCTTTTGCAGCCCTACAAGGTCTCGACCTGGGACGACATTGCCGACAGCATCAAGGATGCCGATGGTTACTGGTACGGCGATTACTACGGCGTCATGTCGTTCATCGTGAACAAGGATCTGGTCGCCAATACGCCCAAGGACTGGGCGGACCTTCTGAAGCCGGAATATGCCGGTCAGGTGGCGCTTGCCGGTGATCCGCGCGCATCGAACCAGGCGATTCTCGGCGTTCTGGCCGCGGGCCTCGGCAAGGGCGCCAAGGCCGGGGAAGAGGCGGGCAAGGCCGGCCTTGATTACTTCGCCGAGATGAACAAGGCCGGGAACTTCGTTCCCGTCATCGGCAAGACCGGCACGATCGCGCAAGGCGCGACCCCGATCGTCGTGGCCTGGGACTATAACGCCCTGGCCTGGAACAAGGAACTGGCGGGCAACCCCCCGGCCGAGGTCGTGGTTCCGGCGACCGGCGTTCTGGCGGGCGTCTATGTCCAGGGCATCAGCGCCTATGCGCCGCACCCGAACGCCGCCAAGCTCTGGATGGAATATCTTTATTCCGACGAAGGCCAGAACCTGTGGCTGAAGGGCTATTGCCACCCGGCGCGGTTCAACGCCATGGTCGCCGCCGGCAAGGTTCCGCAGGAACTGATCGACGCGCTGCCCCCCGCCGCCGCTTACGAGGCCGCCTATTTCCCGACGCTGGAAGAGGTTGACGCCAACAAGAAGGCCGTGACCGAGGGCTGGGACGCCGTCGTGGGCGCCAACGTCCAGTAACCGCTGGCTTGCCATGAAACGCTCTCTGGCCCGATGCTGTCGGGCCAGGGCCATTTTGCCAAAGGCGGGGCTGCCCCATGACCGATGTTTCCACCGGCCCGGCGCGGCGCGCGCGTCTGAACCTGAACTGGCTGGGTCTGGTGCCCTTTGCGGCCTTTGCCATCCTGTTCCTGATCCT
>CAZORV010000046.1:16094-17128 GCA_964582215.1 uncultured Frigidibacter sp.
ATGAACATCGTCATCGGCGCCTTCCGCACCGCGGACGGGGCCTTCACCCTGCAGAACCTGCGTGACCTGAACTCGGGCACGATCCCCTCATCCTACTGGATATCGGTCAAGATCTCGGCTGCCTCGGCGCTGCTGGGCTGCCTGATCGGCTTTGGCATGGCGGCGGCGGTGGTCTTTGGCGCCGTGCCGGGCTGGATCCGCGCGCCGCTGATGACTTTTTCCGGCGTCGCCTCGAACTTCGCGGGCGTGCCGCTGGCCTTTGCCTTTCTGGCGACCTTCGGGCCGGTCGGGTTGGTCACCGTCTTTCTGCGCAACCAGTTCGGCATCGTGCTGCAACGCGACCTCGGCTTTTCGATCCTCAGTTTCTGGGGGCTGACCGTCACTTATCTGTTCTTCCAGATCCCGCTGATGATCCTGATCATCACCCCGGCGCTGGAGGGGCTGAAACGCGAATGGCGCGAGGCGGCGGCGGTTCTGGGCGCCACCAGCGCCCAATATTGGCGCATGGTCGCCCTGCCGATCCTTACGCCGGCGCTGCTGGGCACCTTTGCGCTGTTGTTCGCCAATGCGTTTGGCGCCGTCGCCACCGCCATCGCCCTGACCGGTTCGGCGCTGAACATCGTGCCGATCCAACTGTTCGCCCAGATTCGCGGCGACGTTCTGGGCAATCCGCATCTTGGCTATGCGATGGCCTTTGGCATGATCGTTGTCACCGGCGTCGCCAACGTCATCTACATCTGGCTGCGCATCCGCGCCGAACGGTGGCTGAAATGAACCTGTTCGCCCGCATTGCCGGCTGGATCGCCCTGCTGTTCGGGCTGAGCTATTTCGCGCTGCCGCTGCTTGGCCTGTTCGAGTTTTCGCTGAGGGCCCGGCGCGGGGTCTATTCGCTGGACGCCTATGCCAAGGTCATGGCGGACCCCGAGTTTCAGGCGACCTTCCTCTATTCGACGGCGATGGCGCTGGTCACCATCCTGCTGGGCATCCTGCTGGTGGTGCCCACCGCCTTCTGGGTGCGGCTGAAAATGCCCGGC
>CAZORV010000047.1:0-16838 GCA_964582215.1 uncultured Frigidibacter sp.
GACCGCTTCCCGTTGTTCTGAGGTCAATGGGATCATTCGGTAAGCCATTCATAGGCGTGCTCAATGTAAACAGGCAGGTCGGTAGCGAGGTGGGCGTAGCGGGCCGCGATCTGCGCGAAGCGAGCTTTGCCAAATCGCTTGGCTGTGTTGAGTGTGATGCGGCCAAGTTCAACACGCAGTGCAACTTCGTCGTCCAGCTCCATTTCACGACGAGTGAGAGCGGTAAGACCATCCTCCATCTGCGCGAGAATCTGCGGGGCACCGAGAGCGCGCACGGTTTCGATCAGCATGGGCAGACGCCCCACCGATACGAGTTCGAGCTCAAATGTAGTCGCGCCTAAGAATACAGACACGAATTCGCCTTCCAACGCCACTAAATCTGGGGCATCGACTTCCGGGGCGAAGTCCTTGGCATCGGATGGCTTCATGTCAGCATCGGCCACAATGGCACATTTCTTCTCAAGCGAACCAGCGCGGAAAAGCTTGGCGTATACATCAAAATGAACGCCGTGGATCGCGATAACTGAGATTCCTAGCCGCTCGAGCTTCACGCCATATACCTGCTCGACTAACGCAGGGACCAGGAACATCTCGGCCGGCCCTTCCACCAGCATGACCTTGCGAGCGTAAAGCAATGCGCTCTTTGTTGCATCGAGATAGCGTTCGAGATCAGCAATCTCCGGCGCTGTCAGTGTCGCGTTGAGCGCCAGATTCCCTGCGGCGATGGTCGCGTCGTCGCGTTTGGTGAGAGACACGATGCTGCTCAACGGCACCTGCGAAGTCACTTGGGTGCTGTGACTCGTAAGGATGGTCTGCACGCCAATCGCTCGCAGGGCCGCGATCAGTGAATATTGTAGCTGGGGATGGAGGTGCGCTTCGGGCTCCTCTATCAGAATTAGCTGTCCGGCCGAGCGGTTGAGCGCAATCCGCCTTTGAAGATATTCCATCAAGATAGCGATGTAGAGAATATTGTTCATACCGAGGCCGTTACGACCGGGTTCGAAGGAGGTCAGAGAGCGGTCCGACAGAATGATCTTCAGGTTGCGCATGATCGCGCGGAATGTTGCGGCGGAAAGGCCAAGCGTTGCGTTCATTTCGAACGCGGGGCCGGACACTTCCTTGAACCGAGTGTCGATCGCTGCAGCAATCTCGGCGATGGTCGCCGAGCGCGCGATCGCCTGATTGGCCTCGTCGAGGACCGCAATCAACGCGTCCTGTTCAGTCACATCGATCTCGAAGGCTTCGATCAAGCGGATGAGCGGTGACTGGCGGGGATTGCGCAAGTCATTCTCAACATCGCGGAGTGCAGGCAGGTTAACCAAAAGGTAGGATTGTAGATCCGCGAACCGCACCGACTCGCCGATTCCTTCCTCATCCCAAGCAATTTCGGTGAGGTCGATGGCCGGGTCACCACCACCACGTATTTCCCACTGATAGTCCTCAAGAGTTAACGTACCGGGGGCGATTTCACCACTGGCGAGCTGCTCTCGGACAGACGGTCGCGGGCGGAAGCGATAGAAAATGCGTGCTCGATCTGGGGCGGTCTTCCATGTGCTGACCAGTGCCTCTTCGTTAACCCGCCCCTCGAAGCCGGTCAGTTCAATGCCGATCAGAACCTGGCTCGGATTGGAGATGTCAACTGCAGAGTGGATATCCTCGCGCAGGAGCGCTCGGAAAGTCGATGGCAGCATATTGTCCAGGCAGATCTGGATTGCGCGAAGGATCGCAGTTTTGCCAGTATTATTTTCTCCGATGATGCAGCATAGATCATCTGCAACATTCACGTCGAGTGAGGCGAACGTACGAAAATTCCGAATCACGATTCGAGCTACGCGCATCATTTCCACCAGACTTTTGAGCAGCTAGATGATGCTGCGATACGTGATTGATCTGAGAACACCAACAAGGCAGAGGCGCTTGCCCAATTTTTAACGAATCGGCACACTTCCAAGATACTCTGCTCACTCTGCAGAAGAACTTGTTCTACTACAATTTGACGCTCATTTTAGCATGAGCGGAGCGTCCGATCTCAAGCTTTCGCAGGACCGTTCTGCCTCACTGCCATCAGACTGCTTTGCGCCCTTCACAGTAGATCCCGCTGCGATCTTGCTGCGGTCCGCTGGAAGGTCTGCTTCCATAAGGTTGATGCGACCGCCGCGCTGCGCCGCCTTCAGACCGCTCTCCGCCCTTCGCGTCTATCCAGGAACATTCGCCGGTCCCGTCACTTCCCGCTGGACTTGCGTCCGGAACGAAGCGTTGGTGCTTGCGAGGCCGCCGCCCTGACCTGCGCGGACCTCGGCCCGGCGCCTGCCGGGCTTTTGTCGTTGGCAGCGCCGGAGGGGCGCTGGCATGGCACAGGAGGCATCAATGACCAGGAAAGTTTCAACTGCAGCTGCTGCGGAAGCCCACACGGAGAGCGCTCGGGCAGAGTCTGTGAGCCCGGCTGTCCGGCGGAAACGGCAGGGTCGCCCGGCGGCAGCGACATCGCCGACGACAGAACCGGCCGACAGGGGGCGAGGACCATCCCGGCGCGAACAGCTGATCCGGATGCTGTCGGCCAGGAACGGCACGGAGCTTGCGGTGATCAGCGCCAGGTTCGGCTGGCTTCCGCATACGACGCGGGCCGCTTTGTCCGGGCTCCGGAAATCCGGGCAGGCGGTCGTCACCGAGAAGCGCGCCGACGGCAAACCGACCCGGTACCGGATCGCGGCGCAGACCGGAGGCGCATCGCCGGGAGACGGGTTGCCATCGGCAACGGGAGTAGGCGCGCCAGAATCTCCGCCATCCACGTCTGATGCCACCGCGCCGACCCCGGCGCCGGTCGATCCGATGACCAAGGGCCCGGACAACGGATCCGTCCCTGGTGGGGGTGCCGCATGACTCTGCGCGACACGGTGGGGAACCTGCTTGCTGATCTCGCGGGCCTCGACCGCGACGGGCTGAAACGCGTCTGGGAGGAGACCATCGGGTCTCCTCCGCCCCTGTATCTCTCGCCTGAGTTCATGGCCCGCGTCATCGCCCATGAACGGCAGGTGAGGATCTTCGGCGGGCTGACGGCGACCGAGCGTCGCGCCCTCAGGATGATGGCCGAGGGCAGGCGCAGCCCCGAAGCCGCCGCAGCGGCGCTCGGACCCTCGTCAGGGGCACAGATCGTGCGGGAGTGGAACGGGCGCACCTACAGGGTTGAGGTGATGCCGGATGGCTACCGCTTCGACGGCAAGGACTACCGGTCGCTCAGTTCCATCGCGAAGCGCATCACCGGGACGAACTGGTCGGGGCCGCGGTTCTTCGGGCTCGTGAGCCGCAACGGTGCTACGGGGGAAGGCTGAGCGATGCCGAAGATCCGCTGCGCGATCTATACGCGGAAGAGCTCGGAGGAGGGGCTTGAACAGCAGTTCAACTCGCTGCATGCCCAACGCGACGCCTGCGCCGCCTATGTCGCGAGCCAGAAGGCCGAAGGCTGGGTCCTGCTGCCAACGGAGTATGATGACGGTGGCCTGTCAGGTGGCACGCTGGAACGCCCGGCGATGCAGCGGCTGCTGACGGATGTGGATGCGGGGCTCGTCGATCAGATTGTCGTCTACAAGATCGACCGGCTGACGCGGTCACTGGCCGACTTCGCGAAGATCGTCGAGCGGCTCGATGCGGCGGGGGCGTCCTTCGTCTCCGTCACCCAGTCCTTCAACACCGCGACCAGCATGGGGCGACTGACACTGAACATGCTTCTCTCCTTCGCGCAGTTCGAGCGCGAGGTGACGGCCGAGCGCATCCGTGACAAGATCGCGGCCTCCAAGCGCAAGGGGCTCTGGATGGGGGGCAATGTGCCGCTCGGCTACGATGCTGAGGGCCGGACGCTGAGGATCAACGAGACGGAAGCGGTGACGGTCCGGGTGCTCTATGACCTCTATCTGACGCTTGGGACGATCCGGGCGGTGAAGGAGGAGGCAGCAAGGCTCGGGCTGACGTCGAAGAGCCGCGTCTCGCCCTCCGGCCGCATCAGCGGGGATACGCCGTTCGATCGGGGCCATATCCATCACATGCTGACCAACCCGGTCTTCGCCGGGCGCATCCGGCACCGGAAAGTGATCCATGATGGCCAGCATCCGGCGATCATCGCCCCCGAGGTCTGGGAAGCCGTCCAGGCCAGGCTGAAGGCCGGGGCGGCGAAGACGAGGGGCAGGGACACCGCCGGTTCTTCCTTCCGCTCACTGCTCACCGGCAGGATCTTCGATGAGACGGGTGACCGGCTGACCCCGAGCCATGGGGCAACCCGGAACGGCATCCGGCATCGCTATTATGTCTCGCACCGGCTGATCGCGCGAAGCGGCGAGAAGGATGTCACAGGTTGGCGACTCAACGCGCAGATGCTGGAGGAACTCACCACCCGCATCGCTGTGCGGCACCTGGGCGCGGCGACCTTTGCCGCCGCAGCCATCATGGATGCGACCGCCGACGAACTGATCGCTGCGCATGGCCGGGCCGTGGAACGTATCGGTGACGACACACCGTCAGATCTTCGGGCGCGATGCGTCGTGGATCTGATCGCGCGGATTGATCTCGCGCCGGGACAGATCGGCATCGCGTTCGACCCGGCTGCGATCAGCGATCTGCTCAACGTTGCGGAGGACCGCATCGACCCCGGCCATCTCAAACTCACCACAGCCTTCACCATGCGTCGCAGGGGCGTGGAGACGAAGCTCATCCTCGGCAACGAGACGCAGCCGCCTGACCGGAAGCTGATCGCCAACATCGCAACCGCTCTCAACTGGCTTGACCGGATCAAGGCGGGCAAGACCTATGCCGAAATCGCCGGAGAAGATGGCGTGCCCAAATACCGCGTCCAGCAGGCGATCTGCTATGCCTTCCTAGCGCCCGACATCATCCGGCAGGTGTTGCAGGGTCGTCAGCCGGTCGGCCTGACCTCGAAATGGATCTTCCGCCATCCGCTGCCCCTCGACTGGGCGGAGCAGCGCGCAGCGATCGCAAGGCTCTGAGCCAGGGCGTGCATCGCCCCGCGATGCGTCGCGCATCAGTCACCGGCAAACGCCAGACCGCAAAACAGGACTTTGAGACAGAGGCCGCAAAAGCAAGAGATTGGCGCCCTTTGGCTGTCTCACGCCCGCCAGCCTGCCCGGCAAAGTCCCGGAAACGGCCGACTATTCCGGCGCGGGCCGTCAGGCGTCTCGGACATGGTGAGTGGCTGGCTGGGGCGCTAGGATTCGAACCTAGGTATGTCGGTACCAAAAACCGATGCCTTACCACTTGGCGACGCCCCAACTCGGCCGGGTTATTATCCAAGGGGGGGGCGGGCCGCAAGTCCTAAACGTTGCTTTTGGTTGAAGGCCGCGCGAGGGCGCGGTATCGCGGGCCCATGCAAGAGGTTGATGTCGCGATCCTGGGTGCCGGTGCGGCCGGAATGTTTGCGGCGGCCGAGGCGGCGCGGCGGGGGCGGCGTGTGCTGGTCATCGATCATGCGGCGGCGGCGGGCGAAAAGATCCGCATCTCGGGCGGTGGCCGCTGCAACTTTACCAACCGGACGGTCGCGCCCGAGCGGTTCCTGTCGGCCAACCCGCGCTTTGCCCTGTCGGCGCTCAGTCGCTTCGGGCCGGGTGATTTCATCGCAAGGGTCGATGCGGCGGGGATTGCCTGGCATGAAAAGACGCTTGGCCAGCTGTTCTGCGACGGCAGCGCGCGCCAGATTGTCGCGATGCTGACCGGGGCGATGGCGGATGCGGGTGCGGCGCTTTGGTTGGGCACCGGCGTTTCGGCGGTCCGGCGCGACGGGCGGTTCCGGATCGACACCAGCCGGGGGCCGGTCGGCGCCGAAGCGCTGGTGGTGGCGACCGGGGGCAAGTCGATCCCGAAGATGGGGGCCAGCGGGCTGGGCTATCAGATCGCTGCCGATTTCGGCTTGCCGCTGGTGCCGACGCGGCCGGGGCTGGTGCCGCTGACCTTTGCCGACGCCGATCTTGCGGACTGGCGGCACCTGGCGGGGCTGTCGTTGAATGCGCGGGTCAGTCACGGCAAGACCGGCTTTACCGAAGGCTTTCTCTTTACCCATCGCGGCCTGTCAGGGCCGTCGATCCTGCAGATCTCGTCCTATTGGCGCGAGGGCGAGGCCATCTCCGTCGATCTTGCCCAGGGGCAGGACGTGCTTGGCGGGCTCAAGGCGCAACGGGCGGCTTCGGGGCGGCGGTCGCCGGGCCGGGCGCTTGGGCACTATCTGCCGGACAAGCTGGCGGCGGCGATCGTCGGGCAGCTTGGGCTTGGCGGCAATCTGGCCGACCAGACCAACGAGACGCTTGGCCGGATCGCCGATGCCGTCCATCGCTGGCCGGTGCGCCCGGCCGGCACCGAGGGGTACCGGACGGCAGAGGTCACGCTTGGCGGCGTCGACACCCGCGCCCTGAACGCCCGGACGATGGAGGCGCAGGCGGTGCCCGGCCTGTATTTCATCGGCGAGGTTGTCGACGTCACCGGCTGGCTTGGCGGCTACAATTTCCAGTGGGCCTGGTCGTCGGCATGGGCCGCCGGGCAGGCGGTGTGACGGCCGGGCGCGCCGGTCAGACGCGCAAGGGGGCGGCCTTGGCGATCCGGTCGAGGTCCATCAACAGGGTGATGAGCCCTGGCATGTCGCGGAGATAGACCATGTTCGGCCCGTCCGACGGCGAGCGGTCGGGGTCTTCGTGGGTTTCGATGAAGACGCCGGCGATGCCGAGGCTGACGGCCGCGCGCGCCATGGCCGGGGCGAACTCGCGCTGGCCGCCGGTTGCGCCGCCAAGGCCGCCGGGTTGCTGCACGGAATGGGTTGCGTCCATGATCACCGGATAGCCGGTTCTGGCCATGGTCGGCAGCGACCGCATGTCGGCGACGAGGGTGTTGTAGCCAAAGGAAACGCCGCGTTCGGTCAGAAGGATGCGGTCATTGCCGGTTGACGCGACCTTGGACGCGACATTCGCCATGTCCCAGGGGGCGAGGAACTGGCCCTTCTTGATGTTCACGACGGCGCCGGTTTCGCCGGCGGCCAGCAGCAGGTCGGTCTGGCGGCAGAGGAAGGCCGGGATCTGGATCACGTCGACAACCGCCGCCGCCGCCCGGGCCTGATCGGCGTCGTGGATATCGGTCAGGACCGGGACGCCCATCGAAGACCGGATCTCGGCCAGCAGCTTCAGGCCGGCGTCGATGCCCGGCCCGCGCACGCCCTTCAGCGAGGTGCGGTTGGCCTTGTCGTAGCTGGCCTTGAACACATATTGCGCGCCTGCGGCCTTGCAGGCCTCGGCCAGGGTCCCGGCGATCATCTGCGCATGGTCAAGGCTTTCCAGCTGGCAGGGTCCGGCGATCACGGTCAAAGGCCGGTCATTGCCCGCGACCAGATTGCCGATGGCGACGTCTTTCATTCCGGTCATGATCCTACCCTATGCTGTCACCTGCTCGCGCAGGATGGAGGCGGTCAGCGACAGCATCAGATAGATGCCGGCGAAGACCATGAAGGCCAGCGCCGTATCCTCGAACGCGCGGGGATAGGTCGCCTCGTCGGGCGCCACGGGCGCCACGCTCAGCGACAGATAGCGGACCTGACGGTTGGCTTCAATCCGGGCGGTCTCCTGTTGTTCCAGCGCCTTCGACAGCATCAGCTGCCGGGTTTGCAGTTCGGTCTCGGCGATCCGCAGCTGGCCGGTGATCTGGGCCAGCGACATCGAGGTCGGGTTGCTGGTGGTCATCGTCGCGCGGAGGTCGGAAATCTGCATGCGCAGACGATCGATATCGCCCTTCACCCCGTCGACGCGCGCCTGGTTCGGCCGGGCATTGTCCATCAGCTGATCAAGTTCCAGCTGCTTTTTCCTGACCTCGGTTTCCAGTTCGGCGACCTGGGTCATGACAACGGCGGATTCGGCCTTGGGGTCCAGAACGCCCAGCTGTTCCTGCAGATCAAGAACGCGCTGTTCGGCCGCGCCCACCTTTGCCTCGGCATCGGCGTAGCTTTCTCGGGCGCCCTTCATCTGATCGCCACGGACTTTCAGGGTCAGCTGATCAACCCGTTCCTCGGCGTATTTCAGCAAGGCTTCGGAAAACTTCTGGCTGGTCGCGGGGTCGGCTGCCGCAACCTCCATCCGGATGATCCCCTCGGTCGGATCATAGGCGATCTTGACGTTGCGGCGATAAAGCCGATAGGCATCCTCGCTGCTCGCGCCCGGTTCCAGCCGTTGCAATGGGTCGATATTGGCCTGCGAGAAATGCGCCTTGTAGCCGAGTGTTTCGTCCAGCCGCGCCATGGCGTCGCGTGACTGAAGATAGCCCTGGACCGCGATGGCATCCTGCGACGTGGCAAACTGCGTGCCCCGGAACATCGACCCCATGCCGGCGGCGCCTTGCGGGTCGGCCTGCTGCACCAGAAACTCCGACTTGGTCGCGTACAGCGGTGTGGCAATCCTGTAGAAGTACCAGCCGGCGAAAAAGGTCGGCAGAAAGACGAAGAAGGCCAGCCGCATCATCAAAAGCGCGAAGTTGCGCTTGCGCCGCCGGACGATGTCGCGCTGCATGTCCATGATGGCGCGGGCGCGCTCATTCTCGGTCAGGACGACGGTCGAGGGCAGTTTGTTCGGCTTGGCCGGCGCCGCCACGGGCGCCCCGGGCTGCGCCACCAGCGCGCCTTCGCCCGAGCCTTCGATCAGTTCAAGAAAAGTCTCGCGGTGGAACGGGTCGATGCCCTTTTTCCGCAGCAAGAAGATGGCCTCTTCATCGGAATGCGCCTCGATCCCGTGACGCAGGGCGACGCGGCGGGCGGTGCGCATCTGGCGTGCCGACAGACCCTCGGCCCGGATGGCGGCCAGCGGGTCGGTGCCATCGGGCGCGGCGGCGGGCTCAGCTGCCGGCGACAGCTTTGGCTGGCTGCTGAGGCCGCTGGTGCGGAAAAACCGAAGGTCGCCGAAGCCGTCATCGGCCGCCACAGGCGCAAAAGGCATGTCCGCTGCCGGCGGCGCTGCCGGGGCTGGGGCGGGCGCCTCGACCCGGCGAATGCGGAATTTCGTGGCCTTAGGCGGCATGTTCGTAGTTCCACTTCGCTTCTTCCAGCGTCTCGTAAAAGGTCAGCCGCCCGTCACGCAGGACCGCCCCGGTCCGGCAGAACCGTTCCAGCGTCGCGACCTGATGCGACACGACCACGACCGTGGCGCGTTCCAGCCGTTCCTTCAGGATCGACCCGGCCTTGCGGTTGAATTCGGCATCGGCGGTCGAGGGCATGCCCTCGTCGATCAGATAGATGTCGAACTCCAGCGCCAGCAGCAGCGAGAACGAGAAGCGCGACCGCATCCCGGCGCTGTAGACCGACAGGGGCATGTCGAAATATTCCTCAAGCCCGCAGACCCAGCGGCAGAACGCCTCGACATAGTCGGGGTCAAGGCCGTAGAGCCCGGCGATATAGCGGGCATTCTCGCGCGCCGAATGGGTCCCCTGCACGCCGCCCATGAAGCCAAGCGGAAAGGACACGCGGCAACGCTTGCTGATCGTGCCTTCGTCGGGTTTTTCGAGGCCGGCCATCATGTTGATGATCGTGGTCTTGCCGGTGCCGTTGGCGGCCAGAATCCCCAGCGAATTGCCAAGTTCGATCCTGAACGAGGCACGGTCGAGGATGACCTTGCGTTGCCGCCCGGTCCAGAAAGACTTGCTGACGTTTGCGAACTCGATCATGGCGCCACGGATCTGCCTTCGATCCCTTCTAAAGCACGAGGGTTAACGATGCCCCTACAGGAGTTTGCGGGCAATATGATGGCAAGCTTCCGTCATCTTCAATGGCTGGCAAGGGGGAAAGGCGCGCGGGGCCGCGACTTCCCTCAGTCTGCGATCTTTTGCACACGCATGATCCGCCCGGCCGCCAGCGCCAGAATCGCCGATCCGAACGAGAAGAGCGCACCCATCTTCGCCGCGTCCTGTACCGGGCCCGGCGGAAAGGCCACCGTCGCCACGAACAGCGCCACGGTAAAGCCGATGGCGGCGACGCAGCCGACGACGAACAGGTCAGCCGGTCGCATTCCGTCCGGCAGGCCAAGCCTCAGCGGACCTGCGGCGAGATAGCCGAACAGGAAGATGCCGACCGGTTTGCCGACGACCAGCCCGGCCAGCACAAGCCAGGTCGGCGCCGCCACGGCGCTGAACTCGACCCCGGCGTTCAGAAGGCCGAAGAAGAACAGCACGATCTCGACCGGCACCTTCAGCGCATGCTCGATCCGGTTCAGAAGGTCGGTCAGATATTGTTCGGCCTCGGCAAAGATGCCGAAACCCCGGTCGGCATGGGGGATCGTCGGGACAATCGGCAACAGGCCGAGCGCCGGGTGAATCCCCGCCTGCTGAAAGCCGTACCAGCTGAACACACCGGCGATCAGATAGGGCCAGAACGACAGTTTCTTGCGCACCCAGCTGGAACAGGGTCGAACCGCGCGGCCCCGGTCAAGGTAGAGGGGCAGCCAGTTGGCCAGGACAAAGACCGCCAGCGCGGCGCCGGACGACAGAAGCAGCCAGCCCGGCGCCAGTTCGCCGGTCGGGTAGAACAGCGCCAGAATGATCAGCCCGGCCGCGTCATCGGCAATCGCCAGCAGCAGCAGGAACCGCACCGCCGGGTGCCCCGCACCAAAGACCATCCGGCCAACAAGGTAGGAAAAGGCGATGTCCGTCGCCGTCGGGATCGCCCAGCCCCGGCTGACCGTCGCCGTGATGCCCAACAGCGCCGCAAGGCCAAGATATACCGCGACCGGCCCGATCATCCCCCCCGCCGTCGCGATCAGCGGTGTCACCGCCCGGCGCCCCCGCAGCGAGCCGTTTTCAAGGATCAGCGCCTCCCAGACCTCTTTCGCGGCGATGGCAAAGAAGAAGGCCATCAGCACGTCATTCACAAGAAAGTGAAGTGTCAGCACCCGCCGGACCGACCCGCCCTCGGGTTCGGCCTCGCCGATCAGGAAGTCGTCGATCAGCACGTAATGCACCAGATGGTGGTACGAGGCCGGGTCGACATTGGCCCAGATCAGCGCGGTGGTGGCACCTGCGATCAGCAACAGCGAATAGGCCGAGACATAATTCCAGACGCGATACATGCTGCCCTCTTTCGTCGTTGGCAGAGCCATATTGAACCCGGGGCGGTTCGGCAACCTCTGACGCGGGGCGGACCGGGACCGGTTTGCCCTTGCCGCCCCCGCGCCCCCGCACTAGCCAAGGGCAAAGGCGCATTCTTCCGCAGGCCGGGGGGCGCGCTGTCTGCAAAGGGTCCGTCACATGTCATCTGAAACCCCGCTTGACCAGGCACACCGGCAGATGCTGGCCGCGCCCGAGGATGATACAGCCCGGCTTGGCTATTATCACCGGCTGGCCGGGGCCGATCTTTGCCTGATGCTTGACCGCGAACCGGCCGGTAACGAGCTGTCGCCAAGGCTTTTTCCGCTGGAAGAGGGTCGCTTTGTGCTGGTGTTCGAGGGTGAGGAGCGGCTGGCCGACTTCGCCGCCGCGCCGGTGCCCTATGCGGCGCTGCCGGGCCGGGTGATCATGGCGATGCTGGCGGGCAGGGGGGTCGGCCTTGGCGTCAATCTCGGGGACGGGGCGTCGGCCTTTCTGATGCCGCCCGCCTCGGTCGACTGGCTGGCGGGCCTTCTGGCGCAGGCGCCCGAGCCTGCGTCCGACCGGCCGGACAGGTGGCTGGCGCCCGACGCGCCGGGGCTGGCCGCGCGTCTTGAAGACCTGCTTGCCGGGCTGGGCAATCTGGTGGCGGGCGCATGGCTGGCCGGAACCGAGGGGCCGGGGCGCCGGCGTCATGCGCTTGTCCTTGCCGATGCCGCCGCCGGGGCCGAGGCGCCGCTGGCCAAGGCGGCAGGCGAGGCGCTGGCCTTTGCCGGGGCCGAGGAGACCGATCTGATCTTTCTGGCCGGGGCGGATTGCACGGCGCTGGGCCTGCCGGCTGTTGCTGAACGGGTCGCCATCGCGGCGCCGCCGGAACCGCCGGTTCCTGCGGCACCCGCGCCCCCCGGCAGCGACCCCGCGCGCCCGCCGCGCCTGAGGTAAGGCGCCGGTCGCATCCGGCCCCTTGTGCTGCGCCGCCCGCATGGGGATAGTTGCGCCATGACCGGAACGCTTCTCATCCTTGGCCATGGCTATTCGGCCGACGCCCTGTCGCGCCGGCTTTTGCCGCTGGGCTGGACGGTCATCGGCACCACACGCCGCACTGACAAGGCCGAACGCCTTGCCGCGCGGGGGATCGAACCGCTGATCTGGCCGGGCGCGCCCCTGGCGCCCGCGCTTGCCCGCGCAACCCATCTTCTGGCCGGGATCGGCCCGGACGGCGCCGGCGACCGGATCCTGCTGGCCCATTTGGCCGACATTGCCGCCGCGGCCCCGCATCTGCGCTGGGCGGGCTATCTGTCCACGACCGGCGTTTACGGCAACCACCGCGGCGCCTGGGTTGACGAGGAGACGCCCCTGACGCCCACCACCGATCGCGGCCGCTGGCGCGTCGCGGCCGAGGCGGCCTGGCAGACCCTGTCGGATCAGACCGGCCTGCCGCTTCATATCTTCCGTCTGGCCGGCATCTACGGCCCCGGGCGCGGTCCCTTTGAAAAGGTCCGCAACGGAACCGCGCGGCTGATCATCAAGCCCGACCAGTTCATCAGCCGCATCCATGTCGACGACATCGCCGCCATCCTTCAGGCCTCGATGACGCAGCCGCAACCCGGCGCCGTCTACAATGTCTGCGACGATGACCCGGCCCCCCCCGAGGATGTGCTGAGGCACGCGGCCCGGCTTCTTGGCCTGCCGGCCCCGCCCGAGGTCGACTTCGCGACTGCCGACATGACGGCCATGGCGCGGAGTTTCTATTCGGAATCGAAAAAGGTCAGCAACCGCCGGGTCAAGGCCGCGCTCGGCCTGCGGCTGCTTTACCCGACCTATCGCGAGGGTCTGGCGGCACTGCTCGCCGCCGCCGGACGCTGACGCAACACCGACGGTCCGCGCCCGCAGGGCCGCGACGCCGGGTTGAGCGGGAAAAGCCGATCGTCCGGCGGACGAGCGGCCCGGCTCATGCGGGAACGTTCCCCCGGGACCGCCTCGGCCCCCACAACAGAGGGCAGAGCCAGCCCCCCGGAGGGGCAGGCGCTGCCCGGTCGCTTTGGGCGACCGGGCGGTGTGGGTGGCATCGGTGGCGCAATGGCAGGGTCACGGGCCCCTGCCGGCCGAGGCAGCGGGCCGCCAGAATCAACCCGGACCCGGGTCTATCCCAGCCGCAACGCCGCCGCCCCGGCTGCAATCATCAGGACCGCCGCGATCCGCCCCGGCCCCAGACGCTCGCCCAGAACCAGCGCCGAAATGCCCGCGCCGAACAGGATCGAGGTTTCGCGGAGCGCGGCAACCAACGCGACCGGCGCCAGCGTCATCGCCCAGAGCGCGACACCATAGGACAGCATCGTCGCCGCCCCGCCCGCCAGACCCGCCCGCCATCCCGCCGCCGCCTGCCGGAAAATCCCGAGGCCCCGTTGTGACAGGGCCAAAAGGACCACCGGCGGCGCCGTCAGCGCGCAGACCCAAAGCGTATAGCCGACCGGCGCCCCCGACAGCCGCACGCCGGTCCCGTCGTTCAGCGTATAGGCGGCAATGACCGCACTGTTCAGAAGTGCAAGCCCCAGACCCGCCCGCCCGCCATGCCCCGACAAGGCGACCGGCAGCGCCATCGACAGGATGCCGCCCGAAATCAGCGCCACACCGGCCCAGCCCGGCAGCTCCAGCCGTTCATGGAACAAAAGACCGGCGGCGAGCGCGACGATCAGCGGCGCGCCGCCGCGCATGACCGGATAGGCCAGGCTCATGTCGGCCCGCCCGTAGGCCGCCGCCACCAGCGAGAAATAGATGGTCTGCAACAGCATCGAGACGCCGAGACAGGGCCAGCTGGCCCGCGCCGGCTGGGCGACGAAGGGCAGAAGCAGGCAGGCGATCAGCGCGGCACCAAGACAGATCGCCACCGCCCCGGCAAACCGGTCACCAGCGCCCTTGATCAGCAGATTCCAGCCCGCATGAAGCGCGGCCGCAAACAGAACCAGAAGAAAAACCGAAAGATCCATGCCGGCCGCTACCACCTGCGGCCAGCCAGAACCGGCGCCCCCGGCCAAGTCAAGGGCGCCCGTAGCGCCAGCCCCGGCTGAATGCGTTCAGCGGCGACGAATTTGCAGACCCGCCCTTGATTCCCCCGGGGCGGCTGTCCATCTGAACCATGCGAGCCGGGCCCCTCTGACGATGCAGCCATCGTGATGTCGGATCGTATCGGGGTGCCCGATTTCCAGCCCGGCGCGCGATCGCTCGCACATGCAGGCAGAAGCCGACAGCACCCTCCGGACAATGCGTGAGGAGCATATGGACTTTCTGCTGACATCATTTCTCGGAACCCCGATCTGGATGTGGACGGGTTTCATCCTGCTGGTTCTTGGCCTTCTGGCCTTTGACCTCGGCATCCTTCACCGGGACAGCCATGAGATCGGAATTCGTGAAAGCCTCTGGCTCTCGTTGCTGTACATCGCGCTTGGCGTCGGCTTTGCGGGCTTTGTCGCCTGGCAACTCGGCGGTCAGGCCGCGGCTGAATATCTGACGGCCTTCGTCGTCGAAAAGACCCTCGCGCTGGACAATATCTTTGTCATCGCCCTGATCTTTTCGTTTTTTGCCATCCCCCGCCACCACCAGCATCGGGTCTTGTTCTGGGGCATTCTCGGCGTGATCCTGCTGCGGGCGGTGATGATCGGACTGGGCGCGACGCTGGTGGCTGAATATTCTTGGCTTCTTTACATCTTCGCGGTCTTTCTGGTCCTGACCGGGGCAAAGATGCTGATGCTGGGCGACAAGCCGGTTCAGCTGGAAAACAGCGCCGTCCTGAAATTTCTCCGCCGCAGGTTCCGCGTGACCGAAGGCTTGCACGGCGACGCCTTCTTCGTTCGCCGGCCGGATCCGCAAAGCGGGGCGAAGGTCATCTGGATGACGCCGCTTTTTCTGTCACTGCTCATGATCGAGTTCGCCGACGTGATATTCGCCGTCGATTCCGTCCCGGCGGTGTTCGCCATCAGCTCTGACGCCTTCGTCATCTATACATCGAACATCTTCGCCATCCTCGGTCTGCGGGCGCTTTATTTTGCGCTGGCCGCCGTCCTGCACCGCTTCGCCTATCTCAAGCAGGCGCTTGCCGTGCTTTTGGTCTTCATCGGCTCTAAGATCTTCATTGCCGACGCGCTTGGCCTGGCGAAGTTTCCCGCCGCGCTGTCGCTGGCGGTGACTGTGGCCATTCTCGGCGCCGGGGTGCTCTGGTCGCTCTGGAAGACGCGCCGGGCATGACACAAAGCTCAAAGCGACGTGAGGCGCTGAAGCATTCGGTTGCGCGGCTGGAAATCCGCGCCATATGCGGTCAGCATCCATGGCAACGCGAGAGGGAGAGAGAATGACAAGCGCCACCAGGACCTGGGCCAAGACCCCCGAAGCGCTGGCCCGTCTGACGCCCGAACAGCGCCGCGTCACCCAGACCGACGGGACCGAGCGCGCCTTTACCGGCGAGTACTGGGACCATCACGAACCGGGCCTTTACGTCGACGTCGTCTCGGGCGAGCCGCTGTTTCTGTCCGACGACAAGTTCGACAGCCATTGCGGCTGGCCAAGCTTTACCCGTCCGGCGGTCGAGGATCACATCAACGAACGGCGCGACATGTCGCATGGCATGGTCCGGACCGAGGTTCGGTCGACCCACGGCGACAGCCACCTTGGCCATGTCTTCAACGATGGCCCGCGCGATCAGGGCGGGCTGCGCTATTGCATCAACTCGGCCTCGCTGCGGTTCATTCCGCTGAGCGAGCTGGTGGCCGAAGGGTACGGCGAGTTCGCCGGCCGGATCAAAGGGGGCAAGTGATGGGAACCGAAACCGCAATTCTGGCCGGGGGCTGCTTTTGGGGGATGCAGGATCTGATCCGGCGCATGCCCGGCGTGATCTCGACCCGGGTGGGCTATACCGGCGGTGATGTCGCGAACGCGACCTATCGCAACCACGGCAACCATGCCGAAGGGATCGAGGTGATCTTCGACCCCGCAAGGCTGAGCTTCCGGCAGTTGCTGGAGTTCTTCTTCCAGATCCACGACCCGACCACGCCGAACCGGCAGGGCAACGACCTCGGCCCGTCCTACCGGTCGGGGATATACTTCACCAGCGAGGCCCAGCGGGACGAGGCGCTGCGCACCATCGCCGATGTCGACGCCTCGGGCCTCTGGCCGGGCAGGGTGGTGACCGAAGTCCGGGCGGCCGGGCCGTTCTGGCAGGCCGAACCCGAGCATCAGGACTATCTGGAGCGGATCCCCAACGGCTACACCTGCCACTTCCCGCGCCCGGGCTGGCGTCTGCCACGCACGGCGGCATAGGCGGGGCGGTCCATTTTCGCAAACGCCCCGCTCATGCGGGAACGCCGTCCCGGGGACTGCGTCAGCCCTTCGCAACAGAGGGCAGGCATTGCCCGCCCGCTTTGGCCAACCGGGCTGCGTGGGTGGGATCGGTCCGCTTCGCAGGGTCACCGGCCCCTGCTGAGTGAGATGTCGCTGACTCCTTCCCCGACGCCGGGCTGAGCGGAAAAGGCCGATCTTCCGGTGGAAGAGCGGCCCCGCTCATGCGGAAGCGTTTCCCGGGGACCGCCTCGGCCTCTCACAACAGAGGGCAGAGCCTGCCCCGGATGGCGCGAAGCGCCAGCCCCCGCGAGGGGCAGGCGCTGCCCGGTCGCTTTGGGCGACCGGGCGGTGAGGGTGGGGATCGATGCGTGGCGGCAGGGTCACGTGCCCCCGCCGACTGAGACGGC
>CAZORV010000048.1:0-16617 GCA_964582215.1 uncultured Frigidibacter sp.
CATCAACAAGCTGAACCGGATTTCCCGGCAGATGTTGCAGGAGATGGGCCGCGAGCCGACCCCGGACGAACTGGCCCGGCGGATGGAAATGCCGGAAGACAAAGTGCGCAAGGTGATGAAGATCGCCAAGGAGCCGATTTCGCTGGAGACGCCGATCGGCGACGAGGAAGACAGCCAGCTGGGCGATTTCATCGAGGACAAGAACGCGATCCTGCCGCTGGATTCGGCGATCCAGGAGAACCTCAAGGAAACCACGACCCGTGTCCTGGCCTCGCTGACCCCGCGCGAGGAACGGGTGCTGCGCATGCGCTTCGGCATCGGCATGAACACCGACCACACGCTTGAGGAAGTCGGCCAGCAGTTCAGCGTCACCCGCGAACGCATCCGGCAGATCGAGGCGAAGGCGTTGCGCAAACTGAAGCATCCGAGCCGGAGCCGGAAGCTCAGGAGTTTCCTCGACCAATAGCGGTAGGGTGCGTGCTTGCACGCACCGTTGACGGCCCGCGATAGTCGGGGTGCGTGCAAGCACGCACCCTACGGTTGCCGACATGCCGTTCGCACCTTGGGAATCGCGTGGCTCCGTCAAATCCGTGCTATGCTGCCGCCATTCCGTTCACAGGGGGGCATGCCATGACGGCCATGAACGTGGTGCATATGCGAGTGAAGCCGGGGAAAGAGGATGAGTTCATCGCCATCCACCGCGCGTTTGACACCAGCGCCATGTCGGGCGGCCGCAATTTCTGGATCGCGCGGACCGGCGAGCGGAGCTTTGTCATCGTCGGCGAATGGGACAGCCAGGAGGCGCTGGTCGCGGCGCGCCCGGCAATGGTCGGCAACCTCGACCGGTTGCGACCGATCCTGGAAGACCTGGGCGGCGGTCGCGGTGTGACCGAACCCTGGTCCGGCGATGTGGTTCTTCACATGCAGGGCTGACAGACGGGCAGGGCTGACAGACGGGCAGGGCTGACAGACCGGCTGGGCTGACGGGCTGGTCCGGCCGCTCGGACCGGACCGCTTGTCAATCCAGACGGCCTCGGCCCTCGAGCAGGAAGGTCACCATCAGATTGACCTGACAGCTGACGATCTTGTCGTTCTTCACCGCGACCTTCTGTTCCTTGACCCAGGCGCCCGAGGCCTCGCGCAGGGTCCTGGTGGCGCGGGCAATGCCGCTGGCCACGGCGCCTCGAAGCTTTTGGCCGAGGCCGAGGAAATTTCGGTAACGCGGGCAACACCCAAGATCGTCTCCGTTTGTCACGGCGGGAGGGGCGCTCCGGCCCGGATGGGGGGCCGGGCCAGTCTGGCAGTCCGGCCGCCGGCGACCGGCGGCGCCCGCGGGTGAAATCTGCCGGAAATTCCCCCCGTTGCTCCGCCGCCGATGACCGGCGGCGGCGCGGATGCTTGACCCTGCCGGGGCGCCCGGTTAGCTGACGCCATGGCACGCGCACCCCTGCTTCAGCTCTCGGCGATCTCGCTGACATTCGGCGGCAACCCGGTCTTTGACGGGCTGGAACTGACCGTCCAGCCCGGTGACCGGCTGGCGCTGGTCGGGCGGAACGGCTCGGGGAAATCAACGCTGATGAAGGTGATGGCCGGCCTGACCGAACCCGACAGCGGCGCCCGTGTCGTCCCCCCCGGCGTCACGGTTGGCTATATGGAACAGGAGCCCGACCTTTCGGCCTTTGCGACGCTGGGCGATTTCGCCGCCTCGGGCCTGCCCGAGGGTGAGGATTACCGCGTGGCGGTGGTTGCCGAGGGGCTGAAGTTCAACCCCGCCACACCGGTCACATCGGCCTCGGGCGGCGAGCGGCGCCGCGCTGCGCTGGCGCGCCTGCTGGCGGCGGCCCCGGAACTGATGCTGCTGGACGAGCCGACCAACCATCTCGACATCGATGCGATCCGCTGGCTCGAGGCGGAACTGGGCGACACACGCGCGGCCTTCGTCATCATCTCGCACGACCGGGCGTTCCTGCGCCGCCTCAGCCGCGCGACCCTCTGGATCGACCGGGGCGAGGTGAGGCGGAACGAACGCGGCTTTGAGGCCTTCGAGGACTGGCGCGAGACGGTCTGGGCCGACGAGGATCTGGCCCGCCACAAGCTTGACCGCAAGATCAGGGCCGAGGCGAAATGGGCGGTCGAGGGCATTTCCGCCCGGCGCAAGCGGAACATGGGCCGGGTCCGCGCCCTGCAGGCACTGCGCGACGAACGCGGCGCGATGATCCGGCGCCAGGGTACGGCCGGGATGGCGCTCGACAGCGGGCCGACCTCGGGCAAGCTGGTGATCGAGGCGAAAGGCATCGCCAAGGCCTTCGGCAGCCGCACGATCCTCCGCCCGTTCGACCTGAAGATCCTGCGCGGCGACCGGGTGGCCTTTGTCGGCCCGAACGGCGCGGGCAAGACGACATTGCTGAAGATCCTGACCGGCGAACTTGCCCCGGATGCGGGCACGGTCCGGCTCGGCACCAACCTTGACATCGCGGTCTTTGACCAGGCGCGGGCGACGCTTGACCTCACGATGACGCTCTGGGACGGCATGGTGAACGACCCCGACATGGCCGTGTCGGGCCGCTCGGATCAGGTGATGGTCCGGGGGGCGCCGCGCCATGTCGTCGCCTACCTCAAGGACTTCCTCTTCGACGAGGCGCAGGCCCGCGCACCGATCGGATCGCTGTCCGGCGGTGAACGCGCGCGGCTTCTCCTCGCCCGGATCATGGCGCGGCCCTCGAACCTTCTGGTGCTGGACGAACCGACCAACGATCTTGACGTCGAGACGCTGGATCTGTTGCAGGATGTGCTCGCCGACTATGACGGCACCGTGCTTCTGGTCAGCCACGACCGCGACTTCATCGACCGTCTGGCCACCACCACCGTGGCACTGGAGGGCGAAGGCCGTGCCACCAGCTACGCCGGGGGCTGGAGCGACTATCAGGCCCAGCGCGGCGCGGATGTCGCAACCCAGGCACCAAAGCCGACGAACCGGGCGACCGCCGACCCGAAGATCAGGAAGACCTCGCAAGGCCTGACATTCACCGAGAAACATCGGTTCGAGGCCCTGCCGAAACTGATGGAAAGCCTGGAAGCCGAAATCGGCAAGCTCAGCGATTTTCTGTCGGACCCGGATCTTTTCGCCAAATCGCCCGACAAGTTCCGCCGCGCCTCGGAAGGCCTCGCCGACCGCCAGGCGGCGCTCGCCGCCGCCGAGGAGGAATGGCTTCTCCTCGCCGACCGGGCCGAGGCCTGAGCCCCCGATTTTCTGTCCCGAAATATCCTCGGGGGGCGCGGGGGGCCGACAGCCCCCCGCATTCCTTTACATTTTCGGCAGCAGAACCGTGTCGATCACATGAATGACGCCGTTCGACTGCATCACGTCGGCGACGGTGACGGTCGCGACATTGCCGGCCTCATCCTCGATCATCACCTTGCCGTCCTTGGTCATGGCGGTGAATTTGCACCCTCCGACCGTCTCGATCACATGCTTGCCGCCGTCCTTCTGGATCATGCCCATGACCAGTTCGGACGTGGCCTTGGCACCGACCACGTGGCAGGTCAGGATCTTGGTCAGCATGTCCTTGTTTTCGGGCTTGAGCAGGTTTTCCACCGTCCCGGCAGGCAGTTTCTCGAAGGCGGCGTTGGTGGGGGCAAAGACGGTAAAGGGACCGGCGCCCTGCAGCGTCTCGACCAGACCGGCAGCCTTGACGGCGGCGACCAGCGTGGTGTGATCGGCCGAGTTCACGGCGTTTTCGACGATGTTCTTGGTCTCATACATCGGCGCGCCGCCGACCATCGGATTTTCGGCAAATGCCGGAACGGCCGTCGTCAGAGCGAACACGGCGGCGAGGATACGGGTTGAAAGGGTCATCTGTCTCTCCTGTCTGAGGCGGAGGGGCCTTTCCCCTCTCGCATGACCGGAGTTACGGGTCTTGGCGCAACCGAGTTGCAGGGCGGCCCAAAAATTTTTCAGGAAAATTTTTGGGCGCGGACCAACGGCGGCTGTGATGGGGCAAGCCGTGCAAAAGAAGGCCGCGCGGGTCAGGGCGCGGCCCGACGTCAGTCCGATCAGCTGCGGCGGCGGGCGCCACGGTCACGGCGCTCTCCGCCAGCCGCCTCGCCGGTGCCGTCCGAAGCCGACGAAAAGCCGCCCAGCTTGGCGGCGATCTCGTCAAGTGTCGGGCGGGGCCCGCGGGGCACTGTCTCAAGCGCCTTGCGCATGGCGGCAAGATGCCCGGGCATCGTGCCGCAGCAGCCGCCGATGATGGTTGCGCCTGCGTCGCGCGCCAAAAGCGCATATTCGCCCATCAGTTCTGGCGTGCCGTCATAGTGGATATGGCCGTCGTGATATTTCGGAATCCCGGCGTTGCCCTTGGCGATCACCGGCAGCGCCGGTCCGGTGGCCATGAAGCCCATGATCGTCCGCATCAGGTCCGATGCGCCCACACCGCAGTTGGCACCGAAGGCCAACGGCGGGTTCGGCAGTTTGCCGACCATGTTGACCATCTGCGCCGAGGTGACGCCCATCATCGTGCGACCGGCGGTGTCAAAGCTCATCGTGCCGCACCAGGGCATGCCGGCCAGTGCAAACGCCTCGGCGGCAGCGCGGAATTCTTCCTGCGCCGAGATCGTCTCGACCCAGAGGACATCGGCGCCGCCGGCCTTCAGACCGTCTGCCTGTTCGTGAAACATCTCGACGGCGAGCGCATGGGTCAGGCTGCCCACCGGCTCCATGATTTCGCCGGTCGGTCCGACCGAGCCTGCGACCACGACCGGACGGCCGGCGGCATCGGCAATCTCGCGGCCGAGGCTGGCGCCCACGCGGTTCAGTTCATGGACGCGCGACTGGGCATTGTGCAGCTTCAGCCGTGCCGCATTGCCGCCGAATGTGTTGGTCAGGAACAGGTCCGATCCGGCATTCACCGCATTGCGGTAAAGGCTGCGGATATTGTCCGGCCGGTCGGTGTTCCAGAATTCCGGTGCTTCGCCCGCCTCGAGCCCCATGTTGAAAAGGTTGGTGCCTGTGGCGCCATCGGCCAGAAGCCAGTCGCGGTCGGCGAGAAGTCGGGAAAGTGCGTCGGTCATCGGCAGGGTCCTGTCACCAGATCGGTCAGGGGCCACCCAGTGCGCGGCCCGTCTCACCCCTCTGCCATGGCCGGGCGCAAAGATCAAATCCCGTTGCGGTCGCCGGCCCCCCGAGCCATCCCGACCGGTCCGGGCCAGCGGATCGCGCGGGCGATTTCGGCGGCCGCCAGCACCAGCCCCGGCCGCGACCGCGCCGCAAGGTAAAGCCGGGTCCGGTGCGGCGCAAAGGTGCCCTTGAACTGCCGGATCCCTGCGCCGCCGCCGGTCAGCCGGTCCAGAAGGGCACCCGCCCGCCCGCCAAGGCCGAATCCGGCCCTTGGCGCCGCCGCAAGTGACAGGCGCGGCACGCCTGCGGCCGCCGCGTCGGCCAGCGCGGCGACAATCAGCGCCTGGATCAGACCGTCCGGTGCCGCGCCGGTCTTGCGGATCAGGTCCAGCGTCCATTCACCGGCGATCTGGTGAAAGCTGACAAACCCCTCAACCTGCCCCGCGACCGAGGCAAGGTAAAGCCGCTGGCCCTGCAGATAGCCGCCCTCGAACCGCCCCATGGAAAAGCCGCGTTCACCACCCTGACGCGTCGCCCAAGTCTGATTGATCGCCGCCAGACGCTGCAACTGCGCCGGGGTCAGCGCGCCCGGGGCGATGGATGCAACCGCAACGCCCGCAGCTTCGGCCTGACGCAGCTTGCGTCGCAGGGGCGCCCGGGCCGGGCCGGTCAGGGTGAAGTCGGCCGGCCGCAGCCAATATTCCTCGGCCAGCGGCAAAAGGCGCCAGCCCGCCCTGCGTGCCAGCGCCGCGGTGCGGGGACCGGCCTTGTAGAGGGCCGGTGCCAGCCCCTCGGCCCTTGCCCGGTCGGTCAGCCGCAGCATCAGGCCGGGCAAGCCGGCCTTGTCGGCGGCAGGGTCGAACAGCGCCACCAGCGTCTGTCCGGCGCGCGCGGCAAGCCAGTGGCCACCCGATGCGGGATCGGTCAGAAACTCGTGGCAGCCCTGACGCGCAAGGCAGGTCTCGGCGCGGACGGGCGCGCGCGGCGGGGCCGGGCGGGGGCCCGCGGCTGCGGGGGGCGGCATCAGCCTGCCCGAAAGAACCGCGACGCCCGACAATAGCGCCGGCGCCGCGAAATAGACGAGGCGATAGCAGAGCAGCGCCGCCGCCAGCGATTCAAGATGCAGCGCCGGGCACAGTCCGGCCAGCGCCAGTTCAAACGGCCCGATGCCGCCCGGTGTGCCCAGCACCAGTCCGGCACCAAGCGCCATAAGAAAGGCCGGAAGAAAGCCGCCAAAGCCCGGTGCCACGCCGTCCGGCAAGAAGATGTAAAGCGCCAGCGCCGCCGCACCCGTATCAACCCCGGCAAGGACCAGCATCCTGACCATCGTCCGGACCGGGGGCAGCGCGATGGTGCGGGCGCCCAGCCTGAGCCTTGGCCACAGGCAGGCCGACGCAAGGCCCATGGCCGTTGTCGCAAGCGTCGCCCATGCCGCCCGCCCCAGCACTGCCTGATGCGGCGCGCCGTCGGGCCACAGCATCAGCACCGCCAGCGCGCTGACCGCTGCCCATGCCGCCAGAAAGCTGAGGCTGACCGCCAGCGTCACCTGACCGGCCTGCCGGATCGTCAGCCCTGGCAGAAGGTGCCAGCGCGTCAATGTGCCGGTCACCAGACCAAGGCCGGTCATCTGGCTGATGGCGATGGCGGCCATGCCCGAGCGCGCCGCCTGACCCGGGCCGACACCGGTGCCGAGACAGCGGTGGACCGCCGCGTCATACTGGCCGAGCGCGCGAAAACTGACCATCGTGGCAAGGGCGGCCCCGGCCCATTCCGCCCAGCTGACGCCGGCGGCGGTCGACAGGACCAGCTGCCAGTCGATCGCGGCCAGCCTGCCGCGCGCCGCCAGCACCAGAAACAGCGCAATCGCCAGCAAAGGCGCCTGCCGCACGACAGCCCGCCGGATCGACGGCCCTGTCCGCCACAGGGCTTCGGCCTGCCGCCCGTCCGGCCCCAGCTGCGCATTGTCCTGCATGTCTCATCCGATCTGCCCGAGGGTCCGGGCAGGGATGCAGCATCTGACGTTGCAGGCCGATTAACGGATCATGCCCCGAGCCGGAAAAAAGCCGGGCATTTGAACGAAAACGCGGCCCGCATGGGGCCGCGCTGCAACATCCGACGCCCGTGCAGGCTCAGCTCTCTTCCATCATCTGGCGCTTGGCCACCGACATCAGCTCACCCATCCTGGCACGGATCGTGGCCGCATCGGCCTTGTCGCCCAGATCGGCGGCCAGCTTGCGGAAGACGTCTTCCTCGCCCGCCTCGGCAATGTCGATCGCCACCAGCTCCCTGGCATAGGCGTCGGCCGCATCGCCCGACTTGCCCAGGAGGCCGGCGGCCCAAAGGCCGACCAGCTTGTTGCGGCGGGCCTCGGCCTTGAACCGCAGTTCCTCGTCATGGGCGAACTTGTTTTCGAAGGCATGTTCGCGTTCGTCAAAAGTGGTCATGGCTGGCCCTCGGCTTCACGGTGACTTTCTTTCCATATGCCCGCAGCGCCGGATCGCCGCAAGTCCTTCGCGCGGGCTTTTCCTGCGCCTAACGCCGCAGGCCATAGCGGGTGGCGGTCATCGCGGCGGAAATGGCGCAGCTTTTGGTGTCGATGAAACCGGCGGCGCGAAAGGCCGTGCGGACCGCGGCGTCCGATGGCAGGGCGCCCCGGCCCTTGGGATAGACGCACCAGACGGGCTTTGCCGGATGGGCAAGCGCTGCCCCGACGGCAGCGGCAAGTGCGGCCTCATCGGCCAGTTCGGCGATCAGGACCGACGCTTCGCCCACCGGCGCCAGCCGCCCCTCCAGCGCCCCGGCCAGCGCGGGGTCGGCGACGGGGGCCAGCGCATGGGCAAGGACGCCGGGGCCAAGCCCCAGCTTCGTGGCAAGATCGGGCGGCGCCTTCAGGATCGCCGCCTGCCAGCGCCGCGCCACCTCGGCCCCGAGGTCGAGTTCCAGCACCCCGCCCGGCAGCCAAAGCCGCAGGCATCCGTCCTGAACCTCGGTCCGGGCAATCTCCGGCCGCGCAAACCGCGCCCTTATGTCGCCGCGCAGGATCAGTTCCCCGGCCTCGAGCAGCACCTTGCCCTCGGCGGCTTCCCCCTGCCAGCGGATCGTGCAACCGGCTTCGCGTCCCACTGCGGCCCCCCTTTGCCGCCATCCTAACCCAACCCCGGCCGCGCGCAAACTCTTCCCGGCGCCTTGCGGCCCTGTGGTTGTTGGCCTATAGGGGCCTCGACCGGGCGCGCGGCCCTTTCGCGCCCCCTCAGCGTTCGCGGAACGGAGCATCCATGTCACGCCGGAAAAAGATCTACGAAGGCAAGGCGAAGATCCTGTACGAAGGCCCGGAACCCGGCACCTTCATCCAGTATTTCAAGGATGACGCCACCGCCTTCAACGCCCAGAAAAAGGCGACGATCGAGGGCAAGGGCGTCCTGAACAACCGGCTGTCGGAATTCTTCATGCAGGGGCTGACCAATATCGGCGTGCCCAACCATTTCATCCGCCGCCTGAACATGCGCGAACAGCTGATCCGCCAGGTCGAGATCATCCCGCTGGAAGTGATCGTGCGCAATTTCGCCGCCGGCTCCATCGCGAAACGCCTGGGGATGGAGGAGGGGACCCCGCTGCCCCGGCCGATCGTCGAATACAGCTACAAGAACGACGCGCTCGGCGATCCGATGGTGTCCGAGGAATATATCGTCGCCTTCGGCTGGGCCACCCAGCAGGATCTGGACGACATGATCAGCATTGCCCTGCGGGTGAACGACTTCCTGTCGGGCGTCATGTACGGGGTCGGCATCAAGCTGGTGGACTTCAAGATCGAGATCGGCCGCATCTGGGACGGTGATTTCATGCGGCTGATCGTGGCCGACGAGATCAGCCCCGACAGCTGCCGCCTTTGGGACATGAAGACCGGCCAGAAGCTGGACAAGGACGTCTTCCGCCGCGATCTCGGCAATCTGACCGACGCCTATACCGAGGTCGCGCGACGCCTGGGCGTCATGCCCACGCAACCCTCGCCGATCACCAAACCGACGCTGATCAACTGAAAGGCAGGCCCGCTATGAAAGCCCGTGTTCATGTCATGCTGAAAGACGGCGTTCTCGACCCTCAGGGCGAGGCGGTGCGCCATGCGCTCGGCACGCTCGGTTTCGCCGGGGTCGAGGGCGTGCGCCAGGGCAAGGTCATCGAACTTGACCTTGCCGCCGCCGACCGCGCCGCCGCCGAGGCCGAGGTCAGGGCCATGTGCGAAAAGCTGCTCGCCAATACCGTCATCGAGAAATACACGGTCGAGATCGCCTGATCCTCACCTCTTTGCAAATATCCCGGGGTCTGGGGCAGAGCCTCAGTCCGGGGGCCGGGCGCACAGGGTCCGGCGGAATGTCCGGCAGGCCCATGGGCCAACCCCGAGGAGACCGAAGATGAAAGCTGCCGTCATCACCTTTCCCGGATCGAACTGCGACCGCGATCTGGCGCTGGCCTTTGAACAGGCCGGGGCGCGGGTCACGCGGGTCTGGCACAAGGATCACGACCTGCCCGGCGACATCGACATCGTCGGCATCCCGGGCGGTTTTTCCTTTGGCGACTATCTGCGCTGCGGCGCCATTGCCGCCCAGTCGCCGGTCATGCAGGCGGTCAAGGTCCATGTCGAACGCGGCGGCTATGCGCTTGGCGTCTGCAACGGCTTTCAGATCCTGACCGAGACCGGCCTCTTGCCGGGGGCCCTGATGCGCAACGCCACGCTGAAATTCGTCTGCCGCGCGCTTGACCTTGCGGTTGCGACATCGGACAGCGCCTTCACGCAGGGCTGGAATGCCGGCGACATTGCCCGGATTCCGGTGGCCCACCATGACGGCAACTACACGATCGACGCCGAGGGCCTGGCCCGGCTGCAGGCCGAGGACCGCATCGCCTTTACCTATGTCGAAAACCCCAATGGCGCGATGGCCGACATTGCCGGCGTCCTGTCGGCCAACCGCCGGGTCCTGGGGATGATGCCGCATCCCGAACGGGCGGCGGACGCGGCCCTGGGCGGCACCGACGGATCGGTGCTTTTCCGCTCGCTTGCCGGGGCGCTGGTCGCGGCCTGAGGCCGCCTTGCTTGAGCATTGCCGCCAAGCGGCCTAAAGTCGCCTCATGGTGACGACCGAGCAATTGCCTGAACAGCCGCCCGAAGAACCGGCCGGACAAGCGCCCGAGCCGGCGACGGCGACGACGACGGCGGGTGCAAGGCCGGCCACGCCGCGCGCCGCGCGGGCCCGCCGGCGCCGCGCTGTCTGGTCGACACGGCTGATCATCTTTTTCTTCATCGCCGTCGCCATGGCCAGCATCTGGGCCACCAACGCCTTCCTGACCGACCGCTTCACCGAAAGCACCCGCAGCCGTGCCGACGTGCGGCAGGCGCTCTATTCCGGACAGGTTCTGTCGGAACTGCAGCGCACCGCCGTCGTGCCGCTGCTTCTGGCGCGCGACCCCGACCTGATCCGGGCGCTCGACAGCAAAAGCTATGCCGCCACCTCGCAGCGGCTGATCACCGCCCAGAGCGAGATCGAAGCCTCGTCGATCGAGCTTCTGGATCTCGGCGGCCGGGTGGTCGCCGCGACCGACCGGGGCAAGCTTGGCCAGCAATCGAACGGCAACCCGGCCTTCATCGAGGCGCAGCGGCGGTCCGACACCGCCTTTTCGGTGACCGAGCCGGAAACCGGCGGCTTCAGCTTTGTCTTTTCGCGCGCCGTCTATGCCGACAGCCGCCGGGTCGGGGTGATCATGGTCAGCGCCGATCTGTCGCGTTTTGAGCGTGCCTGGGCGGGCGAACAGGACGCCGTGGCCATTCTTGACAGCACCAACCGCATCATCCTTGCGACCGAGCCGCGCTGGCGGGGACTGCCGCTTGACAAGGCGCTTGCGGTCCGGTCGCCGCCGTCGGCCGTCCAGCGGGCGATCCAGGCGACCACCGACTGGGCCAATACCGCGCCCGACACCTATGTGCAGGGCGTCGGCGTGATGCAGTCCGAACTGCGCATTCCGTTCCAGGGCTGGCGGCTGATCAGCTTTACCACCTACGATTCTGTCCGCGACCGGGTGAATGCGGTTCTGGCGCTCGAGATCATGGGTTTCGCGCTTTTGCTGGCGGTCGCCTTCTATCTTCTGTCGCGGCGGGCTTTGGTCGAGACGGCGCTGATCCGGCGCGAGTCGGCGGAACTTCGCCTTTTGAACGTGCGGCTGCAGCGGGAAATCGCCGAACGCGAAAAGGCGCAAAAGGACCTCGCGGTTGCCGAACAGACGCTGGCGCAATCCTCGAAACTGGCCGCATTGGGCGAGATGTCGGCCTCGGTCAGCCACGAACTGAACCAGCCGCTTGCGGCGATGAAGACCTACCTTGCCGGGGCGCGGCTGTTGCTGCAGCGCAAGCGCCCGGACGAGGCCATGTCCTCGTTCCAGCGCATCGACGATCTGATCGAGCGGATGGGCGCCATCACCCGGCAGCTGAAAAGCTATGCCCGCAAGGGCGGCGAGGCGTTTGAGCCAATCGATATACGGTCTTGCGTGTCGGGCGCCCTGTCGATGATGGAGCCGTCGCTGCGCACAAGGTCGGTCAAGATCACCCGCACCATGCCGCGCCTTCCGGTCATGGTGCTGGCCGACCGCATAAGGCTGGAACAGGTGATCATCAACCTTTTGCGCAACGCGCTTGACGCCACCAAGGACGTGGCGCAGCCGCAGATCGACCTGCTGATGACGGCCGGCGAAATGGCGGTCCTGACGGTGCGCGACAACGGCACCGGGATCGTCAATCTCGACAGCCTGTTCGAGCCGTTTTACACCACGAAGAAGCCGGGCGACGGTGTCGGGCTGGGGCTTGCTATTTCGTCCGGCATCGTCAACGACCTTGGGGGGCGGCTGACGGCACGCAATGTGCCCAAGGACGCCGGCGGCGGCAGTGGCGCGGTGTTCGAGGTGCAGCTGCCGATCCTGAATGAAAAGACCAGAGCGGCGGAGTGAAACCATGGCGCGTGCGATGAAAGTGGCGATTGTCGATGACGAACAGGACATGCGCCAGTCGATCAGCCAGTGGCTGGCGCTGTCGGGCTTCGACACCGAGACCTATCCGTCGGCCGAAGAGGCGCTGAAGACCATCGGCGCCGATTATCCCGGCGTCGTCGTGTCCGACATCAAGATGCCGGGCATGGACGGCATGGCCTTTCTGAAGAAGCTGATGAGCCTTGATAGCGGCCTGCCGGTGATCATGATCACCGGTCACGGCGATGTGCCGATGGCGGTCGAGGCGATGCGGGTCGGTGCCTTCGACTTTCTGGAAAAGCCGTTCAACCCCGACCGGATGACCGAACTGGCCAAGAAGGCCAGCCAGAACCGCCGGATCACGCTTGATAACCGGGCGCTGCGGCGGGAATTGTCGGATGGCACGACGATCATGAAAAAGCTGATCGGCGGATCGCCGACGATGGACCGGCTGCGCGAGGATATCCTTGACCTTGGTCAGGCTGACGGCCATGTGCTGATCGACGGCGAAACCGGCACCGGCAAGACGTTGGTCGCCCATGCGCTGCATGCGGTCGGGCCGCGCGCGGGCAAGAAGTTCGTTGTGGTCAGCTGTGCTGCCTATACCGAGGATATGCTGGCCACGCGGCTCTTTGGCCCGATGGAGGACGGCGGCCAGATGCCCCTTGTCGAAGAGGCGCGGGGCGGGACGCTGGTGCTGGAGGATATCGAGGCGCTGAGCCATGCGCTGCAGGCGCGGCTTTTGACCTTCATCAACGATCAGGGCACGCCGGCCGAAACCCGGATCGTCGGCATCTGCAACGATCACGAACAGGGGCGGACCGCCGAACAGGCGCTGCGGCCCGATCTTTATTACCGGCTGTCGGCCCTCAAGATCGTTCTGCCGCCCCTCAGGGCGCGGGGCGAGGATATCCTGACCCTTTTCGCCCGCATGACCGAACAATTCGCCGAGGAATATGGCTGCGACGCGCCGCAGGTCACGGCGCAAGAGGCAGCACAGCTTCTGCAGGCGCCCTGGCCCGGCAATGTCCGCCAGCTGATCAATGTCGCCGAACGCGCGGTCCTGCAGAACCGGCGCGGGTCGGGGTCGATCGCCTCGCTTCTGATGGCCGACAATGAAGAGGCGGCGGCGACGATCACCACCGAAGGCAAGCCGCTGAAGGAATATGTCGAAAGCTTCGAGAAGATGCTGATCGACAATACGATGCGCCGCCACAAGGGCTCGATCACCCAGGTGATGGACGAACTGTGCCTGCCGCGCCGGACCTTGAACGAGAAGATGGCCAAGTACGGGCTGCAGCGGCAGGATTACCTCTGAGACGAGGGGTCGGCCAGGAGGCCCCGGCCTGCGCCGGGGCACGTGGCGCCGGAACGCGGCCGGTTGCACGGAGCCGCGCCGTCGGGCCGCAGCGCCCGAGGCGGCGGTCGTCAGCCTGGTGCGTCGGGGTCCGGTGGGGCGGCCCCGGTCGGGTTCGCCCGGGGGGCCGGGCGGGGGTGCAGAACGAAGGGCGCACGTGCCCCGGATGGCGCGGAGTGCCAACCTTCGGGCAGGGTGTGGGGATCGTTCCGGGGGTGCAGGGTCGCGGGGGGCCTGCCGACTGAAGCGCTTCGGTCATTTGCATCCGGCGCCGGGCTGAGCCGGACGAGCCGGTCTTCCGTCGGAAGAGCGGGCCCGCTCATGCGGGAACGTCTCCCGGGGGGTGGCCTCGGCTTGTCACGGCAGAGGGCAGCACCTGCCCCGGATGGCGCGAAGCGCCAGCCCCCCGGAGGGGCAGGCGCCGCCTGTTCGCTTTGCGCGGCCGGGCGGTTTGGGTGGCGACGGCGCGCGGGGGCAGGGTCCCCGGTCCGTGCCGGCTGAGGTCGCGCTGTCCCTTCCCGGGCGATCAGGGCCACGGGGCGGTGCGTGCGAGCACGCACCCTACCGCTGGCGACTGAGACCGCGCCAGGCTTTCACCCACGCCGGGCTAGGCGGAAAAGGCTGATCTTCCGGTGGGAGAGCGGCCCCGCTCATGCGGGAACGTTTCCCCGTGACCGTCTCAGCCTGCACAAAATTCGCCAGTGCTGCGCCGGCGCTTTGGGAGCCCGCGAGCGGTGCGTGCGAGCACGCACCCTACCGCTGGCGACTGAGAGCGCGCCAGGCTTTCACCCACGCCGGGCTAGGCGGAAAAGGCTGATCTTCCGGTGGGAGAGCGGCCCCGCTCATGCGGGAACGTTTCCCCGTGACCGGCTCAGCCTGCACAAAATTCGCCAGTGCGGCGCCGGCGCTTTGGGAGCCCCGGGGGCGGTGCGTGCGAGCACGCACCCTACAGCTGCCTGGGGCCGCTTCTGCCGCGCGGCCCGGGGCTTTGCGCCACCGGGCGGTGCGGGCGGAAATGGTCTGTGACAGCCGGGTCACGGGCCTCTGCCGGACGGGGCCGTGGCGTCTTTTCTGCCGGCGGCCGTGGTCTCCGCCATCGACGGCTACTGCCTGAGCGCCCGGGCGCGGCAGGACGGCCGCGGGCACAACCGCCGGATCAGAGCTGGCCCGTTTGCGATGGGCCGACCGGACGCAGGCGCCAGCCACCGGCCCCTGATCACATTCGGGCGAGCGGCCTTTCACACCGCCTTCACAAACCTAAATTATAACCACGGGGCCGGTCTATCGGAACAGCCGTGCCCCCTATCACTGTCCCTCGTTCCGCGACTGCGCCCGGTGCTCTGGTCCCGGGCGCTTTTTTGTGGCAGGAAGCGGCCATGACCAACCCCGACGACAATGTGATCCGCGCCGTGCTGACCGGGACCCGGTCGGTGGCTGTGGTCGGCTGGTCGCCCAATCCTGACCGTCCCTCGCACGGGGTCGCGGCATTTCTGCAGGCGCGCGGCATGCGGATGATCCCGGTCAATCCGGGGCAGGCCGGTCAGAGCCACCATGGCACCCCGATCCGGGCCAGCCTCGCCGACATCCCGCCGGACGACACGGTCGAGATGGTCGACATCTTTCGCCGCTCGGACGCGGTGGCCGCGATCGTCGATGAGGCGCTGGCGACCCTGCCGGGGCTGAAGGTCATCTGGATGCAGCTTGGCGTCACGGATGAGAGGGCGGCGCAAAAGGCCCGGAAGGCCGGGGTCATCGTCATTCAGGACCGCTGCCCGAAGATCGAAGCGCGGCGTCTGGGTCTGGCCTGAGGTCAGAGCCAGCGGTCGCGGTCGGTGCCCACCGCCGCCGCGACAGTGGCAAAGCCGTCCCGCGCCAGAAGATCGTCAAGGCCCCGCGCAATCTCGCCGATCAGCGACAGGCCGCCGTAGACCATCGCCGAATAAAGCTGCACCGCCGAGGCCCCGGCGCGGATCTTGGCATAGGCATCCCCGGCCGATCCGATCCCGCCGACGCCGACCAGCGGCAGGCGGCCTTCGGTCAGGACCGAGAGCCGCGCGAGCGTGCGTGTCGATTTCTCGAAAAGCGGCGCGCCCGAAAGGCCGCCCGCCTCGGCCGCGTGACGGCTTTTCAGCCCGTCGCGCGACAGGGTGGTGTTGGTGGCGATCACCCCGTCGATGCCGCTGGTCAGGGCAACCTCGGCGACGTCGGCCAGTTCGCCCTCGCCGAGATCGGGGGCGATCTTCAGAAAGACCGGGATCGCCCGCGCCAGCCGCGACCGTTCCGCCAGAACCCCCGCCAACAGGCCCGACAGGGCCGCCTTGCCCTGCAGGTCGCGCAGCTTTTCGGTGTTGGGGGACGAGACATTGACCGTGACGAAATCGACGTGCGGCCCGCAACAGGCCAGCACCCGGGCAAAATCGGCGGCGCGGTCGGCGCTGTCCTTGTTGGCGCCAAGGTTCAGGCCCACCGGCACCGCATGGGCCGCCGTGGACAGCCGCCGGGCGATCGCCTCCATCCCCTGATTGTTGAACCCGAAGCGGTTGATCACCGCGCGATCCTCGCTCAGGCGGAACAGCCGGGGGCGGGGGTTGCCGGGCTGGGGGCGCGGCGTCGCGGCGCCGACCTCGACAAAGCCGAAACCGGCGCGCGACAGCGGGGTCACCGCCTCGGCGTTCTTGTCATAACCGGCCGCCAGCCCGACCGGGTTCGGCAGGCTCAGCCCGGCAAGGTCGGTCTTCAGCCGGGCCGAGGTCACAGGCCCCGGCAGCGGCACAAGGCCGCTGGCCAGCGCCCGGACCGACAGGCCATGGGCGCGTTCGGGGTCAAGCCGGTGCAGGGCACAAAGGCCGATCCGGTCGAGCAGCCTCATACCACACCTTCGGGAAAGATATGGCCGCTGGCGCCCAGGGGCAGCGACTTGTCCCAGACCACGTCACCGATCAGAAGCGGCCGGTAAAGGTGCGGAAACAGCGCCCCCCCCCGCGAGGCTTCCCATTTCAGCGCCTCGCCCAGCCGGTCGGCGGCGACCGCCACCAGCACCAGATCGCTTTCCGCGGCGAAGTGCCGGGCGGCGGTCTCGGCCACCTGTGCGCGGGTGGAAAAATGGATGAACCCGTCGGCCAGATCGACCGGCGCG
>CAZORV010000049.1:0-16615 GCA_964582215.1 uncultured Frigidibacter sp.
CCTATGCCCAGCCGGTCTGTAAGGTTCTGGGCGACGCCCGCCGCGCCGGCAAGCGCATCCTGTTCGAGGGCGCGCAGGGCTCGCTTCTCGACATCGACTTCGGCACCTATCCCTATGTCACCTCGTCGACGACCATGTCGGGGATGGCGGCGACCGGCACCGGCCTTGGCCCCTCGGCCATCGGTTTCGTCCTTGGCATCGTCAAGGCCTATACGACCCGGGTGGGCGAAGGCCCGTTCCCGACCGAGCTTTTCGACGAGGATGGCGCGCGTCTGGGCGAGCGCGGACATGAGTTTGGCACTGTCACCGGCCGCAAGCGGCGCTGCGGCTGGTTCGACGCGGTTCTGGTCCGCCAGACCTGCGCGATTTCCGGGGTGAACGGCATTGCCCTGACCAAGCTGGACGTGCTGGACGGGTTCCGCACGCTGAAGATCTGCACCGGCTACGAGATCGACGGCAAGCAATATGATTACCTGCCGACCGCCGCCGCGCTTCAGGCGCGGGTGCGGCCGGTGTATGAGGAAATGGAAGGCTGGCAGGAAAGCACCGCCGGGGCGCGCAGCTGGGCCGATCTTCCGGCGGCGGCAATCAAATATGTGCGCCGGATCGAAGAGCTGATCCAGTGCCCGGTCGCCCTTCTGTCGACCAGCCCCGAGCGTGATGACACGATCCTGGTCAGGGACCCCTTCGCCGACTGATCGGCCTTTTGAAAGAGAAACAATGGGTTACAAGGGCCGCAAACGGCTGGCGCTGCTGATCCTTCTGGTCGGCCTGCCGCTTTATCTGGTGCTGGCCGTCACCCTGGTGAACTGGCTTGACCGCAGTTTCGGGCGCATGCCGCTGTGGCTTGAGGTGCCGTTCTACGTGCTTCTGGCATTCGGCTGGGCGCTGCCCCTGAAGCCGGTGTTCAAGGGGATCGGTCAGGCCGACCCCGACAGCGAACGCAAATAAGCGGCCCCATGGGGCCGCTTGTTCGCGCAAGGATCAGCGCCGTTCAGTTTGCCGCGCGGCGGGTCTCGATCATGTATTTCGACGCTTCGGCGACCGCGAACTGGCCGCGGCTGATCTTCATGATCTTGCCTTCGCGCAGCAGCGTGCCAAAGGACCGCAGCCCGTCTTCGCGGCTGAATTCGCTGCGCGACGACACAAACTCGACCTTTTTCAGCAGGTTGGGCCGGGTGAAGTAGGGCTGGCCCTCGACCGAGGCGGTATAGACGGCAGCCGCCTCCAGCAGTTCGGTCAGGCTGTGGGCGCCAAGCTGGTCGGCAAAGCGGGCAAAGCTGCCGGCACTTTCGGGCGAAATCTCGGCACCGTCATCGGCCTCGTCATCCTCGTCCATGGCGACTTGCGCGCCGGCGATGCGGCTGGGCTGGGATGACAGTTTGCGCTGAAGGTCGTCTTCGCGGTCAACCCGTTGTTCCGACACCAGAATAAGCGGCGCCGAATGGACCCGGGGGCGCTGCGTGGTCGGCTGTTCCGACGTCGGCCGGCGCGGGCGGACGACCTTGGACAGGTCTTCGCGGTACAGTTCGATCTCGGTCTCCCCGGTGTCCGGCTCGTCGGACTCGTTTTCGACCTCGTGCATCTTGCGGTCGGCCAGGGTCGCGGCGACGGCGGCCTTCAGGTGCGATATCGCCGAGAAGCGGCGGCGGTTTTCGGGGCCGTCAAGCTTTTGCCGGGCCTCTTCCATCAGGCGGTTGACGTCGCCTTCACCCTCGGCGTCGGCGGCCTCGAGCGTGGCCCGCCCTTCGCTGTGCAGATCTTCCTCCTCCGGCACAGGCGCGGCCTCAACCTCGGCCGGCTCTTCGGCATTGGCCTCGGGCTGGTCGTCGTGACGGCCAAGGCGCGTCGCGACCTTGCCGATGCGGATGACCCGGGCGCGGGCGCGCTGGAAGAAGTTCGGGCTTTCTTCGGCGGTGGCGGCGGGCTCCTCGGGCGCAAGTGCCTCGTCTTCCTCGAAATAGCGGTTCGTGACCTTTGCGGGCGCCGGATCGGCGGGTGCCTCGGCCTTGACCTCGGGTTCTTCGGCGACCGTTTCCTGCCGCGACGACAGGCCGAGTTCGGCGATCCGCGACAGAAGGATGCGGTCTTCTTCCTCGTCCGCGGCAGGTGCTTCGGCTGCGGCAGCGACCGGCTCGTCCTCGTCCTCATCAAGGAACGAGGCGGCAAGTTCGTCGCTGGGCGCGGCCATCAGCGGCTCGGCCTGATCTTCGTCATACTCTTCGGTCACGGTGGCGCGGGCGGCGGCGCGTGCCGCCTCGGCGGCGACGAGTTCCGGCGAATCGTCAGAAGTATCGAGCGCAAAGCCGAAGTCGCCGGGCAGCGTTTCGGTCATTTCGGGCAGGATGTCGGGCTCTTCGCTCATGTCGGTCCCGGTGCCCTGCGCGGCGCGGACGCCTTCGACCACGGCGCGGATGCGCATGAGTTTCGCCGCAATGCTGTCGGGCGCGGGCTGGGCGGCCTCGGCGACCGGCTCTTCGTGGGCGGCCGGTTCTTCGTATGCCGACGGCTCTTCGTAGGCGAGGGGTGCCTCTTCGACCATGGCCTCTTCGGTGGCCTCTTCGGTGGCCTCGTCCATGGCCGCGGCCAGCGGCGGCGCCGGATCGGCGGGTTCGTCCATATCCCAAAGGATGTCGGTCCCGGCCTCAGCTTCGGCCTCGGCCACCATCGGCGCTTCGGCAGTCTGAACCTCGGCGACGGGTTCGGGCGCGGCCTCGACGGCTGCGAAAGTCTCGGCCACGGGCGGTTCGGCGGCAGCCTCGGGCTCGGGTTCGGGTTCAACAGCGGCGGCGGCGGCGGCCACGGCGACCGGTTCAGCAACGGTAGGCGCGGTGATCGCGGGTGCCTCCTCGGGTTCTGCCTGCTTCAGCGAAACGCTGTATTCGCTGACCTTGGCCTCGACCCGGCGATGAATTTCACGCTCGGCAATCTGTTGCAGCATGGCTTCGTCCGGCACCGGCGGCACGGCGCCGAAATAACGGTCCTCGGCGGCCAGATCGCGGAAATATTCGGCAACCGCCTTCATCATCACGAATGGCTCATCAAACCCTTCGAGCGTGCAGGAAAAGGTACCGTAGGAAACCGTGAGAATCTTGCTGGGCCCAACCATCTTATGCCTGCCTTGTTTCACTGCCGTTTCCGTAAACAGAACCGCGCAACTGGTTCGGGAGCATGAACAGATATAGGTGAATTAAAGGATTCTTTCGGACACGGAGGATGATCGTTGCCACAATTGTCAATAAAGCCATGATGACAGACCGGATTGTCGAATTCCATGAACCAGTGACCCTGCTGGGCGGCGGCGAGGCCGACCCCTGCCAGTTGAAGCGGTTGCTGCGCCTGGCGCCGCATCTGATAGCGGCCGATGGTGGCGCGAATATGGCGGTGGCGGAAGGGTTTATGCCCGATCTGGTGGTGGGCGACTTCGATTCGGTGTCGGCGGCGGCGCTGGCGGCGATCCCGGCGGAACGTCACATGCGGGTGGCCGAACAGGAAACCACCGACTTTGAAAAGTGCCTGATGCGAATCGGGGCGCCGCTGTTTCTGGGCCTGGGCTTCACCGGCGCCCGGGCCGATCATACGCTGGCCGCCTGCAATGCGCTGGTCCGCCATCCGGACCGGGCCTGCATCCTCTTGGGCGATGCCGATCTGATCTTTACCGCCCCGCCCGAACTCTTGCTGGACCTGCCGCCCGGCACAAGGCTGTCGCTGTTCCCGATGGCGCCGCTCGGCGGCCGGTCCGAGGGGTTGCGCTGGCCGATCGACGGGCTGACCCTTGCCCCGGCGGGCCGGATCGGCACTTCGAACGAGGTGACGGGGCCGGTCCGGCTGCGGTTTGCGGTGCCGGGGATGCTGGTCCTGTTGCCGGTCGATCAGCTGGACGCGGCGATCAGGGCGCTTCGGTCAGCAGATCCCTGGCCACGGCCGTCCGCGCGGCCAGCCGTTCGCGGTGAATGATGTAAAGACCCGAGGCGATGATGACGCCGATGCCCGCCCAGGTCAGCGGGTTGGGAAAGTCGCCAAAGACCAGATAGCCGAACAGCGCCGCCGGAACCATCTCGAGATAGTGGAGCGGCGCGACGGTCGCCGAGGGCGCGAACTTCAGCGCGTAGGTCATCGACATGTGGCTGATCGTGGCGGCCACCCCGACGCCAAGGCACCAGAGCCAGAAGATGCCCTGCGGCAGGGCGAAGGCAAAGGACGGCTCGCCCAGCATCGGGGCCAGTGCGAAGACCGGCAGGCAGAGAAGCCCGGCAAGGAGCGCCGTCTGGAACTGCATCGCCACGGGATGGACAAGGGGCGACAGCGCGCGGGTGATCAGGATGTAAAGCGCGAAGGACACGGCCGTTCCCAGCGGAAAGAGCGCGGCCGGGCCGAAGGCGGAAAAGGCGGGCTGGATGACCAGAAGCGCCCCGGCAAATCCGACAACCGCGGCGCCCAGGCGGCGGGGTCCGACATGTTCGCCGATGACGAAATGGGCGATGAACAGGATGACGAACGGCTCGACAAAGGCGATGGCCAGCGCGTCGGCCAAGGGCATGCTGCGAAGGGCGGCGATGAAACAGTAGGTCGACAGGATGGTGACCAGCGACCGGGCCAGAAGCAGCGGCAAGGCCCGGCGCGAGGGCAGGAAGCGCAACGCCATGACCAGAACCACCGGCGCCATCAGGACCGCCTGGACCAGAAACCTGCCGAAGGTGATCGTCCCGACCGGCACCCCGTGCCCGGCCAGTTTCGAGGCGACGTCGATCAGCGGCGCGATCAGGCAAAAGCCGAGCATCAGCGCAACGCCAAGAAGAATGCGGTCCTGTGTCATGGGCCAGCGGTATCCGGTTGGCCCGGCGCCGTCCAGCCGTGGGCGCCAAGATCATGTTGCGCCGCCCATCCGCGCCTGAGCGCCGCCGCGCGGTCGCGGAAATGCCCGCGCTCGATATCGGCCGACAGGATGCGGTCGTGGCGGAAATGCCGGAAGTCCTGCCGCAGCTCGCAAAAGGCGGCAAGGACCGTGGCTTCGACATAGTAAAGAAGGGCAAGCGGCAGGACCCGGCGCCGGCTTTCCCGGCCGGCCTCGTCCCGATAGGTCAGCACCAGCGCCCGCTCCTCGCGGATGGCGCGGCGCAGAAGGGCGGCGTCGGTGGGGGCGGCGGGCATCGCATGCCAGGGCGAGGCGAGGACCGGCGCCGCAGACGGCTGGCGGGACGGGCGCGGCTGAACCGCGGCGATCTTGGCGGCGACGCTTTCGGCGGCACGGGTCAGGCCCTGATCGCCGGTGCGTCGCAAAAGCGCCAGGCCGACGGTGATCGCCTCGGCCTCTTCGGGGGTGAAGTTCAGGGGCGGCAGATGAAAGCCGGGCCGCAGGATATAGCCAAGGCCCGCCGCGCCGTCGATCGGCACGCCCATGGCCTGAAGCGCCGCAACATCGCGGTAGACGGTGCGGACCGAGGCGCCGAGCCGGCCGGCGATCTCGGACGCGGTCAGGGCCCCGCGCGCGGCGCGCAAGGTGGCGATCAGGTCAAGCATGCGGATCGGCTTTTGCATGGGGGAAGGCTATAGCGGAAGGCTGCTGCCAGCTAGATGGCAGGAGGGACATGGCATGCCGAGGCCAGACCGCGACATAGCCGGAGATCATCATGCACCTGTTCGACACCCATTCGCTGACCATTCGCCCCTGCCATCTGGTCGAGGTCGGAACCCCGCCCGAGGATGTGGACCGCATTCTGGCCGCCGTCATCGCGGTCGATCCGCTGGCGCAGGGGCCGAACTATGACTGCGTCTCGTTCCAGTCTGCCCCCGGGGTCGAACGGTACCGACCCCGCGAAGGTGCCGTGGCCGGAACCGAGGAAGGGGTGCGGGCACGGCCGGGGGTGGTCTTCCTGCGATTCGAGATCGAGGCGGATGCCGCGGGACTGCAGGCGGTTCTTGAGGCGATCTATCAGATTCACTGCTATCAGGAACCGACGATCCGGCTTTATCCCTGCCTGACGGCGCGGACGCGGGGGCGGGATGACCGCGCGAATCCCAACCGCTGGTGGAACCGGGAAGGTGACTGGATGAAACGCGATGCCAGCTGAGGACAGGTTGCGCCACAGGACCGGGGTGGCGCTGGTGCTTGCCGCCAATCTGCCCTTTGCCCTGTCGGGGGTCTTTACCCGGCTGATCAGCACCGATGTCTGGACGGTGCTGGCCTGGCGGGGGCTGATCGGCGGGCTGGCGGTGCTGGCCTATTGCCGATGGCAAGAGGTGCCGGGCCGGCGCCCGGCACCGGGCTGGCGCGGCTGGCTTCTGGCGAGTGTGGGAAGCCTTGCGAGCATCGCCTTTCTGGCGGCCTTCCGGCTGACCTATGTGGCCAATGTCGCGCTGATCTATTGCCTTGCGCCCTTTGCGGCGGCGGCGCTGGAATGGCTGATCCTGCGCCAAAGGGTGCGGCCCGAGGTTTTGCGCACCGCCATGGTGACGACGGTCGGCGTCGGGATCATCGTCGCCGGGGGGCCTCGGTGCGCCGCATCTGGTGGGCGACGGGGTGGCGCTGCTGATGGTCGGGCTTTTCGCGCTTTATACCGTGCTGATCCGGGCCTTTCCGGGGGTTCCGGCGCTGCGGGCGGCGGCGATGTCGGCGTTGCAGCTGGCGGTGGCCGGGGCGATCTTCGGGGCGCCGCTGGCGGTCAGCGGGCGCGATATGGTGTGGCTTGTCGCCTTTGGCCTGTCGTTCGCGCTGGCGTCGCTGTTGTGGACCGAGGGCGCGCGGCGGATACCGGCGGCCGAGGCGGGGCTTCTGGGCGGGGCCGAGACGCCGTTCGCGGTATTCTTTGCCTGGAGTTTCCTTGGCGAGGTGCCGCCCCTGGCCACGGTTCTGGGGGGTGGGCTGGTGCTGGCGGCGGTCCTGACGCGGGCCTGGAAGGATGCCCGGGCGTGAGCGCCCTGTGGCGGCGGCGGGATTGAGTATTTGGGCAAAGAAAAAGCCCGGATGTTCAGCAGTTGGGGACGTTGACGGCGAGGCCGCCGAGCGAGGTTTCCTTGTATTTCTCATGCATGTCGCGGCCGGTCTGGCGCATGGTCTCGATGGCGGCGTCGAGGGGGACGAGGTGCTGGCCGTCGCCGCGCAGGGCGAGCGAGGCGGCCGAGACGGCCTTGATGGCGCCAAGGCCGTTGCGTTCGATGCAGGGCACCTGGACGAGGCCCCGGATCGGGTCGCAGGTCATGCCGAGGTGATGTTCGAGGGCGATCTCGGCGGCGTTTTCGACCTGCTCGGGGGTGCCGCCCATGACGGCGGCGAGGCCGGCGGCGGCCATGGCGGCGGCGGAGCCCACCTCGGCCTGGCAGCCGCATTCGGCGCCCGAGATCGAGGCATTGTGTTTGCAAAGTCCGCCGATCGCGGCCGCCGTCAGAAGGAAGTCGCCGATCCTGGCCGGGCTGGCGCCGGGCACATGGTCGAGCCAGTAGCGGATGACGGCCGGCAGCACGCCCGCAGCGCCATTGGTGGGGGCGGTCACGACCTGACCCCCGGCGGCGTTCTCCTCGTTCACCGCCATGGCGTAGGTCGACATCCAGTCGTTGATCGTGTGGGGCGCCGTCAGGTTCAGCCCGTGTTCGGCCAGAAGCGCCTGATGGATGCCTTTCGCGCGGCGGCGGACCTTGAGCCCGCCCGGCAGGATCCCGTCGGTCGCAAGGCCCCGGTCGATGCAGTCGTTCATCACCTGCCAGAGCCGGGCGATGCCCTGATCGACCTCGGCCCGCGAGCGGAAGGCAAGCTCGTTGGTGCGCTTCATCTCGGCGATCGACTTGCCCGAGGCGCGGGCCATCTCGAGCATCCGGGCGGCGGTCTCGAACGGGTAGGGGCAGGCGGCGGGGCCCTTGCCCGCGTTGCCGGACTGTTGTTCCGCCTCGGTCACGACGAAGCCGCCGCCGATGGAATAGTAGGTTTCCTGCAGGATCACGTCGCCTTGCGCATCGGTCGCCATCAGGATCATGCCGTTGGCATGGCCGGGCAGCGGGTGGCCGTAGTCGAAGACGAGATCGGTCGCGGGGGCAAAGCGGAGCGGCGGCAGGCCGGGCGGGTTGACGGTGCCGGTTGCCTCGATCGCGGCGAGGGCCGCCTCGGCCTTTTCGTGATCGTAGCTTTCGGGCAGGAAGCCGGCGAGGCCGAGGATCGTGGCGCGGTCGGTTGCGTGGCCCTTGCCGGTGAAGGCGAGCGAGCCGTGGAGCGAGGCGCGCAGGCCCGCCGGGCGGAAGGGCGAGGCGCGCAGAAGGTCGAGAAACCGTGCCCCCGCCACCATCGGCCCCATCGTGTGCGACGAGGACGGGCCGACACCCACCTTGAACATGTCGAAGACCGAAAGAAACATCGGGGACCTTTCAGGTGACGCGGCCCTCGGGGGGGCGTGCGTAAGAGGGGGCGGAGAAGATCGTCGGCCCGAGACCCTCGGCTGCGGCGGCCCTTTGGGCGGCGGGTGTCACCTCGGCGGCGCGGGCAAGGGCCAGAAGCGCCGGGAAGGCGGTCAGGTCGAACCAGCCCCGGCGGTCGGTCGGATAAAGGCCGAGCCAGCGCAGAAGCGAGCAGAGATACCAGGTCAGGGCCGAGGGTTCGCCGGGCGCCAGCCAGCCGGGCGCGTCGGTCACGATCATCCGGTCGATCAGGCCGAGATGGCGCAAGAGCCGCTGTTCGGTGGCGTTGCGGAAGGCGGGCAGGCCTTCGATCGAGCCGGCGTAACGGTCGGGGTAGAAATGCAGCCGGATGTCGGCATGCAGGCTGTTCGAGACGAAGAACAGCCATTTGAGAAAGGCGCCGCGTTCGGGGCTGCCGGGCTGGGGGGCAAGCTGGCCATGGGTCTCGGTCAGCCACAGAAGGATGGCGGCGGTCTCGAACAGCACGCCTTGCGGGGTTTCCAGCGCCGGGATCAGGCCGGTGGGGTTCAGCGCGCGGTAGGTGGGGCTGTCCTGCTGGACCCGGCCCCGGTCGACCAGCGATGTCTGGTAGGGCTGGCCCATGTCCTCGAGCGTCAGGCGCACGATCAGCGAGGCATTGTCGGGGGCAAAGTGCAGTTTGTACATGGTCGACCTCTGGCGTGACTATCGCGTCTATACGCGCGGGCGCCATGGCGGAAAACGACATTCCGCAGGCGGTAGCGGCCAGTTGATCAGAAGCCGCCGCCGCTGAAGTCCCAGAGAAGCTTCAGGTTCAGTCCGACGATGGCCAGGGCGATGATGACGGCCAAAAGCACCAGCCAGGCCGGCGTGGCAAGCGCGCCGAGCTTGCGGCGGTCGGCGGTGAACAGGACCAGCGGCACGACGGCGAAGGACAGTTGCAGCGACAGGACCACCTGGGTCAGGATCAGAAGGCGGCCGGTCCCCTCGGACCCGTACAGCAGCGTCACGGCGGCGGCGGGCAGGATCGCCAGAGCCCGCGTCGCAAGCCGGCGGAGCCAGGGCGGCAGGCGCATCTGCAGGAACCCCTCCATCACCACCTGCCCGGCAAGGGTCGCCGTGACGGTCGAGTTCAGGCCGCAGCAGAGCAGCGCGATGGCGAACAGCGCCGGCGCCACCGACAGGCCGAGCAGCGGGCCGAGAAGCGCGTGGGCGCGGTCAAGTTCGGCCACATCGGTCTGGCCGGTGGCGTTGAAGCTGGCGGCGGCAAGGATCAGGATGGCGGCGTTGATCGTCAGGGCGAACATCAGCGCCACGGTGGAATCCAGCGTCGCATAGCGCAGGGCCTGACGCTTTTCCGGCAGCGTGTCGCCATAGGCGCGGGTCTGGACGATGGCGGAATGCAGGTAAAGATTGTGGGGCATGACGGTGGCGCCCAGAATCCCCAGCGCGAGGTACAGCATGTCGGGGTTCTTCACGATCTCGACCGTGGGGGCAAAGCCGCGGATCACCCCGCCCCAGTCGGGATCGGCCAGCGCGATCTGGATGCCGAACGACAGGGCGATGACGCCGAGAAGGGCGATCACGAAGGCCTCAAGCCAGCGAAAGCCCTTTTTCTGCAGCCAGAGGATCAGGAAGACGTCAAGCGCGGTGATCACGACGCCGAGTTCCAGCGGTATGCCGAACAGAAGGTTCAGCCCGATGGCGGTCCCGATCACCTCGGCGATGTCGGTGGCGATGATCGCAATTTCGGCCAGCGCCCAGAGCGGCAGGGCCAGCCAGCGCGGAAAGGCGTCGCGGCAGGCCTGAGCGAGGTCGCGGCCGGTGGCGATGGCGAGGCGCGCGCACAGCGATTGCAGCACGATCGCCATGAGGTTCGAGATCAGCGCAACCGACAGCAACATATAGCCGAACTTCGACCCGCCGGCGAGCGAGGTCGCCCAGTTGCCGGGGTCCATGTAGCCGACCGCGACCATGTAGCCCGGGCCCAGAAAGGCCGCGATCCGCCGCCAGCCCGAGGCCGGGACGGCAATGCTGCGGTGGACGTCCGACAGTGCCGCATCGCCCCGGTCGCGGCGCCAGGCGGGGTCGGATCGGGTCAGGGCGCGGAGGTCGAATGTGTCGGACATGGGTTTTTGCAAATGAGAATAGTTCTCAATTAGAGGGGCCGCCGGTGAAAGTCAAGGATGGGGCGCCGTTAACCGGCGGTTAAGGCAGCGGTGAGAGGTTGAGAAAAATTTTCAGGAGTTTCCGATGATGCGGGTCCTTGGTCTTTCGTTGCTTCTGGCCGCAACCCCGGTGCTGGCCGAACAGCCGGCGAAGGCGCCGGCGGACGAGGCGGCGGCGCTGGCGCAGGCCCTGCCTGACCCGCTGATGAAAAAGCTGCGCAAATCCTCGCCCGTCTTCATCAAGGACATGGCCGAACTGATCGCCTCGTTCGGCGACGAGCGCGGGCTGACGGCGGACGGTGTCGCCTGGATGATCGCTTCGGCGCGGGCCGAGGGGCGGGCGCGGGCGCTGGGCCGGTTCGTGCGGGCCGATCTTGATGGCGACGGGCAGGTCTCGGACGCCGAGGCGCAAAAGCTGGTCGCGCTGGCGATGCGGGGCGCGCGCGGGCGGCATGTCATGGCCTTTCTGGATGCCGACAGCAACGGCGACCGTGTGATCAGCGCCGACGAGGCCGCCGCCGCCGCCGCGCGCGAGGCCCTGACCGCGATGAGCGAAGAGGATGCCGAATTCTGGAAATCGACGCTGCTTCTGGACCGGAACGATGACGGCTTTCTGCGGCTGGACGAGGTGACGGCGGCAACCGAACTTCTGCAGCAGGCCGCTGCGGCCGCCGTGGATGACGGCGACGGCGCCTGAGCGCGCGGGGCGAAACCCCCTCGCCCCCGGGCCGCAACCTTTCTATAAGGGCGCCGAACAGCAGAGGCGCCCGATCATGACGATATCCCCGGCCGGAACGGCCGCACTTTCGCCCGCCGATCTGGCCAAGAAGGCGGCGGCAGACATGGCTGTCAGCTTTGTGCAGGACGGGATGCGGCTGGGCCTTGGCACCGGCTCGACCGCGGCCTTCATGGTGCGCCGCCTTGGCCAGCGGGTCCGGGACGAAGGCTTGCGGGTCGTCGGTGTCCCGACCTCGTCCCGCACCGCCGATCTGGCGCGGGCCGAGGGGATCAGGGTGGTGACGCTGGATCAGGCCGGGCGGCTGGACCTCACCATCGACGGGACCGACGAATTCGACCCCGAACTGACATTGATCAAGGGCGGTGGCGGCGCGCATCTGCAGGAAAAGGTGGTCGCGGCGGCCTCGGACCGGATGATCGTCATCACCGACCCCGGCAAGCGCGTCGCGCGGCTGGGCGCCTTCCCGCTGCCGGTCGAGGTGCTGCGGTTCGGTCAGGTCTCGACCGAAGGCCACATCCGGCAGGTTCTCGCCGATCTGGGCTATTCCGGCAGCCGGATCACGCAAAGGATGGCCGGTGACCGGCCCTTCGTCAGCGACGAGGGCAATTCGATCCTTGACCTTCACCTGAACGCCATTACCGATGCCCGCGCGCTGTCACTGGCGCTGAACCAGATCCCGGGGCTGGTTGAAAACGGGCTGTTCCTGAATATGTCCGACCTGATCGTCATCGGTCATCCGGACGGAACCGCCGAACTGATCGAGGCCGGGCCGGGTCTGGCAAAGGCGATGCGGACCGTGCGGCAAAGGCTCGACCAGCCCTTTGCCGATATTGAAACCTGAGACCCTGCCCAAGGCCGGGCTGTGACGGAGGCGGACGATATGGGCAGCGCAAAGACGGTGTTCGACTATGATCTTTTCGTCATCGGCGGCGGGTCGGGCGGGGTCCGGGCGGCGCGGATCGCTGCGGGCGACCATGGCGCCAGGGTCGCGCTGGCCGAGGAAGACCGCATGGGTGGAACCTGTGTCATCCGGGGTTGCGTGCCGAAAAAGCTGATGGTCTTCGCCTCGTCCTATCGCGCGGCTGTTGCCGACGCGCAAAGCTATGGCTGGTCGGCCGCGATCGGCGCCTTTGACTGGACCGCCTTCCGCGCCCGGCTGGACGCCGAGCTTGACCGGCTGGAGGGCGCCTATCGCAGCGGCCTCAGGTCGGCGGGCGTGACGGTCTACGACAGCCGCGCGACCGTTGCCGACGCCCATACGGTCCTGCTGGCGACGGGTGAGCGTATCCGTGCCAAGCATATCCTGATCGCCACCGGCGGCCAGCCTTCGGTGCCTGCGGCAGCGGCAAAGGCCGGGGCCATGGCCTCGAACGACATTTTCCGGCTTGAGAGCCTGCCGAAATCGGTGCTGATCGTCGGCGGCGGGTTCATCGCCTGCGAGTTTGCCTGTATCCTCAACGGTCTGGGGGTCGAGGTCACGCAATTCTATCGCGGCGAACAGATCCTGCGCGGCTTTGACGACGAGGCGCGCGGCCATGTCGCCGACCATATGCGGGCCGCCGGCGTGGCGCTGATGACCGGCACCGACGTAGCCGAGATGAAGCCCGCCGAGGGCGGCACCTGGGTGCGCGCAACCACCGGCGAGGTCCGGGTGTTCGAACATGTGGTCTACGCGACCGGCCGCAACCCAAACACCGCGGGCCTTGGTCTGGCCGAGGTCGGGGTCAGGCTTGGCAAGAAGGGCGAGGTGCTGGTCGATCAATGGTCGCAGACGGCGGTGCCGTCGATCTTTGCCGTGGGCGATGTCACCGACCGGATCAACCTGACGCCGGTCGCCATCCGCGAAGGGCACGCCTTTGCCGACACGATCTTCGGCGCCAACCCCCGGACCGCCGACCATGAGCTTGTCGCCTCGGCCGTCTTCACCCAGCCCGAGCTTGGGACGGTTGGCCTGACCGAAGAGGAAGCCCGCGCCCGGGGGCCGGTCGAGGTCTATGCGACGGCCTTCCGCCCGATGCAGTCGGCCTTTGCCGGGCGTCCGGACAAGGTTCTGATGAAGCTGGTCGTGGAACCCGGCAGCCGCAAGGTTCTGGGCTGCCACATCGTTGCGCCGAACGCCGGTGAAATGATCCAGCTGGCCGCCATCGCGGTGAAGATGGGTGCCACGAAAGAGGATTTCGACCGCACCTGCGCCGTCCATCCGACCATGTCGGAAGAGCTGGTGACAATGCGCAAACCGGTGCGGCTGTCTTGACAATCGCCGCCGAGTACACAGTTGCTTAGGCAGGACATGAATACGGGAGTTTGACCTGATGGCAGGCAGCGGTGGCCCCTGGGGTGGCGGCGGTTCGGGCGACGATGACGAACGGCCGCGGAATGGGGACGAACGGCCCCGGGGCGGGCGGCGTGGCGACGGCCCGCAACTTCCCGAGATCGACGAGATCGTCCGCAAGGGCACCGAACAGCTGAAGGTCCTGATGGGCGGACGCGGCGGGCGCAACGGCGGCGGCTTCGGCGAGGGGCCGGGCGGCTTTGGCCCCTCGCGCAACGCCTTTGCGCTGGGCGGCCTTGCGGTGCTGGCGCTTTGGGGCTTTGCCTCGTTCTATTCGGTCCGGCCCGAGGAAAAGTCGATCGAGCTGTTTCTCGGCAAGTGCAATTCGCCCTGCGTCGGCGAGCCCGGCCTGAACTTCGCGCCGTGGCCGCTGGTCAGCTACGAAGTGATCCCGGTGACGACCGAACGGACCGAGGATATCGGCGTCGGCCAGACCGGCGGCGACGAGGGGCTGATGCTGACCGGTGATGAAAACATCGTCGACATCGACTTTCAGGTGGTCTGGAACGTCAATGACCCCGAGAAATATTCCTTCAACCTGCGCGACCCCGACCTGACGATCCGCGCCGTGGCGGAAAGCGCCATGCGCGAGATCATCGCCCAGTCGCAGCTGGCGCCGATCCTGAACCGCGACCGGGGCGCCATCGCCGGACGCCTGCGCGAACTGATCCAGACGACGCTTGACCGCTATAGCAGCGGGCTGAACATCGTCCGCGTCAACTTCAACCGCGCCGACCCGCCGCGTGACGTGATCGCCGCCTTCAAAGAGGTGCAGTCGGCCGAGCAGGAACGCGACCGTCTGCAGAAAGAGGCGGACGCCTATTCCAACAAGGTCGTGGCCGGTGCGCGCGGCGAAGCGGCGGCGGTGCTTGAGGCCGCCGAGGCCTACCGGGCGCAGGTGGTGAACCAGGCCGAGGGCGAGGCGAGCCGGTTCTCGGCCGTGCTGGCCGAATATCAGAAGGCCCCCGAGGTGACGCGCAAGCGGCTGTATCTTGAGACGATGGAACAGGTGTTCGGTCGTATGAAGACCGTGATCCTCGACGAACCCGAGGGCGGGCAGGGCGTGGTGCCCTTCCTGCCGCTGGACCAACTGACCCGGCCCGCCGAAGGCGCCGCCGCCGCAACCGGAGGGTCGAACTGATGAACCGCCAGATCCTGATCCTGCCGGTCCTTGCCATCCTTCTGGCCACCGTCCTGTCGTCGCTGTTCATCGTCGACGAACGCCACAAGGCCCTTGTCCTGCAGTTCGGCCAGATCCGCGCCATCAAGGAAGAGCCGGGCCTCTATTTCAAGCTGCCGCTGATCCAGGAGGTCGTCCAGTATGACGACCGGATCCTCGGCCGCGACATCGAGGCGCTGGAAGTGACACCGTCGGACGATCGCCGCCTGGTGGTCGATGCCTTCACCCGCTATCAGATCGACGATGTCGTGCGCTTCCGTCAGGCCACCGGCGCCGGTGGCATCGAGTTCGCCGAAAACCGCATCGACGCGATTCTGGCCGCGCAGGTCCGCGAAGTGCTGGGTCAGGTCGACAGCGCCTCGATCCTGTCGGTCAACCGTTCGGCGCTGGCCGGTCAGATCCTTGTCGCCGCCAAGTCCGAGGCGGCCGCGCTGGGCGTCAATATCGTCGACGTCCGCCTGCGCCGGACCGACCTGCCGGAACAGAACCTCGACGCGACCTTCGCCCGGATGCGCGCCGAGCGCGAGCGTGAGGCCGCCGACCAGATCGCCCGCGGCAACGAGGCGGCCCAGCGCCTCAGGGCCACCGCCGACCGCGCCGTCATCGAAACCGTGTCCGACGCCAAGCGCCAGGCCGAGATCATCCGGGGCGAGGCCGACGCCCGCCGCAACGGCATCTTCGCCACCGCCTATGGCGCGGACCCGGGTTTCTTTGAATTCTACCGCTCGCTGACCGCCTATCAGAATGCGCTTTTGTCTGGGAATGCGACGATGGTCCTCTCGCCCGACTCAGAGTTCTTTGATTTTCTGCGGTCGTCCGCGGGCGCGGCACCGGCGCCGTAGCCCCGGTCGGCGGATAAGACCAAAGGGACCGGGCGCCCGCTGCGACCCGGTCCGGTGATGACGAACGTATCAGGAGATCAGATGTGATGTCGCAGCCCCTCGCAATTGCCCCCCGTTCCCGCAGGACCGGCCGCCTGTTCCGGGCCGGCTGGTGCGCCTGCGCAGTTGCACTCTTGCTGGCGCTGCCGGTGCCCGGGGCGCAGGCCTTTGACGCACCCGAAACCTTTGCCGACCTCTCCGATCAGGTCAGCCCCTCGGTCGTGAACATCACCACCACGACCGTGGTCGAGGCGCCGGCCGGCCCCGGGCCGATGGTCCCGGAAGGTTCGCCGTTTGAAGATTTCTTCAATGATTTCAATCGCCAGTTCGGCGATCAGCCGGATCAGCCCGGCGCACCCGAAACCGCCCCGCAGCGGGCAACGGCGCTGGGATCGGGCTTCGTGATTTCGGCGGACGGGTTCATCGTCACCAACAACCATGTGATCGAAGGCGCGGACGAGATTCAGGTTGAATTCTTCTCCGGCGAAACCCTCGATGCCAAGCTGGTCGGCACCGATCTGAAGACCGACATCGCGCTTTTGAAGGTCGAGGCCGACAAGCCCCTGCCGTTCGTCAGCTTCGGCGACAGCGACAAGATGCGCGTCGGCGACTGGGTCATGGCGATGGGCAACCCGCTTGGCCAGGGCTTTTCGGTCTCGGCCGGGATCATCTCGGCCCGCAACCGCGAACTGCAGGGCGCCTATGACGATTTCATCCAGACCGACGCGGCGATCAACCGGGGCAACTCGGGCGGGCCGCTCTTCAACCTGAACGGCGAGGTGATCGGCGTGAACACCGCGATCCTCAGCCCCAATGGCGGCTCGATCGGCATCGGTTTTTCCATGGCCTCGAATGTGGTGGTCAAGGTGGCCGATCAGCTGCGGCAGTTCGGCGAGACCCGGCGCGGCTGGCTGGGCGTCAAGATCCAGGACGTGACCCCGGACGTGGCCGAGG
>CAZORV010000050.1:0-16456 GCA_964582215.1 uncultured Frigidibacter sp.
CGCGGATGATCGGCAGGCCCGACTTGGCCAGGATCTTCTGCCCCTCTTCGACATTGGTGCCGGCCAGACGCACCACCACCGGCATGTCCACCGGCTCGGCCTTCAGGGCCTGCACCACGCCCTCGGCCACCCAGTCGCAGCGGTTGATGCCAGCGAAGATGTTCACAAGGATTGCCTGGACGTTCTTGTCCGATGTCACCAGCCGGAACGCCTTGGCCACCCGTTCGGGCGTCGCCCCCCCGCCGATGTCGAGGAAGTTCGCAGGCTCGCCCCCCGCCAGCTTGATCGTGTCCATCGTCGCCATGGCAAGACCGGCACCGTTGACGATGCAGCCGATATTGCCGGTCAGACCGATATAGGCGAGGCCCCGGTCGGCGGCGCGGGCCTCGCGCGGGTCTTCCTGGCTTTTGTCGCGCAGCTCGGCAATCTGGGGATGGCGGAACATCGCGTTGCCGTCGAACGTCATCTTGGCGTCCAGCGCCAGGATGCGGTTGTCGGCGGTGATGACCAGGGGGTTGATCTCGACCATGGTCGCATCAAGTTCGCGGAAGGCGCGGAAGCAGCCCTGCAGGGTGCGGACCATCTGCGGGATCAGGTCCGAGGGGATGCCAAGGCGGAAGGCGATCTCGCGCGCCTGAAAATCGCGCAGGCCCACCGCCGGTTCCACGGTCGAGCGGACAATCGAGTCCGGGCGTGTGGCCGAGATTTCCTCGATCTCCATCCCGCCCTCGGCAGAGGCGACGATCATCACCCGCTGCGCGCTGCGATCAAGGACGAAGCCCAGATAGATTTCACGGGTAAAGGCGGTCGCGGCCTCGACATAGATGCGGTAGACGCCCTTGCCTTCGGGGCCGGTCTGGTGGGTCACCAGCTTCTTGCCGAAAAGGTCCGAGGTGACGTCCTGAATCTCGTGATCGGACGCGCACAGCTTGACCCCGCCGGCCTTGCCACGGCCGCCGGCGTGGATCTGCGCCTTGACCACCCATTTCTGGCCGCCAAGTTCACGCGCGCGATAGGCCGCCTGTTCGGGGCTGTAGGCAAGCGCACCGTCGGGCACCGCGACGCCAAAGCTTTTCAGTATCTCTTTGGCCTGATATTCGTGGATGTCCATCCGGACCCCCTCCCCTTCGATCTGTTATTCTGCTGCGATGGCCGAGGCGTAGTGGCGATCAAGCCCCGCCAGCACGGCGTCCATGTCGATATTGCCCCCGAGTTCGGCCATCGCGGCGGCGAAACGCGTCACAATTTCGGTGACTTTCGCCTGCGACAGCTGATTGAGGATGCCGATGCGGACCTGAACCGGTTCCGACAGGGTCGGCCAGATGCCGAAACCACGGGCGCGGCAGATCTGGACCAGTTCCTTTTCGCGGCCCGCCAGCCCCGCAGGCAGGTTCAGCACGACAAGCGAGGTCATGTTCGACGTGACCGTGCAGCCCATCGTCGTCACCGCCTCGCGCAGCGCCTGTTCGTGGAACGCATAGTCGCGGGCCTTTTGCGCGCGGCCATGCTGCAGCGTCAGGCGCAGCGCCTCGTGAAAGGCGGCGACAGCATAGCCGGAATGGGTGCGGTGATAGGCGCCCGCCGCCGCGTCCTTGCCGTCGATGATACCCCAGTGGCGGGCCTCGAGGATCGGGTGGTGGACGTAGGAATGGCAGCCGCTGGCACGAACCTCGGCGATGTAGCGGTCCGAAAAGCTGACCGGCGCATAGGTCAGCGGCAGGCAGAGGACGCCCTTTTGCGGGCAGGATGCCCAGCCGACGATGCCCGGGAAGTCGTCGATGGCGAAATCCTCGATCCCCAGCGACGAGACGGCGTCGACCAGCCCCAGCGCGCCGTGTTTCAGGCAGGCGTCGGAAAAGGCGCGGATGTCGTTGATGCGGCCCGAGCCGGTTTCCCAATGCGCCATGAAGGCCCATTTCGGCTTTTGCGCGGCCAAAGCCTGATCAATCGTCTCGGCCCCGACCGACTGGCCATGGGCAACGTTGACAATGGTGACATTCGCGGGTCTGGGGTCCAGCGGGCTGGCGGCCAGATCGGCGCGGCTGGCGGCCTTCATGCGGATGGTCAGGCCGTCGATGCCGGAAAAGGTGCCGTTGACAAAGGCAACGACGCTGTCACCCGGCAGGATCGCGTTCAGCATGCAGTCGAGGCCGGAAAAGCCGGTGCCGCCGACGCCGTAGGTGTAGGTGTTCTTCGTGCCCCAGACGGCGCGCAGCATCTCTTTGCATTCGACCATGCCGCGCAGCACGTCGGCCTGCATATGGTCGGCAAGGCCCGCGTTGGCAAAGGCGGCCAGCACCCGCGCATCGGTGTTGCCCGGCCCGGGCCCGGCAGCCAGCGTTTCGGGGATCTGCAATGCGGGGAAAATAATCTGATCGGTCATGGCGCGCCTTCGGTAAGATTGTTGCGCCAGATGATTCCGGTTGCCAGTTTCCCGCAACCTGCTTACATCCTGCTTTCGGGTATCCGCTTGGGTGGTAAATTTCCCGCCCATTCAGACTGGAATACCGTCGCATACCAAAATCATCGCTACCCGATTGGGTAGGTTTATCTGAAAGCAAGGCAAAATGGCTCAGGTTACCGCTAGCAGCAGGCCCGTCGATCTGTCCCTCGCCGACGGCAATCCCCTGGTCCTGCAGGCCATGTCCGAACTTTTCGACCGCGACCCCCGATTCTCGCTGGTGGCCACCTCGGCGACTGCCGAGGGGTTTCTGGCGGCGGTGATGCGGGTGCCGGTCAGGGTGGGCGTGATCGACTGGACCCTGCCCGCCCTTGGCGGCCAGAAGCTGATCGAGGTGCTGCGCGATCAGCCCGGCGCCCCGCGGCTGGTGGTCTACGGCGACGACGGCCGGGGCGCCGATGTGGCCCGCGCCGCGATGCTGGCCGGCGCCGCCGGGTTCGTCGCCCGCACCGGCCCGGTCGAGCGGCTGCTGGACACCTGCCTTGCTGTGGCGGGGGGGCAGATGGTCTTCCCCTTTCTCGACGTCCGCGACCTTCAGGCCGACCCGATGGCGCAGCTGACGCGCCGCGAACGGGCGTTGCTTGAGGCTTTGGCAAAGGGGCTGGCCAATAAGGATCTGGCGCGGGATTTTGATATTTCGGCCAATACGGTTAAATTCCACCTTTCCAACCTGTTTGAAAAGCTTGGCGTGAAAAACCGCGCGCAGGCCATCGCCTTTTATTACTCTTCCCGGCTGGCGGCCGAGGGTGCGGCGCGCGGCTGAGGCGCGCGGACGGGCGCGAAATTTTGTTGCTTGACAGGCGGCGTTTCTTTCGACGTTCTCTGCCGCCCATCGTCGTAACCCAGCCGCGAAGGATTCGCCCCATGAGCTTTCACCCCATCGAACAGGCCCCCGCACGCCTCAACCGCTCGGAACTGGCCGTTCCGGGAAGCGCGCCGCAAATGTTTGAAAAGGCTGCGCAATCTGACGCTGATGTGATCTTTCTGGACCTTGAGGATGCGGTGGCGCCCGACGACAAGGCCGAGGCGCGCAAGAACATCATCCGCGCGCTGAACGAGATCGACTGGGGCCGGAAAACCATGTCGGTGCGGATCAACGGCCTCGACACGCACTACATGTACCGCGACGTTGTCGACGTGGTCGAACAGGCGGGCGAACGGCTGGACCTGATCATGGTGCCGAAAGTCGGGACGGCGGCGGATGTTTATGCGGTCGATATGCTGGTCACGCAAATCGAGGATGCCAAAGGCTATAAAAAGCGCATCGGGTTCGAGCATATAATCGAGACCGCGCTTGGAATGCAGAATGTCCACGAGATTGCCAAGGCGTCAAAGCGGAATGAAAGCCTGCATTTCGGCGTGGCCGACTATGCGGCCTCGACCCGGGCGCGCACGACGATCATCGGCGGCGTGAACCCCGATTATTCGGTGCTGACCGATCCGCTGGACGACGGCAGCCGCGCGACGCACTGGGGCGACATGTGGCACTATGCGCTGGCGCGGATGGTGGTCGCGGCGCGCGCGAACGGGCTGCGTCCCGTCGACGGGCCGTTCGGCGATTTTTCCGACCCCGAGGGCTATAAGGCCGCGGCCCGCCGCGCCGCCGTCCTGGGCTGCGAGGGCAAATGGGCGATCCATCCCAGCCAGATCGCCATGGCGAACGAGGTGATGAGCCCCTCGGAAAAGGAAGTGACGCGGGCCGAGCGGATTCTGGTGGCGATGGAACAGGCGGCGAAAGAGGGCAAGGGCGCGGTCTCGCTGGACGGGCGGCTGATCGACTATGCCTCGATCCGCCAGGCCGAGGTGCTGGTCGCCAAGGCCCGCCAGATCGCGGGGGCGTGAGCATGGACCTGCGGGCCGAGGCGCTTCGTCTGTTCGGGGTGGCGGTTGCTGCGGCCGATCCGGGCGGCGCTCTGGCCCGCGCCCTGACCGAGACCCCGCCGGATCTGCCGCCCCCGGGTGGCAGGCTGATCCTGATCGCGGTCGGCAAGGCCGCCGTGCCGATGGCCGAGGCCGCGCTGCGGCAGTTGCGGCCGTCGGTGGCGCTGGTCGTCACCAATTACGAGAATGCGCGGCCGGTTGCGGGGGCCGAGGTCATCGCCGCGGGCCATCCGGTGCCGGACGAGAACGGCGCCCGGGCCGGGGCGGCGGTCGCGGCGCTGCTGGCGGATGCCGGGCCGGATGACCGGGTTGTCGCGCTGATGTCCGGCGGCGGATCGGCGCTCTTGCCCGCGCCGGCGCCGGGCCTGACGCTGGCGGACAAGGCGGCGGTGAACCGTCTGCTGCTGGCCGGTGGGGTCGGGATCACCGAAATCAACCTTGTTCGCCAGCAACTGTCGCGGCTGAAGGGCGGCGGGATGCTGCGGCTGGCCGCCCCTGCGCCGGTCGCGGCCTATATCCTGTCGGACGTGATCGGCGACGACCTGCGCGCCATCGCCTCGGGCCCGACCGCCGCCCCGCTGGGCACGCGGGCCGAGGCGCGGGCCCTGCTGGTCACGCACGGGCTTTGGGAGGCGCTGCCCGCGGCCGTCCGCGCCCATCTCGGCGTCGATGAGGGGGCGCCCCCGCCGCTGCCAGCGGCGCGGAACCATCTGATCGGCAGCAACAGGATCAGCCTGGAAGCCATTGAAATGGCGTATGGAACCGGCGCCGCCATCGTCTCGGATCATCTTGTCGGTGATGTGGGCGACGCGGCGCGGCTGATCCTGGCCCACGCTGCCGGCGCAGGCCCCGGCCCGGCCTGCCTGATCTTCGGCGGCGAGACGACCGTGACCCTGCGCGGCGCCGGCAAGGGCGGGCGCAATCAGGAACTGGCGCTGCGGGTGGCCTTGCAGGCCCGGATGGCGCGGCCTTGGGTCTTTCTGTCGGGCGGGACCGACGGCCGGGACGGGCCGACCGAGGCGGCGGGCGGGCTGGTCGATGCCGGGACGCCCGGGCGGATCGCGGCGGCGGGGCTCGACGCCACAGCGCGGCTTGCCGACAATGACAGCAACGCCGCACTGGCGGCGGCGGGCGATTTGCTGACTGTCGGCGCCACCGGCACCAATGTCGCGGATGTGCAGATCATGCTGCTGGGCTGACGGCGCAGTCATCAAATATCCTGCGTTGCAAGGGCATTGCACCGCATTCTTCGCCCGATTTCCCGGCGCATGTTGTGGGTGGAGGTCGCTTGGCCGTGCGGCTTGCGCCTTGCCGGCCGCCCCATCGGGGATCCGGTATCGACATCGCGGCTGGATGGTTCGTTGGTCGGGAACGCTGCGTCGTTCAGGCCGGTTGAACATCGGCCGCGGCCCCGATAATTTGATCGAAATTCGTGGGAGTGATTGGCGGTATGGATCTTGGCCCGGCTGGTGCGACTGACCGCAAGGTTCCCACCCATGAACTGACCTATGTGCAGTTGCGCGACATGGTGCTGACCGGCGTGCTGGCGCCCGGTCAGGCGGTGACGATACAGGGGCTGATCCGCGACCTTGGCGCCGGCATGACCCCGGTGCGCGAGGCGATCCGGCGGCTGACGGCCGAGGGGGCCCTGCAGCTGCATGGCAACCGCCGCGTCTCGGTTCCGAACCTGACCGAGGCGCTGATCGACCAGATCGGCTTTGCCCGGCTGGCGATTGAACCAAGGATCGCCGAACTGGCCGCGCCCCGCCTGTCGGACGAAGCCATCGCCCGGCTGGCCGAGATCGACGCCGCCATCAACCCGGCGATCGCGGCCGGGGACATTCCGGCCTATCTGACCGGCAACCATCACTTTCACTTCACGCTGTACGAGGCGTCGGGCGCCCAGGTTCTGGTCGACATTGCCCAGTCGCTCTGGCTCCGGTTCGGACCCTCGCTGCGGGTGGTGGCCGCCCGGCATCTGGCGAACCGCGAGCCTGACCTGCACGTCACCGCGCTGGCGGCGATCCGTGCCGGCGACGGCCCTGCCCTGTCGCGTGCGGTCAGGGCCGATATCGCCCAGGGGATCGAACATGTGCGCCAGGCGCTGCGCGAGGGTGAGATCTGAGGCGGCGGCCCTGCCCGAAATAATTTGATCAAATTTCTTGACAAGCGCCGCCGCCCGCCTATTCTGGGCCCAACGGCACCGGTCGGGCTGCGGGGCCATTCCGCCAGGGCAGCCGGACCAACCGGCCGAAACCCCGGACATTGCGAGGGCAAGATGAACAAGATCACCAACCACATGCCGACGGCGACCCTGCAGGCGCTGGACGCGGCCCACCACATGCACCCGTTCACCGAAAACGCCGCATTGGCGCGCAAGGGGGCGCGCATCATGGTGCGGGGTCAGGGCGTCTGGCTGACCGACAGCGAAGGTCACAGGATCATCGACGGGATGGCCGGGCTCTGGTGCGTCAACCTTGGTTACGGGCGCCGCGAGCTGGGCGAGGTGGCCAAGCGTCAGATGGACGAGCTGGCCTATTACAACACCTTCTTCCAGACCAGCCATGTGCCCGCCATCGCCCTTGCCGCAAAGCTGGCCGAACTGGCACCCGGCGATCTGAACCATGTCTTCTTCGCGGGCTCGGGGTCCGAGGCGAACGACACCAACATCCGCGCCGTCCGCCGTTACTGGGACATCAAGGGCCAGCCCGACCGGCGGATCATCATCGCCCGCAAAAATGGCTATCACGGCTCGACCCTTGGCGGCGGGTCGCTTGGCGGGATGAAGCCGATCCATGCCTGCGGCGGGATGATCGACGGGGTCGTCCATATCGACCAGCCGCATTGGTGGGCCGAAGGCGGCGACCGGACGCCCGAGGAATTCGGTCTGGAACGCGCCCGCCAGCTCGAGGAAAAGATTCTGGAACTGGGCGCCGACAAGGTCGCCGCCTTCATCGGCGAACCGATCCAGGGCGCCGGTGGCGTGATCGTACCGCCCGCGACCTACTGGCCCGAGATTCAGCGGATCTGCGACCAGTACGGCATCCTTCTGATCGCGGACGAGGTCATCACCGGCTTTGGCCGCACCGGCCAATGGTTCGGCAGCCAGACCTTCGGCATCCGGCCCCATATCATGACCATCGCCAAGGGCCTTTCGTCGGGCTACCAGCCGATCGGCGGCTCGATCATCTGTGACGAGATGGCCGAGGTTCTGGGCTCGCACGGCGATTTCAACCACGGCTATACCTACAGCGGCCATCCGGTCGCGGCCGCCGTGGCGCTGGAAAACCTGCGCATTCTTCAGGAAGAACAGATCGTCGACCATGTCCGCGAGGTGGCCCACCCCTATCTTGCCGAACGCTGGCAGGCGCTGACCGATCATCCCCTGGTCGGCGAGGCAAAGCTCGTCGGCCTGATGGGGTCGATCGCGCTGACCCCGGACAAGGCGACGCGCGCGAAGTTCGCGGCCGAGGCCGGGACCGTGGGCTTTCGCTGCCGCGAGCGCTGCTTTGCCAACAACCTGATCATGCGCCATGTCGGCGACCGGATGATCATCGCCCCGCCGCTGGTGATCCGCCCGGACGAGATCGACGTGCTGATCGCCCGCGCGCGGACCTCGCTGGACGAATGCTATGCGGGGCTGAAGGCGGACGGGCTGCTGAAGGCGGCCTGACGGGGATCGGCGCGCGGCCGCGGAACGATCGGGCCTTCCCGCCCAAGCCGGCGTCGGCGGGTAAGGTCGCGCCGCCGCAGCCGGCAGGGGCCCGTGACCCGGCCGTCCCGCGCCATTCCCACCCTCACCGCCCGGTCGCCCAACGCGAGCGGGCAACGCCTGCCCCTCCCGCGGGGCTGGCGCTGCCCCCTGTTGTGTGCGCTGAGATGGTCCCCGGAAACGTTCCCACATGAGCGGGGCCGCTCTTCCACCGGAAGATCGGCGTTTCCCGCTCAACCCGGCGTCGGAGAAAACTGTGCGGACTCAGCGGTAGGGTGCGTGCTCGCACGCACCCCGGGGGCCCAAAGCCGCCAGCGCCTGCCCGTCCCGGGGCCGGCGTGGCGGGAAGCGACCGCGCCGCCTCAGTCGGCAGGGACAAGTGACCCTGCCGCCCCGCACCGTTCCCGCCCACACCGTCCGGTCGCCCAAAGCGACCGGGCAGCGCCTGCCCCTCCGGGGGGCTGGCGCTTCGCGCCATCCGGGGCAGGTGCTGCCCTCTGTCGCGGGGGCCGAGATGGTCCCGGGGCGGTATTCCCGCTTGAGCGGGGCCGCTCTTCCACCGGAAGATCGGCCTTTTCCGCTCAGCCCAGCCTCCGGGCAAACGACCCCACCGCCCCGGTCGGCAGGGGCCATGGCCCCTGCCGCCCCGCGCCGGTCCCGCCCGCGCAGCCCTCTGTTGTGCATGCTGCGACGGTCGCCGGGCGACATTTCCACATGAGCGGGGCCGCTCTTCCACCGGAAGATCGGCGTTTCCCGCTCAGCCCGGCGTCGGAGAAAAAACGGTGCGGGCTCAGCGGTAGGGTGCGTGCTTGCACGCACCGCCTCCGGGGCCAAAGCGAGCGGGCAGCGATGGCCCCGGGGAAGCGGTCAGATCGGACCGCCCCCGGGCGAAGGCCGCGCCCTCAGGCGTCGATGTGATCGCCGAGCGCGTCCATCAGCGCCTCGGTGTCCGCCTGCCGGTCCTCGAGCGCGCGGAGACCGTCGAGATGGGCCAGCTGCTCGGTCAGGATCAGCTGGCTGCCGCTGCCCGCCGCCCGGAACTCCAGCGACAGGATCGACAGCGACAGGCGCTGGCCGTTCCGGGTGATCTCATAGGTCATCAGGATCCGCTCCTGCGGCCGCACCTCGAAATAATGGCCGGCCATGTTCAGTTCGCTGCCGTCCGGCGCCGTGCCGCGCCACAGTTCAAGCCCGCCGTCCCGCAGTTCAAGCCGGTATTCAAAGGTCTGGAACCCCGGAATATCGACGAACCACCGCCGCTTGTCGTCGTAATCGGCGAAGGCGTGCCAGAGGCGACCCGGATGTGCCAGAAAGTTGCGGCTCACGGTGACGGTGCCATGGTCGATCGAACGGGTCATCTCGGCTCTCCTGTTGCGGGGGCCGCGCAGCAAAGCGGCCGGAGATGCATCCTCGGCTGGCGCGGACGGCGGGTCAAGCCCGTCGCGCCCGGCTGGTCAAAGCCCGGGCAGGCCGGTATCAGGGGCGCGATTGCCGGAGAATGCCATGCCCGACGCCACCCATCTCTTGCCGATGTTTGCCCTGCTGCTGGTGATCGGCGCCTTTGCCGGGGTGATCTCGGGCCTGCTGGGCGTGGGCGGCGGGATCGTGCTGGTGCCGGCCTTCTACTACGCCTTTTCCGGCCTTGGCTTTGGCGGCGACAATCTGATGCGGGTCTGCATCGCCACCTCGCTGGCCACGATCGTCGTCACCTCGACCCGCTCGGCCCATGGCCACAACCGGCGGGGTGCGGTCGACTGGCCGATCCTGCGGGCCTGGGCACCGGGAATCGTTGCGGGCGCGGTCGCCGGGGTCTGGGCGGTGTCGCGGCTGCGGACAACCGAGCTGCAGGTGATCTTCGGGCTGCTGGCGCTGGTGGTCGCCTTTTACCTCGGGCTTGGCCGGGCCAGCTGGCGGCTGGGGTCGGTGATGCCCGGGGGCGCGCTCCGGGCCGCCCTGTCACCCTTGGTCGGGTTTCTGTCGGTGCTGATGGGCATCGGCGGCGGGTCGTTCGGGGTGCCGCTGATGAGCCTTTATGGCGTGCCGATCCACCGGGCCGTGGCGACGGCCGCCGGCTGGGGGGTGATCATCGCCGTGCCGTCGGCGGCGGTGCTGCTGTTCACGCCGGTGACGGGCGCGCCGCCCCTGACGTTCGGGGCGATCAACCTGCCCGCCTTTCTGACCATCATCGCCATGACGCTGATCACGACGCCCCTTGGCGTCCGCATGGCCCATGCGCTGGACGCCACACCGCTGCGGCGGATCTTCGCGCTGTTCCTGACGGCGGTCGCGCTGAACATGCTGCGCAAGGCGGCGGGCTGAACGGCCCGGGCCGGTCGTCCGGCGGATCGCGACGCCGGAACGCCCCTCAGTCCGCCAGCGGCGGCTGAACGTCGGGGTCGGGCCCCTGCTGGGCCACGGCCTGCACCTCGGACCGGATGATCCGCGCGATCAGGGCGGCGTCGTCGGGCGTAAAGGTCAGGGGCAGACGCAAGTCGATCAGGCCCGCCAATATCCGGTCGGTCGCGGGCAGCGGCTGGGGTGGCGCATAGCGCCAGCTGTCGTGGCGCGAGGTGAAGCCGGCCGGCTCGGCCCCGCCGAACCATTTCAGCTCGACCCCGCGGGCGGCGGTGCGGGCGATCAGCGTACCGATCGCCCCGGCGTCCCATCCCGGCAGCAGGAACTGGAAGGACGATCCCACATAGGTCTCGGCCGGGGGCCGCGTCGTCAGCCGCAGCCCCGGCACATCGCCGAGCCCCGCCTCGACCGCCCGGTAAAGCCGGTTCCAGCGATCAATCCGCTGCGGCAGGTCGGCCAGTTGCGGCCGCAGGATCGCGGCGCGCAGATTGTCCATCCGACCCGAGACATTGGGCGTCACCCAGCGCGCCTCGGCAAAGGCCGAAGGCGGCGGCGCGGCGCGGTGGCGGGGGTAAAGCATATAGCTGCCCGACGACAGGATCGCCCGCGCCATCAGGTCCGCGTCGTCCGAGACGATCAGCCCGCCCTCGCCCGAATTCATATGCTTGTAGGTCTGCGTCGAATAGCAGCCGATCCGCCCATGCCGCCCCGACGGCACCCCGCCCCAGGCGCCGCCCATCGTATGGGCGCAATCCTCGATCACCAGAAGGCCCGCCCCATCGCAGATCGCCATCAGCCGGTCCATGTCGCAGATATGGCCGCGCATATGGCTGAGCATCAGCACCCGCGCGCCCTGCCCCGCCCGGGCCGCCAGATCGTCAAGGTCGATCGTCAGATTGCCGGTCACCTCGACAAACACCGGCACGGCACCGACTGCCGCGATCGCCCCCGGCACCGGGGCGAGTGTAAAGCCGTTGGTCAGAACCCGGTCGCCCGGCCCGACACCGGCGGCCCGCAGCGCACAGGCCAGCGCATAGCCCCCCGACGCCACCGCAAGGCAATAGCGCGCGCCGGTGAAGGCGGCGAATTCCTCTTCCAGAAGTGCCACCTCGGCAATCTCGTCGCCGAGCGTGTTGTAGCGGTGAAGCCGCCCGTGCCGCATGACCGCGAGTGCCGCGTCGATCCCCGCCTCGGGGATCGGCTCTTGCTGGGTAAAGGGCTTGTCGAACCGCTCGATGCTCATGTCTTTTGCCCGTCATGACCGACGACCCAAAGGAACAGGCCGAGCGTCAGCGCCAGCCCGCCGCCCGCAACGAAAAAGGCCATGTTCGGCGTCGCATGGGGACCGGCCAGAAAATACCCGAAAATCTGGGCGAAGAACACCGTGCCGACCAGCATCGCGATGTTCATCACCGCCGACAGGCCGCCCTGCAGCTCGCCCTGCGCATTCTCGGGCACGCGCGCCGACATCAGCGCCGTCAGCATCGGGTGAACGAACCCTTCCGGCCCATGCACGACCATCAGCACCACCACCACGCCAAGGCCCGGCGCGAACCCGTAGCCCGTCGCCGCGATCGCCGCCGAGACCAGGCCGATCAGCACCGTCCGGAACTCGCCGAACCGTTTGACCACCGGGCCGGTCAGGGCGCCCTGGAATATCGCCATGATCACCCCGAACACCGCCAGAGATATGCCGACCGTCGCCTCGGGCCAGCCGAACTTTGCCTTGCCCCAGAAGGCCCAGATCGCCGGATAGACCGACGAGCAGAAGAAGAAGACGAACAGCACCGCGCACATCGGCAAAACGCCGCGATAGGTCCGGAAGACCCGGAAGGCGCCGAACGGGTTGGCGCGGGCGATCTCGAACGGACGGCGGTTGGCCGGTTGCAGCGTCTCGGGCAGGACGATCAGACCGAACAGGAAGTTCAGAAGCGAGACCCCGGCCGCCGCATAGAAGGGTACCCGTGCGCCATAAGTGCCCAGAAGCCCGCCGATGGCCGGGCCGATGACAAAGCCAAGGCCGAAGGCCGCGCCCATCAGCCCGTAGGCCTTGCTGCGCCCCTCGGGCGGGGTCACGTCGGCGATCAGCGCGTTGGCGATGATCCAGGAGGCACCGCAAAGGCCCGACAACAGCCGCCCGACAAACAGCCAGCCCACCGTCGGCGCCAGCGCCTGCACCAGAAAGTCGACGCCAAGTCCGAAGACCGCCAGCAACAGGACCGGCCGCCGCCCGAACCGGTCGGACAGGTTGCCGACCACCGGCCCCGACAGGAACTGCATCAGCGAATAGGCCGCCGCCATCCAGCCGCCGATGGTCGCGGCCTCGGCCAGGCTGACATGGCCGACCGTACCGATCAGCGCGGGCATGACCGGGATGATGATCCCGAACCCGACCATGTCGAGAAAAACCGTGATCAGAACAAACACCAGAACCTTGCGGTCCGTTACACTGGACATGACCTCTCCCCTTCGGGGCCGTTCTTTCAGGCGGCCGGGGCTTTGGCAAGCAGGCGGTCGGCAAGGGCCGGAAGGTCGTCGAAATGCGCCAGCAGCGCCTCGGGCGCCAGTCGCGCGACGCCCGCCCCCTCGGGACCGAAGGCCACCAGCACCGAGGGCACGCCCGCCGCCCGCGCCGTCAGACGATCGGTCTCGGTATCGCCGACCAGAAGCGAGCGGGCGACCGTGCCGCCGGCCTCTTGTACCGACAGCCGGTAAGGCGCCGGATCAGGCTTGCGCACCGGCAGCGTGTCGGCCCCGACCAGCGAGGCGAACAGATCCCGCACCCCCAGCCGTTGCAGCAATGTCTCGGCCAGATAGGCGGGCTTGTTGGTGCAGACGCCGGTGGCAAACCCCGCCGCCTTCAGCGCCTGAACCGCCGCAACGGCACCGGGATACAGCCTGGTATGCCGGTCAATCGCCTGTTCATAGGCCGCCAGAAAGGTCGGGAACTGCGCCTCGACCGCCGCCTCGCCCCCCTGCCCCAGCCGCGCGAACCCCAGCCGCAGCATCGCCCGCCCGCCGTGAAAGGCGGTCAGCGCATCCGCCGCCGGATCCAGCAGATCCCCGGCCCCCAGCAAGCGAAAACAATGGTTTGCCGCCGCGATCAGGTCGGCCGACGTATCGGCCAGCGTTCCGTCGAGATCAAAGATGACTGTGCGCACAATAGCCCCGTTTTTCCGGCGATTGGCCCGCTGTAACCTGCCGAAAAGCTTCGTGAAGCCATTTTGCTTGCGGTGCCCGGGGCCATCGGTAAAACGGGCGCGTCCAGAAAGAAAGGTCCTTCATGTCGATCGCGCTTATCATCCTGGCCGCCGGACAGGGCACGCGGATGAATTCCGACCTGCCGAAAGTCCTGCACAAGGTGGCTGGCGCACCGCTGATCGTGCATGCGATGCGATCGGGCGCGGCACTTGAACCGGAACGGACCGTCATCGTCGCGGGCCACGGCGCCGAAGCCGTCAGCCGCGCGGTCAGGGACTGGGACGAGACGGCCGAGGTCGTGCTGCAGGACCGGCAGCTTGGCACCGGACATGCGGTCGCGCAGGCCCTGCCCGCCCTTGCCGGCTTTGACGGCAAGGTCATCGTCCTTTACGGCGACACGCCCTTCATCCGCCCCGAGACGCTGGCCGCCATGGTCGCGACCGGCGCCGATGTCACCGTCCTCGGCTTTGCCGCCGACCCCGCAACCCGCTATGGCCGCCTGATCCTGCGCGAAGGCGACGCGCTGGACCGGATCGTCGAATACAAGGACGCGGACGCCGCCACCCGGGCGCTGACCCTGATGAATTCGGGCGTCCTTTGCGCCGATGCCGCACTCTTGCGCGAACTGGTGGCCGGGCTGACCAACGACAATGCGGCGGGCGAGTATTACCTGACCGACGTGGTCGGCGCCGCCCGCGCCCGCGGCCTGACCGCCCGCGTCGTCACCTGCCCCGAGGCCGAGACCATGGGCGTCAACTCCCGCCCCGACCTCGCCGCCGCCGAGGCCGCCTTCCAGACCTTCGCCCGCGCCGAGGCCATGGCGAACGGCGTCACCCTGACCGCCCCCGAAACCGTGTTCTTCGGCTTTGACACGGTGATCGGCCGCGACAGCATCATCGGCCCCGCGGTCATCTTCGGCCCCGGCGTCACGGTGGAATCCGAAGCCGAGATCAAGGGCTTTTGCCACCTTGAAGGCTGCCACATCTCGCGCGGGGCCTCGGTCGGGCCCTTTGCCCGCCTCCGCCCCGGCGCCGAACTGGCCGAGGATGTCCATGTCGGCAATTTCGTCGAAATCAAGAACGCGATCCTCGACGAAGGCGTCAAGGTCGGCCACCTGACCTATCTTGGCGACGCGCATGTCGGCGAACATACCAACATCGGCGCGGGCACCATCACCTGCAATTATGACGGCGTGAACAAGCACCGGACCGAGATCGGCGCCCGCGCCTTCATCGGTTCGGACACGATGCTGATCGCGCCGGTCCGCATCGGCGCGGGCGCCATGACCGCCTCGGGGTCGGTCATCACCGAAAACGTCCCGGACGAGGCGCTGGCACTGGCCCGCGCCCGGCAGGTCACCAAACCGGGCCTTGCCACGCGGATGTTCGAAATGTTCAAGGCGCAAAAGGAAAAGCGCCGGAAAGAGGCTGAATAATGTGCGGTATTGTCGGGGTTCTGGGAAGTCATGAGGCTGCGCCGCTGCTGGTCGAGGCGCTGAAACGCCTTGAATATCGCGGCTATGACAGCGCGGGCATCGCCACGGTCAACGGCGGCCGCCTCGACCGCCGCCGGGCGGTGGGCAAGCTTGTCAACCTCTCGGACCTCCTGGTCCACAAGCCGCTCGCGGGGAAATCCGGCATCGGCCACACCCGCTGGGCCACCCATGGCGCGGCCACCGAACGCAACGCCCACCCGCACCGGGCGGGTCAGGTCGTCGTCGTCCACAACGGCATCATCGAGAATTTCCGCGAACTTCGCGAGGAACTGGCGGGCCACGGCCTGACGCCCGAAACCGAAACCGACACCGAGACCGTGGTGATGCTGACCCAGCACCACCTTGCCCGGGGACTCGCCCCCCGCGAGGCGGTCCGCGCCACGCTGAAGCGGCTCGAAGGCGCATTCGCGCTCTGCTTTCTCTTCGATGGCGAAGAGGATCTGATCATCGCCGCCCGCAAGGGCTCGCCCCTCGCCCTCGGCTATGGCGACGGCGAGATGTATGTGGGCTCGGACGCGATCGCGCTCGCGCCGATGACCGACCGCATCTGCTACCTCGAAGAGGGCGACTATGCCTTCGTCACCCGCAACGGCGCCGAGATCTTCGACGCCGAAGACCGCCCCGCCAACCGCGAGGTCGCCCGCATCAACATCGACCAGACCCGGATCGAAAAGGGCGGCTACAAGCATTTCATGGCCAAGGAAATCGCCCAGCAACCCGCCGTCATCGGCGACGCGCTGGCCCATTACCTGCGCGGCGGCGGGCTGAACCTGCCGCAGGGCCTGAGTTTCGCCGGGCTCGACCGGCTGACGCTGGTGGCCTGCGGCACCGCATCCTACGCCTGCCTGACGGCCAAATACTGGTTCGAACAGCTGGCGGGCCTGCCGTGCGAGGTCGATATCGCCTCGGAATTCCGCTACCGCGAACCGCCCCTGCCCGCCAAAAGCTTCGCCCTGTTCGTCAGCCAGTCGGGCGAGACCGCCGACACGCTGGCGGCGCTGCGCTATGCGCAAGGCAAGGTCGAAAAGATCCTCGCCGTGGTCAATGTCCCCACCTCCTCGATCGCCCGCGAAAGCGACATCGCCCTGCCGATCCTTGCCGGCGTCGAGGTCGGCGTCGCCTCGACCAAGGCCTTCACCTGCCAGCTTCTCGTCCTCCTCCTCCTCGCCCTCAAGGCCGCCGAAGACCGCGGCCGCCTGACCCGGGCCGAGGTTGCGGCCCATCTCGCCGACCTTGCCAGCCTGCCCGGCCTGATGAACCAGGCGCTTGCACGCGAAGGCGAGATCGCCGCCCTGGCCGAGGCGCTGGCCGAGGCGCAGGATGTGCTGTTCCTGGGGCGCGGCGCCATGTT
>CAZORV010000051.1:0-7254 GCA_964582215.1 uncultured Frigidibacter sp.
GCGGCTCTATCAGCAGGAGCTTGACCGCCGCAACGCCGCCGTCAACGCCGCCCACGAGAACAAGGGCGACGCGGGCTGGGGCAACCAGATCCGGTCCTACGTCCTGCAGCCCTACCAGATGGTCAAGGACCTGCGCACCAGCCACGAGACGTCGGATACCCAGGGGGTTCTCGACGGCGATCTTGACGGGTTCATGGCCGCGACGCTGGCGATGGATGTGGCCGGCAAAAGCCGGGCCGAGGCGCAGGGCGACGAATAGGCAGGCGGGGATTGCAACGGCGGCGAAATCCGTCAAGAACATCATTCTAAATGATGTAAAGCAATCAGGGCACCGCATGGCGCGCCGTCCGACCATCAATGACCTCGCCATGGCGGCGGGCCTGAGCACCGCGACGGTGGACCGGGTGCTGAACGGCCGGCTGAAGGTGCGCGAAGCGACGGCGCGGCGGGTCTATGAGGCCGCAGGCCGGATCGGCTATCACGGACTGCCGCTGATCGCCCGGCGGATGCAGCCCGACCTGCCGTCCCTGCGGCTGGGGTTTGTGCTGCACAAGGAACGCCAGGCCTTCTATCGCAACTTCGCGGCCGAGTTGCGCGCGGCCGTCGCAGCGGCGCCCGGCGTCCGGGCCGAGGCCATCATCGACTTCGCCCCCTCTCAGTCGCCCGGCGATTTTGCGCGGCTGATGGCGGCGATGGCCGGCCGCGTCGATGCGGTGGCCGCCACCGCCGTCGCCCACCACGACGTCACGGCGGTTGTCGAACAGCTGATGGCAGCGCAGATCCCGACCTTTGCGCTGCTGAACGACTTTGCCCAGGGGGTCCGGCACCATTACGTCGGGATGAACAACCTGAAAGTCGGGCGGATTGCGGCGGCGATGATGGCCACGGCGGTCCGGCGACCGGGGCGGCTGGCGGTCTTTGTCGGCGGTCACCGCTGGCATGGCCACGACCTTCGCGAGACGGGCTTCCGGTCCTATGTCCGCGAGATGGCGCCGGAATTCACCATGCTGGACACGCTGGTCAACCTTGAGACGCGGCAGCTGACCTATGAGGCGACGCTGGATCTTCTGGCCCGCCACCCGGATCTTGCGGGCATTTACCTGGCGGGTGGCGGGATGGAGGGCGCGATTGCCGCCCTGCGCGAGACGCGGGCGCCGGGCGAGGTGGCGCTGGTCGTCAATGAACTGACGCCGGAATCGCGGGCGGCGATCCTGGATCGCTATGTGGTCATGGTCATCTCGACCCCGCTGGCGCGGCTTTGTCAGGATCTGGTCGGGCTGATGGCCGATGCCGCGCTGAACGGCGGCGCCATGGTCCACGGCCAGCATTTTCTGCAGCCGGAAATCTATCTGGCCGAAACCGTCTGACTGATGGAAGTCCATCATCACCGCCCTCATTTCGTGAGGGGTTTGATGGAATATCGTGGCCGGCCGTTGACCTGACCTGCAACTGGTCTAAGCCTGCGGGTGACACGGACGCCGCATGCGCGGGCGGCAGGAGGAGGCAGGAAATGACGGTCAGATTTGGTCTTTTGGGCGCAGGCCGTATCGGCAAGGTCCATGCCCGGGCAATCACCGGCGATGCGCGGGCCGAACTGGTGGCGGTGGCCGATCCGGTGGCCCCGGCGGCCGAGGCGATTGCGGCGCAATATGGCTGCGCGATCCGCACCATCGGCCAGATCGAGGCGGCATCCGACATTGACGCCGTGGTCATCTGCACGCCGACCGACACCCATGCCGACCTGATCGAACGCTTTGCCCGCGCGGGCAAGGCGATCTTCTGCGAAAAGCCGGTCGACCTTGACCTTGCCCGGGTCCGCGATTGCCTGAAGGTGGTCGAGGCGACGAAGGCCAAGCTGATGGTCGGCTTCAACCGCCGGTTCGACCCGCATTTCCGCGCCGTCCGCGCCGCCATCGACGCCGGACGCATCGGCAAGGTCGAGATGGTCACCATCACCTCGCGCGATCCCGGCGCGCCGCCGGTCGCCTATATCAAAAGCTCGGGCGGAATTTTCCGTGACATGACCATTCATGACTTCGACATGGCGCGGTTTCTTCTGGGGGAAGAGGTGGCGACGGTTCAGGCCTCGGCCTCGGTTCTGGTCGACCCGGCGATCGGCGCGGCGGGCGACTATGATTCGGCCAGCCTGATCCTGACCACCGCGACCGGGCGCCAGTGCGTCATATCGAACTCGCGCCGCGCGACCTACGGCTATGACCAGCGGATCGAGGTTCACGGCGCGCTCGGCTCGGTCGCGGCCGAAAATCAGCGGCCCGTGTCCATCGAACTGGCCACCGCCGACGGCTACACCCGCCCGCCTTTGCACGACTTCTTCATGACCCGCTATACCGAGGCCTATGCCGCCGAAATCGCCGCCTTTATCGCCGCCATCAGCGACGGCGCCGCGATCAGCCCGGACGGGCGCGACGGTCTTGCGGCGCTTGCGCTGGCCAATGCGGCGCTGATCTCGGTGGCCGAGGGACGCGCGGTCCGGGTCGCGGATGTGCTGAAGGCATGAAGACCCTCGACCTGATCACCATCGGCCGCGCCTCGGTCGATCTTTACGGCGCGCAGGTCGGCGGGCGGCTGGAAGACATGGGCTCGTTCCAGAAATATATCGGCGGCTCGCCCTGCAACATGGCGGCGGGCACCGCGCGGCTGGGCCTGCGCTCGGCGCTGATCACGCGGGTCGGCGACGAACATATGGGCCGCTTCATCCGCGAGGAACTGGCGCGCGAGGGCGTCGACGTCCGGGGTGTTCTGACCGACCCCGACCGGCTGACGGCGCTGGTCCTGCTGGGGATTCGGGACGAGACGCAGTTCCCGCTGATCTTCTACCGCGAGAATTGCGCCGACATGGCGCTTTGCGAGGATGACATCGACGAAGAATTCATTGCCGAGGCGCGGGCGGTGGTCGCGACCGGCACCCATCTCAGCCATCCGCGGACCGAGGCGGCGGTGCTGAAGGCGCTGCGGCTGGCGCGGCGGCATGGCGGGCAGACGGCGCTTGACATCGACTACCGGCCGAACCTCTGGGGACTGGCCGGGCATGGCGCGGGCGAAAGCCGGTTCATTGAAAGCGCGGCGGTGACGGCGCGGCTGCAGGCGCATCTGGGGCTGTTCGACCTGATCGTCGGGACCGAGGAAGAATTTCACATCGCCGGCGGCACGACCGACACGATCGCCGCCTTGCGCGCCGTCCGGGCGCTGACCCCGGCGACGCTGGTGTGCAAGCGCGGGCCGATGGGGGCGGTGGCCTTTACCGGCGCCATTCCGGACGATCTTGATCAGGGGCAGGCCGGACCCGGCTTTCCGATCGAGGTGTTCAACGTCCTGGGCGCGGGCGACGGGTTCATGTCCGGCCTTCTGAAGGGCTGGCTCGACGGCGCGGACTGGCCCCTTGCCCTGACCTATGCCAATGCCTGCGGCGCCTTCGCCGTCAGCCGCCATGGCTGTACCCCGGCCTATCCAAGCTGGGAAGAGTTGCAGTTCTTCCTGCGCCGTGGCGTCCGCGAAAAGGCGTTGCGCAAGGACCCGGCGCTGGAACAGATTCACTGGTCGACCAACCGCCATGGTGACTGGTCGACCATGCGGGTCTTTGCCTTTGACCACCGGATGCAGCTGGAGGATCTGCCGGGTGCGACGCCCGCCCGGATCGGCCGCTTCAAGGAACTCTGCCTTGCGGCGGCGGCAAAGGTGGCCGGCGGCGGCCCGGGCTACGGGATCCTGTGCGACAGCCGTCTGGGGCGGGCCGCGCTGTACCGGGCGGCGGGGCAGGGCCTCTGGATCGGGCGGCCGGTCGAATGGCCGGGGTCGCGGCCTCTGTCGCTGGAACCCGAGATCGGGCCGGATTTCGGCGGGCTGGCGGAATGGCCGCTGGACCATGTGGTCAAGGTCCTGTGCTTTTGCCACCCCGATGACACGGCCGAGATGCGGGCCGCGCAAGAGGCAGTGGTCACGCGGCTGTTCCATGCGGCACGGCGCAACCGTCTGGAATTTCTTCTGGAAATCATCCCGTCGAAGGTCGGCCCGGTGGGCGACGACACCAACGCCCGCCTGATCCGCCGCTTTTACCAGATCGGAATATTCCCCGACTGGTGGAAGCTGGAGCCAATGCAGTCGGATGCCGCCTGGGCCGCGACGGTCGCGGCGATCGAGGAGAATGACCCGCATGTCCGCGGCATCGTCATCCTGGGCCTCGGCCAGACCGAAGCCGAACTTGCGGCCAGTTTCGGGCTTGCGGCGCGCTATCCGCTGGTCAGGGGCTTTGCCGTCGGCCGCACGATCTTTGCCGGGGCGGCGCTGGACTGGATGGCGGGGCGGCTGGATGATGCGGGGGCGGTGCGTCTGATGGCTGACAATTTTCGCCGGATGTGCGCCCACTGGGACAGGGCGAGGGGAGAGTTGCGATGAGTGTGATCCGTCTGACTGCCGCGCAGGCGATGGTGCGCTGGCTTTCCGTCCAGCAGGCCGGGGATGGCGGCCGGTTCATCGAAGGCGTCTGGGCGATCTTCGGCCATGGCAATGTCGCGGGCTTGGGCGAGGCACTCTATGCCGGGCGCGATCAGCTGCCGACCTGGCGCGGGCACAATGAACAGACCATGGCGCACGCGGCCATCGCCTATGCCAAGGCGAGCCGGCGGCAAAAGGCGATGGCGGTCACCACCTCGATCGGGCCGGGGGCGCTCAATCTGGTGACGGCGGCGGCGCTGGCGCATGTGAACCGGCTGCCGGTCCTGCTGATCCCGGGCGATGTCTTTGCCAACCGCGCCCCCGACCCGGTTCTGCAACAGATCGAGGATTGGGGCGACGGCACGGTCAGCGCCAATGACGCCTTCCGGCCGGTCAGCCGCTATTTCGACCGGATCACCCGGCCGGAACAATTGCTGACCGCCCTGCCGCGCGCGCTGCGGGTGATGACGGACCCGGCCGAGTGCGGGCCGGTGACGCTGGCCTTCTGTCAGGACGTGCAGGCCGAGGCCTATGACTATCCGGCCAGCTTTTTCACCCCGCGCGTCTGGCACATCCGCCGCCCCGAACCGGATGCGCTGGAACTGTCGGCGGCGATAGCGGCGCTGAAGGCCGCGACGGCGCCGGTGATCGTGGCGGGCGGCGGCGTGATCTATTCGGGGGCCGAGGCGGCGCTGGCGGCGTTCGCCGCCGCCCATTCGATCCCGGTCGTCGAGACCCAGGGCGGCAAGTCGGCGCTGGCCCATGACCATCCGATGAACTTCGGGCCGGTCGGCGTCACCGGCGGCGCGGCGGCCAACGCCGTTTGCGCGGGCGCCGATCTGGTGATCGGTGTGGGCACGCGGTTTCAGGACTTTACCACCGGCTCCTGGGCGCTGTTCAGACACCCGGCGCGGCGGATCCTGTCGGTGAACGTCCAGCCCTTTGACGCGGCCAAGCATGGCGCGCTGTCGCTGGTCGCCGACGCGCGCGTGGCCTTGCAGGCCTTTGGCGCGGCGCTGAAGGGGCGGCGGTTCGCGGCTGACCCGTCGTTGCCGGCCGCATGGGCAAGGGAGACGGCGGCGGTCAAGGCGGCGCCGCTGCCGGGGAACGGTCTGCCGACCGATGCGCAGGTGATCGGCGCGGTGCAGCGGACGGCGGGGCCGGGAACGGTGGTGATGGGGGCCGCCGGCACCATGCCGGGCGAGTTGCACAAGATCTGGGATGCGGCGGCGGGCGGCTATCATATGGAATATGGCTTCAGCTGCATGGGCTACGAGATTGCCGGGGCGCTGGGGATCAAGATGGCGCGGCCCGAGGCGGACGTGATCTGCATGCTCGGCGACGGCAGCTACATGATGGCCAATTCGGAACTGGCGACGGCGGTGACGATGGGCATTCCCTTCACCGTGGTCGTGACCGACAACCGGGGCTATGGCTGTATCAACCGGCTGCAACAGGGGACGGGCGGCGCGCCCTTTAACAACCTGCTGGACGACAGTTTCCATGTAAACCCCTCGGCCATCGACTTTGTCGCCCATGCGGGATCGATGGGGGCGAAGGCGGTGAAAGCGCCGGATATCAACGCGCTCGAGGCGGAACTTCGTGCGGCCAAGGGTGCGGACCGGCCGGTGGTGATCGTCATCGACACCGACCCCGCACCTTCGACCGCTGCCGGGGGGCATTGGTGGGATGTGGCGGTGCCGGAAGTGTCGGACCGGGCCGAGGTGCGCGCCGCGCGCGCGGGATATGAAACAGCGCTTGCCGCGCGGCAGGCCGGGTAAGAGGGCAGCATGATCCAGTTTGGCACCAACCCCATCGCCTGGGCAAATGACGACGACCGCAGCATCGGCGCCGACATTCCGACGGCCCGCATTCTTGACGAGGCCGGCCGCCAGATCGGCTTTGACGGGATCGAGAATGGCCATCGCTGGCCGGATGACCCCGAGGAATTGCGCGTTCTTCTGGCCTCTTACGGGCTGAAGTTCATCTCGGGCTGGTATTCGACGGAACTTCTGGTCCGCTCGGTTGCGGATGAGATCGCGGCGGTGCAGTCGCATCTGGCGCGGCTGAAGCACAATGGCTGCAAGGTGATGATCGTCTGCGAAACCTCGAACGCGATCCATGGTGACGCGGCGCGGGCGGTGAATGACCGGCCACGGCTGACGGCGGCCGAAATGCGGGCCTTCGGGGCGAAGCTTGAGGCCTTTGCCGCCTATCTGGCGGGCGAGGGGCTGACGCTGGTCTATCATCATCACATGGGCACGATCGTCGAGAGCGCGGACGAGATCGACGCGCTGATGGCCGCGACCGGGCCGCATGTGCATCTTCTGTTCGATGCCGGGCACTGCGCCTTTGGCGGCGGCGACCCGGTGGCGGTTCTGACCCGCCATGCGGGCCGCGTCCGGCATTTTCACGCGAAAAACATCCGCCCCGCCGTGACGGCACGGGTCCGGGCCGAGGGCTGGTCGTTTCTGAAAGCTGTCGTCGGGGGGGCCTTTACCGTGCCGGGCGATCAGGAGGGGGGCGTCGATTTCGCGCCGTTGCTGCAGATCCTGAAGGCTGCGGGCTATGACGGCTGGATCGTGATCGAGGCCGAGCAGGACCCGGGGGTGCGCAACCCGCTGCTTTATCAGACTCTGGGGCTGGCGACGCTGAAACGGCTGGCGCGTGAGGCGGGGCTGATCTGAGGCGGTGTGACCGGCGGGAAGGGGGGGGGGGGGGGGGGGGGGGGGGGGCGGCGGGCCCCGCGGGGCGGGGGGGGGGGGGCGGGGGGGCGGGGGGGGGGGGGGGGGGGGCGGGCGG
>CAZORV010000051.1:7264-16433 GCA_964582215.1 uncultured Frigidibacter sp.
CTCCCCGGACCCCTCCGGGATATTTGGGGACAGAAAATGGGGGCGGGGATGGGATTGCTGCGAAAGCCTGCGGGGAACCGGGGCAAGGTGCATGACATCACGCCCGGGGCGGCGGGCTGGACCTATGTCGGCTTTGGGCTGTACCGGTTGCGGGCGGGCGAGCTGGCGGCCGAGGCGACGGGCGGGCGCGAGGTCATCCTGGTGATGGTCGAGGGCAGGGCGGACTGTTCGGCCGGGGGTGTCGGGTTCGGGGTTCTGGGCGAGCGGATGGACGTCTTTGAAAAGACCCCGCCGCATTGTCTTTATGTGCCGTCGGGCAGTGACTGGCGGGCGGAGGCGGTGACGGATTGCACGGTTGCGGTCTGCAGCGCGCCCGGGGGCGGCGGCCATCCGGCGCGGCGGATCGGGCCCGGGGGGATCGTCCTGACACCGCGCGGGCAGGGGACCAACACCCGCCATGTCAACAATATCGCCATGGAGGCCGAGGATGTTGCCGACAGCCTGCTGGTGACCGAGGTCTTTACCCCGGCCGGGCATTGGTCATCCTATCCGCCGCACCGGCATGACGAGGATGATTTTCCCCGCATGACCTATCTGGAAGAGACCTATTATCACCGGCTGAACCCGGCCCAGGGCTTTGGCATCCAGCGGGTCTATACCGAGGATGGCAGTCTGGACGAGACGATGGCGGTGGCCGATCACGACGTGGTGCTGGTGCCGCGCGGCCATCATCCCTGCGGGGCGCCTTACGGCTACGAGCTTTATTACCTGAATGTCATGGCCGGCCCCTTGCGCAAATGGCGCTTTGCCAATGACCCGGCCCATGACTGGATCGCCCGGCGCGACGCGCCAAAGCTCTGAAAAGCGCTTGCCTTGGCGCGGCCACCGCCGCTAGGCTGGACCCTGAACGCGCGGGAAAGGATCAGAATGGCAGAACCGGACGAGGGCAGCGATGCCCGGCCGGAGCCGCAGGTCTTGGGCGCGGGGGCAATCGCTGCCGTGCTTGCCGCAGGTCTCGGTGATTTTCTGAGGGCGCCGCTGTTCGGGCTGTTTTTCAGCGCCGTCTATGTGGCGGGGGGCATTGCGCTTTGGGGGATCGCCATGCGGGCGGGGCAGGAATGGTGGGTCATTCCGATGATCGCCGGATTTCCCTTGCTGGCGCCCTTTGCCGCGATCGGGCTTTACGAGGTCAGCCGCAGGCTTGAGGCCGGCGAGCGGCCGTCATGGCGGGCGGTTCTGGGGGTGGTCTTTGCCCAGAAGGACCGGCAATTGCCGTCGATGGCGGCGATCATCCTGTTGATCTTCATGTTCTGGCTGTTCGTCGGCCATGCGCTGTTTGCGCTGTTCATGGGGCTGACACCGGCCTCGGCGGCCAGCCGGGGGATCGTGAGCTATTTCCTGACCGGAAACGGGCCGCTGATGCTGGCGATCGGCACGCTTGTCGGCGCGGGCTTTGCCGGGGTGCTGTTCGGCCTGTCGGTGGTCGGCCTGCCGGTGCTTCTGGACCGCGAGGTCGACTTCATCTCGGCGATCATCCTCAGCTTTCAGGCGGTTCTGGCCAATCCGCTGGTGATGATGCTTTGGGGCGGGCTGATCACCCTCCTGCTGATCGCGGGCATGGCGCCGCTGTTTCTGGGGCTGTTTCTGGTGCTGCCGGTTCTGGGCCATGCCAGCTGGCACATGTACCGGCGGCTGGTGGGGTGAAATGACAAAGGCACCGCCGGGGCGGTGCCTTGGATCTGGTCCTGCGGGCCGCTTATTCGACCGGCTGGGCCGCGATCTGTTTCAGGCTGCCGGTGCCGATCGGATCGTCCTGGCGCTGGACCGAGCCTTCGAAATGGGCGCCGGATTCGATGGCGATGGTCTTGTGGATGATGTCGCCCTCGACCCGCGCGGTCGAGGTGAGGCGGACCTTGAGCCCGCGCACCCGGCCGACGACGCGGCCATTGACGACGACGTCATCGGCGACGATCTCGCCCTTGATCGTGGCGCTTTCGCCGACGGTCAGCAGATGGGCGCGGATGTCGCCTTCGACCGTGCCTTCGACCTGGATGTCGCCGGTGGTGCGGATATTGCCGATGATCGTCAGGTCCGACGACAGGACCGAGGCCGCCGGTTTCGACTTCGGCTGGTGCGAGGCGGTATAGTCGAACGCCGGTTTCGGCACCGGCACCGGGTCGGTCCGGGGCTTGTCGGCGTCGGCCTTGGGCCCGGGTTCATTGATCTTGCTTCTAGAAAACATTCGTCGCTGCCTTGATGAAGGTCATGGGATTGACCGCTGAACCGTCCACGCGCACTTCATAGTGCAGATGCGTCCCGGTCGAGTGTCCGGTATTTCCCATATCACCGATCCTGTCGCCGCGCGAGACCTTTTGGCCGACCTCGACCTTGACCGCCGACATATGGCCGTAGCGGGTGGAAAGGCCGTAAGGATGGCGGATCTCGACCATGTTGCCATAGCCGCTTTGCCAGCCCGCATGGACCACCACCCCGTCGGCGGTCGCGTAGATCGGCGAGCCGTAGGCGCCGGCAAGGTCGATGCCTTCGTGCATGCGGCCCCAGCGGCGGCCGAACCCCGAAGTGTAGCGGAACGAGGTGCGCAGGGGCAGCGCCAGCGGGGTCTTTTCGACGGCCATCCGGTAGAGGTTCAGCTGGTCAAGCCCGTCGAAGATCGCCTTGGCGCGGTCGTAGTCGGCCTTTGCCGCGGGGCTGGCGTCGCCGGGCAGCGGCGGCATCATCGCGCCCATCGGGCCGCCCTGGCCGGAATAGCCGCTTTTGATATCGTCAAGCAGCGACTGCGGGTCGATGCCGACCGAGGTGAAAACCTTGTCCAGCGGCTCCATCGAGATGGTGACGGCATCCTGAAGCTGGGCGAAAATCTCGTCGTGGCGTTCTTCCATCAGCCGCATGTCGAAGGCGATCTTGTCGGCGTCGGCCTTGGCGCTGTCGGCGACATCGGCCATCGCGTCGCGTTCGGTCGCCGTGTCCTGAAGCGCGGTCGACAGGAACGCCAGCGTGCCGTTCAGGTCGTCGGCGGTGCGGGCCGGGGCGCCGGTGCTGCCCGACAGACCCGCAACCTCGCCCCGTGCGGCGTCGCGTTCGTTCATCGCGGTGCGCAGCGTGGTCTGCATCAGGCCGATGCCGGTTTCCAGTTCGCGGCGGCGTTCTTCGGACGCCAGCAGCGTCGACTGCATCCGCGACACCTGTTCCAGTGCCACGGTAAAGCGTTGCTGGGCGGCGACCGCCTCGGCGGCGCGGGTGTCGCGTTCCCGGGCCAGGGCGTCGAGGCGCTGTTCATAGTCGAGATAGGTCTGGCGGACCCGTTCGCGCGCATCGCCGGCGCCGATCGAGTCGATCAGCAGGATGGCGCTGGCGATCATCGTCCAGGCGCAGAGAAGGCCCACGGACACGAACATGACGGCCTGTGTCACCGGGCTGAGGCGGATGAAACGTGTTGCGCTGTCAGACTTCAGAAACAGCCGCTGCTCGGGCAAGCGACGCTCGATAACCGCCGAAAGGCGGTGCAAGGTGGACTGCAACACGATGAATGCCCCCGTCTGGCAGCTGCGAAAGCATCGCCCCATTCCCCAACGGGCCGATTGAAACGGGTTAGCAACCGACGCCCCATGTCGCAAATCTTTTATTCTGGTGGTGCCGGTTGCTGGGGCCCTTCGGCGGTATCCTGCCGACTTACGCCGGGTCCGGGCCGCCGGAACCGTGCGGGTCGGCGGCGAGGGGCCAGTAGAAGTCGGGTGGCAGGCCCGCTTCGGCGCGCTTTTCCTGATTGAAGGGCGGCTTCAGCGCGCCGTGGAAATAGCGGCGGACAAGGTCGTGGAAGGCCTCTTTCGGGTCCAGCCCGTCGCGGCCGCACAGCCAGTTGAACCATTTCGAGCCGTAGGCGACATGGCTGACCTCTTCGGCGTAGATCACGTTCATCGCGGCTGTGGCGGCGGTGTCGCCGGCCCGCTCGAAGATGGCGATCATGCCGGGCGAGACGTCGAGCCCCCGCGCTTCGAGCACCATGGGCACGACGGCGAGGCGGCCGAGCAGGTCGGCGTCGGTGTCTTCGGCGGCGCGCCACATGCCGGCATGGGCCGGCAGGGCGCCGTAATGGCTGCCAAGCGCTTCAAGACAGTCGGCGATCAGGTTGAAATGTTTGGATTCGTCGTCGGCGGCGCGGACCCAGTCGTCATAAAAGCCCATGGGCATCGGGCAATGGGTAAAGCGGGCGATGACGTCCCAGTGCAGGTCGACCGCGTTCAGTTCGATATGGGCCAGCGCATGCAGCAGGGCGATGCGGCCGGGGCCCGAGTTCGGGCGGCGGCGCGGCACGTCGCGCGGCGGCAAGAGGGCCGGCCGGTCGGGCCGGGCGGGGTAGGCTGGTGGTGCGCACTGGCCGATGGCAAGCGGCGCGCCCGCGGCGCGCGCGGCCAGCCAGTCGGCGGCATGGGCGCGCGACAGGGCGCATTTGGCCCTTGCGTCCGCGGTGTTCAGCACCTGCACCGCGCGTTCGGCCAGCGACAGCGGCGCCATCACAGCGCCCGCGCCGCCGCCAGAACCTCGTCCGCGTGGCCAGCGACCTTGACCTCGGGCCAGATCCGCGCGATCCGGCCATCGGCGCCGATCAGGACCGTGGTGCGGACGATGCCCATGAATTCGCGGCCATACATCTTTTTCGCGGCCCAGACGCCGTAGCGTTCGCAGGTGTCGCCCGCCTCGTCCGAGACGAGGGTTATGCCGAGGCCATGTTTGCGGCAGAACCTGTCATGGGCGGCGACGCTGTCTTTCGACAGGCCGATGATCACGGTTCCGGCGTCGGTGAAATCCGGCGAAAGCCTTGTGAAATCAATCGCCTCCAGGGTGCAACTCGCGGTGTCGTCCCGAGGGTAGAAGAAAAGCGCGACCTTCTGGCCCCGCAGGTCGGACAGGGTCACGGTGCCGCCGCCGTCGCGGGGCAGCGAAAAGTCCGGTGCCGGTGATCCGACCTCAATCATGCCAGCAATCCTTTGCCAATGCGGTTCGGTTTCCGTTTTAATCTTCCAGGCGGAAAGATAAAGGGACGGGCGACAGCGGTCGCCGAGACCGCGCGGAATTGGGCCTTATGGACGAACAGGGCGAAACAGGGCCAGAGGATCAGCTGCCGCTGATGGGCCGAAGCGGCCATCGCCGGTTCTGGGCGTCGCTTGGGCTTGCGCTGTTTGCAATGGTTCTGACGTTGGTGGGGCTTGGCCTGTCGGGGCGGTCGATCCCGTTGCCGGGCGCGCTGGTCCATCTGATCGAGTCGCGCGCCAATCGCGATCTGGGCGGGCGGGCGGTCTTGCGGATCGGCGATGGCGATCTGGTGGTGACGTCCGAGTTCCGGCCGCAAGTCCGGCTGGGCGAGGTGGCGCTGGTCAGCCCCGGCGGGCAGCGGCTGGCGCTGATCTCGGACCTGCGGACGACTTTGGACGGGCGGGCGCTGATGCGCGGGCAGGTGGTTCCGGCCCATGTCCGGATCAAGGGCGCGCGGGTGGCGGTGCGGCGGATGCCGGATGGCACGCTTGACATTGCGCCGGGGGCGCAGGGCTTTTCCGGCACGGCGCGGGCACCGTCCGAAATTCTGGATGCGATTGACGCGGCCTTCAGCCAGCCAAACCTGGCGCAACTGACCGATGTGACGGTGGTCGGGCTGGCGGTGCTGTTCGATGACCGGCGGGCCGGGCAGATTTGGACCATCGACGGCGGCAACCTGCGCATCACGCCGAGTGCCGACCGGGTCGAGGCGAGCCTGTCGTTCGATGCCGCGGGCCAGACGGCGACCGGGCTTTTCAACAAGGACGCCAGCCTCGGCGACGCGCCGATGCCTGCGGCCGCCCACGCCGACCTGACGTTGTCGGCCGACAAACATTCGTCGCAGGCGGCCTTTACCGCCGACCTCAGCCGGGTGTCGGCCCGCGATCTGGCGGGGCAGGTGCCGGCCCTTGCCTGGCTTGGCGCGCTTGACGCGCCGATCACCGGGCGGGTGCGGTCGGGGTTTGACGCGGCGGGCAATCTGGCCCCGCTCGACGTGGCGCTGGATGTCGGCAAGGGTGTCTTGCAACCGACGGCAGACACAAGGCCGGTGGCATTTGACGGCGCCGATCTGGCGATGACCTACGACCCCGCCCGGGCGGCGCTGACCCTGACGGAACTGAAAATCGAAAGCCCGGCCCTGCGGGCGACGCTGACCGGCGGCGCCGAACTGAAGGGCTTCCGTGACGGCATCCCCGAGGCTTTGGTCGCCCAGATCCGCCTGAGCGACCTGAAGGCCGACCCCGAGGGGCTGTTTTCGGACCCGCTGACGATTGCCGACGGGGCGATGGACGTCAAACTGACGCTTGACCCTTTCGCGCTGCGGATCGGTCAGCTGACGCTGGCGGATCAGGGCCGCAAGATCAGCGCGCGGGGCCTGATCTCGGCGCAGGACGACGGATGGTCGGTGGCGCTGGACTTCGGGATGGACGCGATCGAGACCAGCCGCCTGCTGGCGCTCTGGCCCTTGTCGGCGGTGCCCCGGACCCGCAGCTGGATTGCCGAGAACGTCGCCACCGGCGAATTGTTCGACGTGAAAGGCGCGCTCCGGCTGGCGCCGGGGCAGGAACCGCGTCTGGCGCTTGGCTATCAGTTCCGGGGGGCCGAGGTGCGGTTCATGCGGACCCTGCCGCCGATTGTCGATGGCGCGGGCTATGCGACGATCAGTGACAATGCCTATGTGCTGGTCACCGAAAAGGGCCGGATACGCGCGCCGCAAGGGGGTGATCTCGACATTGCCGGGTCGGTGCTGAAGGTGCCGGACATGCGGCTGAAGCCCGCGCCGATGGAAATCACCTTGAAAAGCGAAAGCAGCGTGACGGCGGCGCTGGCCATCCTGGATCAGCCGCCCTTCGGCTTTCTGACCAGGGCGGGCCAGCCGGTCGATCTGGCCGAGGGGCGGGCGCGGCTGACCTCGGTTCTGAAGTTCACGCCGAAGAAAAAGCTGGTGCCGCAGGATGTTGCCTATGACGTGACCGGAACCCTCTCTTCGGTCCGGTCCGACCGTATCGTCAAGGGACGCACGCTGCAGGCGCAGGCGCTGACGGTGCGGGCGACAAGCGAGGGGCTGAGCATCGAGGGCGCCGCGACGCTGGACGGCGCGCCGCTGACCGGGCGCTGGTCGCAGCGGTTCGGGCCCGAGGGCAGGGGGAAAAGCCAGGTTGCGGGCCGGGTCGAGCTGTCGCCCGCAGTGCTGGACCGGTTCGGGATCGCACTTCCGGACGGGGCGGTGGCGGGGCGGGGGCAGGGCGCCTTCACCATCGCGCTGGAACGCGGCACCGCGCCGGTCTTCCGGCTGACCAGCGACCTTGCCGGTCTCAGGCTGGCGATCCCCGAGGTGGGCTGGACCAAGCCCGCAGAGGCAAAGGGTGCGCTGACGATCGAGGGCCGCTTTGCCCGGCCGACCGAGGTTGACCGGCTGACCCTGAAGGCCGAAGGGCTGAGCGCGGACGGCAAGATCACCTTGAAGCCGGACGGCACGCTGGATCAGGTCAGTTTCGCCGAGGTCAGCCGCGGCGACTGGTTCAAGGGCGGGGTAACGATCAAGGGCCAGGGCAAGGGCAAGGCGGCGGCTGTGGCGATCACCGGGGGCGAGGCCGACATGCGCCGCGCGACCTTTGGCGGGTCAGCCGGCGGCGGCGACCGTCCGCCCCTGACGGTCCGGCTTGACCGGTTGCGCGTCAGTCAGGGCATCGCCATCGGCGGCTTTGACGGCACCTTCGGCGCCAGGGGCAAGGGTCTGCAGGGCACCTTCACCGGCAATGTCAACGACAAGGCCCCCGTCAGCGGCGAGGTTGTCCCCGACGCCGAAGGCCGCGCCGCCTTTCGCATCCGGTCCGATGACGCGGGCCTGACGCTGGCGGCGGCGGGGCTTTACGGCAGCGGCCGGGGCGGGCGGCTGAACCTGATCCTGCGGCCCCGGGCCGACAAGGGCACCTATGACGGGACGGCGCAGATTTTCGGCATCCGTGTCGTCAACGCGCCCGGCCTTGCGGGCCTTCTGAACGCCATCTCGGTCGTCGGGCTGATCAACGAGCTGCAGGGCGCTGGCATCGTCTTCACCGATGTCGAGGGGCATTTCCTGCTGACCCCGGCCGGGGTCGAAATCCGTCAGGGCTCGGCCGTCGGTCCGTCGCTGGGCGTCTCGCTGGCCGGGGCCTATTGGTCGGCGGATGACCGGATCGACCTGCAGGGGGTGATCTCGCCCATCTATATCCTGAACGGCATCGGCCAGATCTTCTCGCGCCAGCGCGACGGTCTGTTCGGCTTCAGCTACACGCTGAAGGGCACGCGGGATCAGTTCAAGGTCGGGGTCAATCCGCTGTCGATCCTGACGCCGGGCATGTTCCGCGAGATTTTCCGCAAGGCGCCGCCGAAGATTAAGGGTGAACAAACCGGCGACGATGCGTCAGGCGATCAGGGCAACTGAACGATGCAGCTTTCCGACTTCGACTTCGACCTGCCCGAGGGGCTGATCGCCACCCGCCCGGCGCGGCCACGCACGGCGGCGCGGCTGCTGCTGGCCGAAGGCGACCGGATCAGCGATCTGCATGTGCGCGACCTTGCCGATATCTTCCGCCCCGGCGACCGGCTGGTCCTGAACGACACCCGCGTCATCCCGGCGCGGCTGACCGGCAGACGGACCCGGATGACCGGACAGGGCCAAGCCGTCGCCACTGTCGAGGTGACGCTGCTGGAACCGCGCGCCGGGGGGCAGTGGGCAGCGCTGGCCAAGCCGCTGCGCAAGCTGAAGGCGGGCGAGGTGATCGGCTTTTCCGACCGGCTGTCAGCCCGGGTCGAGGCGATTGCCGAAGGGCAGATGACCATCACCTTCAACCTTTCCGGCGATGATTTCGACGCAGGCCTGGCCGAGGCGGGCGCCATGCCCCTGCCACCCTATATCGCCGCCCTTCGCGCCCCCGACGATCAGGACAAGACCGACTACCAGACGGTCTTCGCCCGCGCCCCCGGCGCCGTCGCAGCCCCCACCGCCTCGCTTCATTTCGACGCGCCGTTGCTGGCCGCGCTGGCCGCCAAAGGCGTGAGCTTCACCCATGTCACCCTGCATGTCGGCGCCGGCACCTTCCTGCCGGTGAAGACCGAGGAGGTCGAGGCGCAC
>CAZORV010000052.1:0-16061 GCA_964582215.1 uncultured Frigidibacter sp.
CAGGGATCAAAAGGACTACTGCAAACAACCCACCTGAAAGACAGTTGCTACCGCTTCGGACCGCGACTGCGCCATGCCTCCGGGGACGCCGGGCTGAGCGGGACCAGCCGATCTTCCGGTGGAAGAGCGGCCCCGCTCATGCGGGAACGCGGCCCCGGGACCGCCTCAGCGCCCAACGACAGAGGGCAGCGCCGGCCCCCCGGGGTCAGGCGCTGGCCGGTCGCTTTGGGGCCCGGGGCGGTGCGTGCGAGCACGCACCCTACGGCCTTGGGCCAAGGGGCTGCCGCGGTGGCGATGTCGTGATGCGGCGGGTGACGGATCGCTGCCGACCGGCGGCGCCGCCGTCGCCCTCTTCCGACACCCGCCCCCGTCGCGCCCGGGCACGGCGCAACCTGCGCGCTAGCCGCGTCGCAGCAGCGACAGAAGAAACAGGCCGAAGGCCGCCGTCACCACCGACGGCCCCGCCGGCGTGTCGAACCAGAGCGAGGCGTTGAGGCCGGCGATCACCGCAACCGCCCCGATCAGCGCCGCCAGCACCGCCATCCGTTCCGGCGTCGCCGAAAAGGCCCGGGCGGCGGCGGGGGGGATGATCAGCATCGCGGCGATCAGCAGCGCGCCGACGATCTTGATCGACAAGGCCACCGTCGCCGCCAGCGCCAGCGTCAGCACCAGCCCCTCGCGCCCGGGGTTCACGCCCGAGGCCTGGGCCAGTTCCTCGTTCACCGTGGCGGTGACAAGCCCGTCCCAGCGCCAGACCAGCAGCGCCAGGACCGCCGCCGCCCCCAGCCAGACCGCCCGGACATCGCCCCAGCCGACGGCCAGAATGTCGCCGAACAGATAGGCCGAGAGATCGACCCTGACCTCGGGCAGGAAGGACACCGCGACCAGCCCCAGCGCCAGCGCCGAATGGGCCATGACGCCCAGAAGCGTGTCGGTCTGGTGCCCCCGCCCCGACAGGGTCGAGACGGTCAGCGCCACCGCCAGCGCCACGCCGAGAATCCCGAGGTAGAGCGGCAGTTGGAAAGCAAAGGACAAGGCCACCCCAAGGATCGCGGCATGCGAGGTCGCGTCGCCGAAATAGGCCATCCGCCGCCAGACGACGAAGGCGCCCAGCGGCCCGGTCGCCAGCGTCAGCCCGAACCCGGCCAGAAGGGCGCGCAGCATGAATTCGTCAAACATTTTCGTCCGTTACCTGATGCTGATGGCCATGGTCATGCCCGTGGTCATGCCGATGGTCACGCCCGTGATCATGCGGACGGTCATGATGACCGGCATGGCCATCGTCATGGCTGTGGTCGTGGTGATGGCGGTACAGGGCCAGAACCCCCTCGGCGTCAAAGCCGAACAGCGCCCGGTATTCCGCCGAGGCCGAGACATGTTCGGGCGCGCCCTCGCAGCAGATATGGCCATTCAGGCAGATCACCCGGTCGGAGGCGTTCATCACCACGTGAAGGTCATGGCTGACCATCAGGACCGCAACGCCGGTGTCGCGGCGCAGATCCTCGATCAGCCGGTAGAATGCGGCGATGCCGGGCTGGTCGAGGCCCTGCGTCGGCTCGTCCAGGATCAGGATGTCGGGCCGCGCCAGCAGGGCGCGCGCCACCAGCACGCGCTGGAACTGCCCCCCCGACAGGCGCGCCAGCTGGCGCTGATCCAGCCCGGCGACGCCGACCCGTTCCAGCGCCGCCGCGGCCTCGGCGTCGGTGACGCGGTGGGGCAGCGACAGGAACCGCCGCACCGTCATCGGCAACCCGGCCCCGAGCTTCAGCCGCTGCGGCACATAGCCGATCCCGAGCCCGGGCGCGCGGCTGACCGTGCCGTCGGACGCCGGCTCCAGCCCGATCAGTGCCCGGACCAGCGTCGACTTCCCCGACCCGTTCGGGCCGACGATGGTGACGATCTCGGCCTTGCCGATCGTCAGGTTGATGCCGTGCAGCACCTGATGTTCGCCATGGCGGACCCCAAGGCCGCGCGCCTCGATCAGGCTCATTCTGCGGCCTCGCGGCAGGCCGGGCAAAGGCCCAGCGCCTCGATCGTTGTGCGTTCGACGGAAAAGCCGGCGCTGGCGGCGGCGGTGGCGATGGCGGCATGGATCGGGGCGCCCGGCGCCTCGGCCACGGCGCGGCAGGACCGGCAGATCAGCACGGCGGGCGTGTGGCTGGTGCCGGGGTGGGTGCAGGCCATGAAGGCGTTCAGCCCGGCGATCCGGTGAACCAGCCCGTGATCGACCAGAAACTCCAGCGCCCGATAGGCGACCGGCGGCTGGTTGCCGAAGCCGCTGCTGCCCAGCCGCTCCAGCACCTCATAGGCGCCCAGCGCCGAATGGCCCTCCAGAAGGATCTCCAGAACCCGCCGCCGCACCGGCGTCAGGCGGGCACCGGTTTCGGCGGCAATCGCCTCGGCCCGGGCGATCAGATCCCCGGCGCACTGGCTGTGGTCATGGCGCTGAAAGGCCAGCACCTTGTCGGGCGCGTCGGGGGGGGTCATGTTATACTATCACATTCGACTTGACTGTTACGGTATAACATAATTTAACGCCCGCCGAAGCTCAACCCTTGCCGGAGTGCCCCGATGAAACCTCTGCCCGCCCTGTTGACCGCCGCGCTCGCCACGCTCGCCGCCGTGCCCGCGATGGCCGAGGTGCCCGCCGTCGTCGCCGATACGCCGGTGGTGCAGTCGCTGGCCGAAAAGGTCATGGGCGATCTCGGGACGCCCGAGGTTCTGGTCAGCGGCGGGGCCGAGCCGCATTCCTATCAGCTGCGCCCCTCGCAGGCCCGGGCGCTGGCCGATGCCGATGTGATCCTGTGGGTCGGGCCGGAAATGACGCCCTGGCTGCCCCGCGCGCTCGAGACGAACGAGGGCGGGACAGTCCTCGGCCTTCTGGCCGCGCCGGGCACTAAGCTTCGCCAGTTCGCGCCGCACGGGGGGGAAGAGCCGGAAGGCGAGGCGCATGAGGACCATGACGGCGACCATGACGAAGAGGGCCATGACCATCACGGCACTGACCCCCACGCATGGCTTGACCCGGCCAATGCCCGTGTCTGGGTGGCGGCGATCCGCGACGCTTTGGTCGCCGCGGACCCGGCCAATGCCGCGACCTACACCGCGAATGCCGACGCGGCCCTCGCCGATCTGACCACGCTTGAGGCCGAGCTGACACGGACCCTCGCCGGGGCCGGCAAGGCCCCCTTCATCGTCGGCCATGACGCCTATGGCTATCTGGCCGACCGCTTCGGCCTGACCATCGCCGCCAGCATCGAGGCGGGCGATGCCGCCGAGCCTGGTGCCGCGCATCTGGCCGAAGTGGCCGATCTGGTCGCGTCCAAAGGCGTGACCTGCCTGTTCCCCGAGGCCGGTCACGACCCCGCCCGCAGTGCCATGCTGGTCGCCGACAGCGGCGCGAAACTGGGCGCGCCGCTGGACCCCGAGGGGTTGCGGATGCTGCCGGGCCCCGATCTTTATGACCGGCTGATGCGCGACATCGCCGGGGCGATCGCCGCCTGCCTTGCCGGCTGACCCGACCGCACACGCCCCCTGTACTTTCGCGCGGCGGGCGGCCAATGTCGCCGCGCGAACGACCTTGGGGGGACGGATGAGCCGGATGTTTGATGACAGGCCCTGCAAGCTTGGTGAAGGCCCGCTCTGGCACCCGCTGCGCGACCAGCTTTTCTGGTTCGACATTGAGGGGCGGCGGCTGATGACCCGCGACAGTGCCGGTCCGCAGGAATGGCCGCTGGACGAAATGACGTCGGCCGCCGGATGGGTCGATCAGGACCGGCTGCTGGTGGCGTCCGAAACCGCGCTCTGGGTCCGCGACATTCAAAGCGGGGCGATGGACCGGATCACGGCACTTGAGGCGGACAACCCGATGACCCGTTCGAACGATGGCCGCGCCGATCCCTGGGGCGGGTTCTGGATCGGCACGATGGGCAAGGCGCAGGAACCCGGGGCCGGTTCGATCTGGCGCTATTACCGGGGCGAGATGCGCCGCCTGTTCCCCGGCATCACCATCACCAACGCCATATCCTTCACCCCCGACCGGCGGTTCGCGCAGTTTGCCGACACCGCCATCGGCCGGGTCTGGCGCGTGGCGCTTGACCCGCTGCACGGCTGGCCCAAGGGCGAACCCGCGCTGTTCATCGACTTTGCCGGCAGCGGTCTGAACCCGGACGGCGCGGTCTGCGACGCGGCGGGCAATCTCTGGATCGCCCAATGGGGCGCCGGGCGCGTCGCCTGCCATGGCCCGGACGGCGCCTTTCTGGGCGCGGCCGCGGTCGGGGGGCGCAATGCCTCGTGCCCCGCCTTCGGCGGCCCGGGGTTCGCCGACCTTTATGTGACCACCGCGCTCGAGGGGCTGTCGCCCGGGGTTGTGGCGGCCGAGCCAGGAAATGGCTGCACCTTTGTCGTCCCGGGCGCCGGGCAGGGTGCGGCGGAATATCAGGTCGTGCTCTGAGCCTGCCTTCGCAGTTGCGCCGGGGCGCGGGATTGACGATGCTGCACCCATGCCGAACGCCGATCAGACACTTGCCGACCTTTTTGCCGACCTTGCCGGACCCTTCGGCCTGTCGCGCCCGGCGGGCCAGTGTTTCGCCGCGATCTGGCGGGCCGCCCAGGCGCCCTGCGCCGACGATCTGGTCGCCCGGCTGGGTCTTTCACGCTCCAACATCTCGACCGCGCTGAAGGAATTGCGCGGCTGGGGCCTGATCGGCGTCGCGCGCGCGCCCGGCGACCGGAAGGAATATTTCACCGCGCCGAGCGACGCCTGGGATGTGCTGCGCCTGATGACGGCCGCGCGGCATCGGCTGGTCCTTGCCCCCGTCGTCGACCGGCTGATGCAGGCCGAGGCGGCGATGCCGGATGTCCGGTTCGCCGCCCTGCACGAGGTCATGGCCGACCTCGCGGCCAGCGCGCAGGCCCTCACCGCCCTTGACGCGCCGGGCTTTGCCAGGCGGCTGAAGGCCCTGGGCGAGGCGGCAGAGAAGCCGCGCAAGAAGAAGAAAAAGCACTGAGACCGGTCAGGCGTCGGCATCGGGCGTCGCCATCGGGCGCAGCCCCGGCCGGCAACGGTAGGGTGCGTGCTCGCACGCACCCCCCGGGACCCGAAGCGCCTCGAAGGGGACAGCACCGCCTCAGCGGTAGGGTGCGTGCTCGCACGCACCCCCCCGGGACCCGAAGCGCCGCGAAAGGGACAACACCGCCTCAGCGGTAGGGTGCGTGCTCGCACGCACCCCCTCAGGACCCGAAGCGCCGCGAAAGGGACAACGCCGCCTCAGCGGCAGGGTGCGTGCTCGCACGCACCACCCCGGGACCCAAAGCGCCGCGAAGGGACAGCACCGCCTCAGTCAGCAGCGGCCCGTGACCCTGCGGCCCCGCACCGATGCCACCCACGCCGCCCGGTCGCCCAAAGCGACCGGGCAGCGCCTGCCCCTCCGGGGGGCTGGCGCTCCGCGCCATCCGGGGCAGGCTCTGCCCTCTGCTGCAAGGGGCTGAGGCGGTCACCGGGAGACGTTTCCGCATGAGCGGGGCCGCTCTTCCACCGGAAGATCGGCCTTTCCCGCTCAGACCGGCGTTGATGGAAAGGCAAGCGCCGCCTCGGTCGGCGGGTCCGTGACCCTGCCGTCGCGCACCGATCCCGCCCACACCGCCCCGCCGCCCAAAACCACCGGGCAGCGCCTGTCCCTCCGGAGGGCGCTGGTTCCCGGGCGGCCTGCGCGCATGGCCGGGGCCGCTCTTTCAATGGAAGATCAACTTTTCCGCTCAGCCCCGGCGTCCCGGCCCGTCCGGCACCGTCCACGCCATCCGTCAGGCCCGCCCCAGACCGGCACCGGCGGCCCTTACCCTACTGCTGGTCCCCGAACGCCAGTTCGCCCGGCAGATGCGCCATGAATTCCGTGCCGCCCTCGCCGGTCCTGACCAGTTCAAGCCGCCCGCCATGCCCCCGGACCAGCTCGGCGGCGATGGCAAGGCCAAGGCCGGTGCCGCCCTTGCGATTGCCGGGGTGAAAGGGCTCGAACAGATGGTCGCGGGTCTTCTGCGGCAGGCCCGGCCCGGTATCGCCGACCCGCACCCACCAGCCCCCCTCCTCGTCGCCCGCAGCGATCTCGATCGTGCCGGGCTGGCCGGTCGCCTCGATCGCCTGCCTCGCGTTGCGGGTCAGGTTGGAAAACACCCGGTACAGCTGTTCGCGGTCGGCGCGGATCGTCAGGCTCGGGGCGATGTCGGTCACGAAGTCGACCAGCCCCGACCCCGCGGTCTGTTCCGCCTCGACCACCTCGTCCACCAGACCGGCCAGCATGAAGCGCGACAGCGTCGGCGGCGGCTCCTCGGCCTTGCCGAAGGCGAGGGTCGATTCGCACAGCGCGACCGCCCGGCTGATCGAGGCGACCAGCTTGGGCGCCGCCCGCGCCACCGCCGGATCGCGCGAGGCCTCGATCCGGTCGGTCAGCAGCTGCGCCGTGGTCAGGATATTGCGCAGATCATGGCTGACCCGCGCCACGGCACCGCCCAGCTGCGCCAGCCGCTCGCGCTGACGCAACGCCGAGGTCAGTTGCCGCTGCAGGCCCTGCAGGGCATCTTCCGCCTCGCGCAGCTCGATCACGCTCGACTGCGGCTCGATCAGCCGCCGCACATCCTCGGGCGCCTCGGCATAGGCCGACATATGGCTGACGACCCGCCGGATCGGCGCCACCAGCAGCCGCCCGACCGCAAAGAACAGAAGGCCGGCCGTCAGAACCGAAATCACCGCCGACAGGCCGAGAATGCGGACGCCGTAGTCGACCATCGCCAGCCGCAGCGGCCCGGTGTCCATCGTCACCTCGATCAGCAGCCCCGCCTGCTTGACCGGATCGCCAATGACCCGGACGACCCGGCTGTGGCGTTCCAGCAGGCAATGGACCGCATCCCGGATCAGCACCCAGGGCCCCGGCTCGCGCATGTCATAGGTCGCCTCGATCGGCGCCGGTATCGGCGAGGACAGGATCAGCTGCCGCATGTCGTCCCGCCGCAGGACGACGTTGTGAACCTCGGCATTGGCCAGCAGCTCCTGCTCGACCTTTTCATCGATCATGTCGCCGGCAGCCAGCAGCGACAGGGCCGCGATCTGGGCGCGTTCAAGCCGCGAACGGATGTAATCCTCGCGGAACCGCGCCACCGAGGGCACGAAGATCAGGATTTCCGCCAGCATGACGAAGATCATCGTCAACAGCAGGAACCGCCCGGAGAGAGTCCTGAAAAACATGTCCCCCCTTTCACGGCCGGCCATCCGGGTCACGGCGCGCGTCCGTCGCCTGAACCGCCGGTTGTGCCGCCGCAGGATAGCCATTCAAAGGCCCCGCTGCAAAGAGCCGACGGCGCAAAAGCCCGGGGAATTTCGCCGCAGTCGCGGTTGACTTGCCCTCCCGGCGCGTCTATGGACCGGGCTTCGAATGAATGGCCTTCGAATCCCGCCTTCGGGGTTTGGGCCGAAGATCCGGAGTGAAGCGATGAAACGCACCTATCAACCGTCGAACCTGGTCCGCGCCCGCCGCCACGGCTTTCGCGCGCGCATGGCCACCAAGGGCGGCCGCAAGGTGCTGAACGCGCGCCGCGCCCGTGGCCGCAAGGTTCTGTCGGCCTAAGCTTCCCGCAGCACGGCATGACACCGCCGGAGGCACCCGCACAAGACCCCGATGGGCCTGGCGGGGGGCAACCTCCGGCGGTTTCCGTTCGTCTGGCGGTCTTGGCCCGGCGCGCCGACTTCCTGAAGGCGGCGCAGGCGCGGCGACAGGGGGCGGCGGCCTTTCTGCTGCAGGCCCGGCAGCGGCGCGCCGACGAGCCCGGCCATGAGCCTCATCTGATCCGCGTCGGCTTTACCTGTTCGAAAAAGGTCGGCAATGCCGTCGCCCGCAACCGCGCCAAACGCCGCCTGCGCGAGATCGCCCGCCTTGCCTTGCCGCTTGGCGGCCGCCCCGGCTGGGACTATGTTCTTGTCGGCCGGGCCGGCGTGACGGCCAGCCGCGACTTTGCCCTGCTGCTCGACGACCTCGGCCGGGCACTTGCCCAGATCCACAGGGACCGATGACACCGCTCGCCGCCATCCTGGCCCTTCCCGTCCGCGGCTACCGGCTGATCGCCTCGCCCTGGGTCGGCCACGGCTGCCGCTTCCAGCCGACCTGCTCGGCCTATGCGCTTGAGGCGCTTGAGCACCATGGCGGGCTCCGGGGCGGCTGGCTTGCCGCCGCGCGGATCTGCCGTTGCCATCCCTGGGGCGGCAGCGGCCATGACCCGGTGCCGCCACGCCGGAAGGCCTGACCCTTCCAAAGCCAGCGGGGGCGCTGCCCCCGCACCCCCGGAGTATTTTTGCAAAGAAAAAACCGGCTCGGGCAAGGGTTCATGGCTTTTTCTTTGTCCAAATACTCCCGCCGGAGGCGACTTTTCTTCGGCGGGCGGTTCTGGCATAGAGGCGCCCATGCTTGACGAGCCCGATGACATCCACCCGCTGTTCCAGGGCGCGCCGGCGTCGACGGAATTTCGCAAGCTGCGCAAGCGGATCGTGCGCGAGGTGCGCGCGGCGATCGAGACCTACGGGATGATCGAGCGGGGCGCGCGCTGGCTGGTCTGTCTGTCGGGCGGCAAGGACAGTTATACATTGCTGGCGGCGCTGACCGAGCTGAAATGGCGCGGGCTTTTGCCGGTCGATCTTCTGGCCTGCAATCTGGATCAGGGGCAGCCGGGCTTTCCGGCGACGGTTCTGCCCGATTTCCTCACCCGGATGGGCGTTCCGCACCGGATCGACTATCAGGACACCTATTCGGTCGTGACCTCGAAAATCGCGCCGGGCGGCACGATGTGCAGCCTGTGCTCGCGGCTGCGGCGCGGCAACCTTTACCGGATCGCGCGGGAAGAAGGCTGTTCGGCGGTGGTCCTTGGCCATCACCGCGACGATATTCTCGAAACCTTCTTCATGAACCTCTTTCACGGTGGCCGGCTGGCAACCATGCCGCCGAAGCTGGTGAACGAGGAGGGTGATCTGTTTCTGTATCGTCCGCTGGCCTTCGTGTCAGAGGCGGATTGCGACAGGTTCGCGCGGACGATGAACTATCCGATCATCCCATGCGACCTTTGCGGCAGTCAGGAGGGGTTGCAGCGCGCGCAGGTCAAGGCCCTGCTGAACGGGTGGGAGGCGCGGAGCCCAGGCCGGCGGCAGGTGATGTTCCGCGCGCTGATGAATGCCCGCCCCTCGCATCTGCCGGACCCCGGACTGTTCGATTTTTCTGGCCTGACGCTGGGGCCGACGCCGGGATCGGCCGGGGATCGCGAAAAAACCGCCGAATTTCGGCTTCCGGATTAACCGGCTGGTCATCTGAACGCGCATAGGCTTGGCCCAGGGGGCAATTCCGGCCCGTCATCGCGAGGCTTGCCAATGTTGCACCGGTCACTCAGGACGCGCTTCGATAGCGGCAGGCTGGCGGGGCGGTTCCTGCCGCCGCAGGTGCTTGGCCTGATCCCGGCGGTGCTGATGGCCTGGTACTGGTTCGGGGCGCCGGGTGCGGCCGTGGTGCTGGTCGCCGGTCTGCCGGTCGCCTTCTGGCCGCAGGGTTCCGTGGCACCCGATGCGGCCCCGTCCCAACCGCCGCAGGCGCCGCGCGACGGGCTGAGCGGGCTTTGTCTTCGCGAAAGTGCCGAACAGGCGCTGCAGTCGGTGCTGAAACATGCCGCCAGCACCGGCAAGACCACGGCGGCGCTGGTTGTCAGCCTTGATGACGGCCGCTCGATCGTCGAACATCACGGGCAGGCGGCGCATGATCAGGTGGTCCGCCGGATGGCCGAGCGGATTCTGGTGACGATGCGCCAGCATGACACGGTGGCGCGGCTGGAAGGCGACCGTTTCGCCGTGGCGCTGGGGCCGATGCGGCGGGCCGATCTTGAGACGCTGATCCAGGTCGCGGCGCGGCTGCAGACCGCCCTGCAGGAACCGCTGTCGGTCGACGCGATGACGATCTATGTCTCATGTTCCGTCGGCTTCTGCCTGCCGAGCCGCGCGCCGGCGCTGACCGGTGCCGCACTGCTGGCCGCTGCGGAGCTGGCGGCGGATGATGCCTGGCGCAACGGCCCCTCGGCCATCCGCGCCTATTCGCAAGAGGTGGCGACCGCGGCTGCCGACCGCCAGTCGCTGCGCGATCAGGTCGAGGCCGCGCTCGAGGCCGGCGAGATCATTGCCTATTTCCAGCCGCAGCTTTGCACCGACACCGGCGAAGTGACCGGGTTCGAGGCGCTGGCCCGCTGGAAGCACCCCGACCGGGGCGTGCTGCCGCCGGCCGAGTTTCTGCCGGCGATCACCGCCTCGGGCCTGTCGGCGCGGCTGGGCGAGGTCATGCTGTTCCAGACGCTGAACGCGCTGCGCAGCTGGGACCGGGCGGGCTATGTCGTGCCGAGCGTCGCGGTGAACTTCTGCCGCGAGGAACTGCGCAACCCCCGTCTGGTCGAACGGCTGCGGTGGGAGCTTGACCGCTTTGACCTGGCACCCCGGCGGCTGACGGTCGAGATCCTCGAGACTGTGGTGGCCGAGACCGAGAATGACACGGTGGTCCGCAATATCGCCGCGCTGTCGAACATCGGCTGCGGCATTGATCTGGACGATTTCGGGACGGGCCATGCCTCGATCACCTCGATCCGGCGCTTTGCAGTCAACCGGATCAAGATCGACCGGTCCTTCGTGACGCGGGTGGACAGTGATCCGACCCAGCAGCGGATGGTGACGGCGATCCTGTCGATGGCCGAGCGTCTGGGCCTGACGACGCTGGCCGAAGGGGTCGAGACGCTGGCCGAACATGCGATGCTGTCGCAGCTGGGCTGCAGCCATGTCCAGGGCTTCGTGATCGCGCGGCCGATGCCGTTCGAGGATACGATCGGCTGGCTGGAACATCACCGGATGAAGATCGAGGGGGCGGCAAAGCTGGGGCGCCGGATCGGCTGAGTCGGTCGCCGGGTGACCGGGCGAGGCGGGAGCCGCCTGGCTGTCGCAATGGCCCCCGCCGAAGGTGCGCGCCGCGCGGGATGCTGGTGCGCCACGGCCGCGCCGAGGGTGCGCGACGGTCGCGCGGCGCTTGCGTGAACGGGCCAGACCGCGCCAGACTGGGCCAGACCGGGCCAATACCGGCAAAAACGCCCCGAAGTGCGCCGCAAAGCCCCGCCACTGCCGCGCCCGGGCCGAAAGCGCTTGACCTTTTCCGGCCCCTTCTGTTGAACCACGCTGATCTTGCTTTGACGGGTGGTGGGTCCGGATGGACAATCAGAATAAGAACCTCATGCTGGCGATGGTGCTGTCGGCGCTGGTCGTCCTGGTCTGGAGCGTGTTTTTCGCGCCGCCGCCGTCCGCCGATCTGACGGCCCCGGCGGCGGCCGGGCAGACCGCCGGAACCGGCGCGGCCGCCCCGGCAGCCGGAGCGACGTCGGAAACGGCGGCGGCCACGGCCGAGCCGGTCCAGACGGCCGCCGCGGCAACCGCACCGCGTGTCATGATCGACACCCAGCGGCTGACAGGCTCGATTTCGCTTCTTGGCGGCACCTTCGACGATCTGTCGCTGAAGGACTACCGCGAGACGCTTGAGCCCGGTTCGCCCAATGTCCGGCTCTTGAGCTACAAGGGCGCGCCGAACAGTCCCGACGCCGAGAATTACTATGCCAACTACGGCTGGCGCGCCGCCGAGGGTGCCACGGCCCCGGCCCTGCCCGACGCCAACACGCTCTGGTCGGTCGAGAGCGGCGCCTCGCTGACCAGCGACACGCCCGTCACGCTGACATGGGACAATGGCGCGGGCCTGATCTTTCGCCGCACGATCGCGGTTGACGCGGACTATATGTTCACCGTCACCCAGACGGTCGAGAACCGGACGGCGGCGGCGGTGAACCTGTCGCCTTTCGGGCTGGTCCTGCGTCAGGGCGCGCCAAAGACCGCGACGACCTATGTGCTGCATCAGGGCTCGATCGGCATGGCCGACGGCGAGTTGCATGACCTGACCTTCAAGAAGCTGACCAAGCTTGACCTCGACCCCGTCGAAGGCCCGTCCGACATCGTCGACGTGACCTCGGGCGGCTGGGTCGGGCTGACCGACAAATACTGGATGACCACGCTGATCCCCACCCCGGGCCAGCCCTTCAAACTGGTCGCCAAATACATCCCGGGCGAGGATTACTACATCACCTCGGCCCGCCTGCCCGCGATCGAGATCGCCCCGGGCGCCAGCGGTTCCTCGACCACGATGATGTTCGCGGGCGCCAAGGAATGGGAGGCGATCCGCGGCTACGAATCCGCGCTGAAGATCGACCGGTTCGTCGATTCCATCGACTGGGGCTGGTTCTTCTTTCTGACCAAGCCGATGTTCCGCCTGCTGCACTGGCTGCACGGCGCCATCGGCAACATGGGCTTTGCCATCATCGCCCTGACCTTCGTGATCAAGACCCTGGTCTTCCCGCTGGCCCGCAAAAGCTACGTTTCGATGGCCAAGATGAAGGAACTGCAGCCGGAAATCGAGAAGATGAAGGCCGAGGCCGGGGACGACCGCGCCAAGATGCAGAAGAACATGATGGAGCTTTACAAGAAGGAAAAGGTCAACCCGGCCTCGGGCTGCCTGCCGGTCCTGCTGCAGATCCCGATCTTCTATTCGCTTTACAAGGTCATCTATGTGACGCTGGAACTGCGGCACGCGCCCTTTGTCGGCTGGCTGACGGACCTGTCGGGGCCCGACACATCGTCGATCCTCAACCTTTTCGGCCTCTTGCCGTGGGCAGGGCCGGCGGCAGGCTCGCCGCTTGCCTTCATCTCGCTTGGAGTGCTGCCGATCCTTCTGGGCATCTCGATGTGGTTCCAGCAAAAGCTGAACCCCGCCCCGGCCGACGCAGCCCAGGCGCAGGTCTTTGCCTGGATGCCCTGGATCTTCATGTTCATGCTGGGCAGCTTCGCCTCGGGGCTGGTGCTCTACTGGATCACCAACAACACCATCACCTTCCTGCAGCAATATACGATCATGTCGATGCACGGCAAACGACCCGACATCTTCGGCAATATCAAAGGCGGCTTCCGGCGCGACAAGACGGCGGCGAAATGACCGGGGCTGGCAGCCTGGCCGGGCGGGCCACGGGCCAGGGGGCAGGCGCATGATCCAGCCCTTTCCCTTCGCCGCCGAACCCGACGCCGCCAGCCGCGAGGCCGGCCGGCTGATGTTCGCCGGTCCGATCGACTTTCTGAAGGGCGCGGTGGCGATGGACGGTCTGCCGCCCGCCGACCGGCCCGAGATCTGCTTTGCCGGGCGCTCGAATGTCGGCAAGTCGAGCCTGATCAACGCCCTGACCGGGCGCAAGAACCTGGCCCGCGCCTCGAACACGCCGGGACGGACGCAAGAGATCAACTATTTCACCGCCGGCGACAGCCGCTATCTGGTCGACCTGCCCGGCTATGGCTATGCCGAGGCGCCAAAGCCGGTGGTCGAGAAGTGGCAGCGGCTGCTGAAGGCCTATCTGGCCGGCCGCCCGACCCTGCGCCGGGCCTTCGTGCTGATCGACACCCGCCACGGGATCAAGGATGTCGACGCCGAGATCCTGGCCCTGCTCGACCGGTCGGCGGTGACCTTTCAGGTGGTGCTGACCAAGGCCGACAAGGTCAAGGCCTCGGACCGGCCGGCGATCTTTGATCAGGTGCGCGCCGCCTTGCAGAAACATCCCGCCGCCTTCCCCGAAATCGTCATGACCTCGTCCGAAAAGGGCGACGGGATCGAGACGCTGCGCGCCATCATCGCCACCATCGAATAGGCCGCCGCCCTGCCCAAAAACCGGTTTCCCCGGCCGGGAAACCGCCGTAAAACCTGCGGGAAAGACATGAGGCGCCGATGAGAAAGCAGAACATGGACCGAGACTGGTTTGCCACCGCCAAGACCCTGTCCGAGGCGCTGCCCTATCTGCAGCGCTTTTCGGGCGCCGTGGTCGTGGTGAAATTCGGCGGCAATGCCATGGGCGACGAGGCCGCGATGGCCGAGTTTGCCCGCGACGTGGTCCTGATGCGCCAGGTCGGGGTCAACCCGGTCGTCGTTCACGGCGGCGGACCGATGATCAACGAGATGCTGACCAAACTGGGCATCAAGTCCGACTTCGTGCGCGGCAAGCGGGTGACCGACAAGGCGACGGTGCAGGTGGTCGAGATGATCCTCTCGGGTCTTGTCAACAAGCGCATCGTCCAGGCGATCATGGATGCGGGCGGCCGGGCCGTGGGCATTTCCGGCAAGGACGATGACCTGATGGTCTGCGTCGCCGACGACCCGGAACTTGGCTTCGTGGGCCGTCCGGTTGAGATGAACGTCCAGGTCCTGCGCGACCTTTACAAGGCCGGGATCATCCCGGTTGTCGCCCCCGTCGCCACCGGAATGGCCGACAACGAGACGTTCAACGTCAATGGTGACACGGCCGCCGGGGCGATTGCCGGTGCGCTCAAGGCCGACCGGCTGCTGCTCCTGACCGATGTGGCCGGGGTCAGGAACGCCGCGGGCGAGATCATGACCCAGATCACCCCCGAAGAGGTCCGCCAGATGACCGAGGACGGGGTGATCTCCGGCGGGATGATCCCCAAGACCGAAACCGCGCTGGCGGCGCTGGCCGAGGGGGTGCGCGCGGTGACGATCATGGACGGGCGGACGCCGAACGCCTGCCTTCTGGAACTGTTCACCGACCATGGCGCGGGCAGCCAGATCCGCTCGACCGTGCCGCGGGTGACGCCGCGCCATCCGTGACCGACCTTGCGGCGATTGCGGCACTGGCGGCGCCGCACCGGCTGGCGCTGTTCGGCGCCTTTCACCCCGAGCCCGGCGACGGGCTGCCGCCCGGCTTCGGGACGCTGCTCCTCTTCGGGCCGGACGAACCCGGCTTCTGGCCGCACCTCACCGCCCAGCCCGAATGGCAGGACGGCACGGCCGACCCGGTCGACCGCTGGTCGCGCCGGACCATCGGCCGGATGGCCTGCGACCTTGGCGGCAAGGCCTTTTTCCCGTTCGGCGGCCCGCCCCATCAGCCGTTCTACGCCTGGGCACTGCGCTCGGGCCGGGCCTTCGCCTCGCCGGTGACGCTTCTGGTCCATGACCGGGCGGGGCTCTTCGTCTCCTATCGCGGCGCCATTGCGCTCGGCGAGCGGCTCGCCCTCCCTGCCACCGGCGCCAGCCCCTGCGACGGCTGTGCGGCCAGACCCTGTCTCGGCGCCTGCCCCGCGGGCGCCCTGACGGGCCGCGGCTATGACGTTCCGGCCTGCCACGGCTTTCTCGACCGGGCTGCGGGAAATAACTGCCTGACGGACGGCTGCGTCACTCGTCGCGCTTGCCCCCTGTCCCAAGCCTATGGCAGGTTGGCCGAACAGTCCGCCTATCATATGAGGCTCTTTCACCCATGATCCCAGCAGGCCATCGCCGCCTCATCCTGACCCGCCATGCGAAATCCGCCTGGGACGATCCGGCCATGGCCGACCACGACCGGCCGCTGAACCAGCGTGGCCGCCGCTCGGCGCTTGAACTCGGCGACTGGCTGCATTCGCGGGGGTACGAACCGGATCAGGTGCTCTGCTCGACCGCGGTCCGCACGCGCGAAACCTGGGCAACGTTGGCGGCGGCGCCGCTGGAAGTGACGCCGCAGATCGAATTTCTGGCCGGGCTTTACCATGCCTCGCCCGATGTCATGCTGAAAGCGCTGTCACGGGCCACCGGCGACACGGTGATGATGATCGGCCACAATCCCGGCATCGCCGAATTCGCCCGGCTCCTCGCGGCCCGCCCCCCGGCCCACGCCGATTTCGCCCGCTATCCGACTGCAGCCACCCTGGTGGTCGATTTCCAGCTGGACAGCTGGAAAGAGGTCCGGGCGGGTGCCGGCTCGGTCCTGGATTTCTTCATCCCCGCCGGCCGCGACTGACCCGGGCGGCAGGAACGAGGGGCCCTGCCCCTCGCGCTCCCCGGAGTATTTCGGCAAAGAAAAAACCGGCTGCTTTTTCTTTGTCCAAATATCCTCGGGGGGTGCGGGGGGCAGACAGCCCCCCGCTGGCCGGGGTCAGT
>CAZORV010000052.1:16071-16428 GCA_964582215.1 uncultured Frigidibacter sp.
CCCTCTTTTCTGCCCAAAAAAAAACCCGGGGTCTATTTTTCCTGATTAAATCCGGGGGGGGGGGGGGGGGGCCCCCCCCCCCCCCCCCTGGCCGGGGTCAGTGACCGATGTCAGTGACCGAGGATCGGGCTGAGGAACAGCTTGGTCCGGTCGGACTGCGGATTGTTGAAGAACTCCGTGGGGGCGTTCTGTTCGACGATCTGGCCCTGATCCATGAAGATCACGCGGTTGGCGACGGCCTGGGCGAAGCCCATTTCGTGGGTGACGCACAGCATGGTCATGCCCTCTTCGGCCAGGCCGATCATCGTGTCGAGCACTTCCTTGATCATCTCGGGGTCGAGCGCCGAGGTCGGTTCA
>CAZORV010000053.1:0-9881 GCA_964582215.1 uncultured Frigidibacter sp.
TGTCCTTCCAGCTGATGCCCATGCGCAGACCGGTGCCCAGCGCCTTGGAACAGGCCTCTTTCGCCGCCCAGCGCTTGGCATAGGTGGCGGCGACGGCGCGCGGGCGGCTCTGCGCCTTGTGCTGTTCGCGGGGCGTGAAGACCCGGTCGCGGAACCGGTCGCCGAACCGTTCCAGCGTCGCGGCGATCCGGTCGATATTCGCAAGATCGGTGCCGATGCCGAGGATCATCACTGGCCGCGTGCCGCGTCGATGATCCGCCGCATCTCGGTGATCGCCGGGCCGAGGCCGGTGAAGATCGCCTCGGCGATCAGAAAATGGCCGATGTTCAGTTCGCGGACCTCGGGGATGGCGGCGATCGGGCCGACGGTTTCGAAGGTCAGCCCGTGGCCCGCGTGGACTTCCAGACCCAGCGAATGGGCCAAAGCGGCACCCTGGCACAGGGCGGCAAGCTCGGCGTCGCGTTCGGCCAGGCGGCCCTCGTGGTGGAGGTCGCAATAATGGCCGGTGTGCAGTTCGACCACCGCTGCGCCGATGCGCGCCGAGGCTTCGATCTGGCGCGGGTCATGGCCGATGAACATCGACACCCGGCAACCGGCATCGCGCAAGGCGGCGATGTAGCCGGTCAGCCGGTTCTGGTCCGAGGCGACGTCAAGCCCGCCCTCGGTCGTCCGCTCCTCGCGCTTTTCGGGGACGATGCAGACGGCGTGGGGGCGGTGGCGAAGCGCGATGGCCTGCATTTCGGCCGTGGCCGCCATTTCAAAGTTCAGCGGCCGTGTCAGCCGTTCCATCAGCGCCGAGATATCCTCGTCGCGGATGTGGCGGCGGTCTTCGCGAAGATGGGCGGTGATGCCGTCGGCGCCCGCCGCCTCGGCCATCAGCGCCGCGCGGACCGGGTCGGGATAGGCCGATCCCCGGGCGTTGCGGACCGTCGCCACATGGTCGATGTTGACCCCCAGCCGCAGCCCGTTCGTCCCCGCCATCATGCCTGATCCTTTGCCTTCAGCGCCGCCCGCTCGGCGCGCTTTTGTTCCTTTTCGGCGGCCTTGCGGCGCTTTTCCACCGCCTTTTCCAGCCGCTCGCGCCGCTGCCGTTCGCGGATTGCCTGATAGGCGTTCAGCGCCGGCAGGGTGGCGTAATAGCACAGAAGGCCGAACAGCAGCCCCAGCAGCAGGCCGCCGAACGTGTAGGGCAGGAAGATGTTCTGGAAGAACTCCCAAAGCCCGGTCCATTTCACCGTCGCCGGGGTAAAGATCGCGACGCAGTTCGACCAGACCGTCGTTCCGGCCATCGCAAAGGACTGCCAGATTTCCTCGATCCCGAAGCCGACATTGCCGCCGATCAGCCAGTGGCCCAGCTCGACCGAGCCGAAGGCGATCAGCGGCAGTGTCACGGGGTTGCCAAAGAAGGTCGCCAGAAGTGCTGCCAGCACATTGCCGCGCAAGGCCCAGGCCAACAGGATCGCGCCAAAGAAATGCAGCCCGAAAAAGGGGGTGAACGAGATCAGGACACCGGCAAAGACCCCGCGTGCCACGCGGTGCGGCGGGTCGGGCAGGCGGCGAAGCCTGAGATAGACATACTGGACCGCGCGCTTCCAGCCGCCGCGCGGAAAGATCAACTCACTCAGTAACGTCAACACCGGGCGCCGGTCGCGCCGTCTGAATACCATTTCCGTCCCCTCAGGGCTTGCGGGACAAATCCCTTATCCGTTCCACCTGCGCCACGTCACTTTCCGCCTCAAGCGCTGTCAGCACCATATGCAGATGTTCGGCGTCGCGCAGTTCTACCTCAAGAATAAGACGATAAAAATCCGGTTTGCGGTCGACAAAGGTCAGATCCGAGATATTGGCCTTTTGTTCGCCGACGACGGTGCAGATGCGGCCAAGGACGCCCGCGCCGTTGGCAATCGTCAGGTTCAGGCTGACGGCGTTGACCGCGGCATGCCGGCCCGAATGCCAGTGCAGATCGACCCAGCGCTGGGGCTGTTCCTCGAACTCGGCCAGGGCGGGGCAGTCGATCGCATGCACGACGACGCCAAGGCCGCGATAGGTGATGCCGACGATCCGTTCGCCCGGCACCGGCTGGCAGCAATTGGCGCGGCGCACGCCCTGATCGGCGGCCAGACCGACCACCGAGCGGTGGCCCTCGACCTCTTCGGCGGTGCTGGCGGCAAGATCGGGATAGATCGCCTCGATCACCTCGCGCGCGGTCAGTTCGGCACTGCCAAGCCGGGCCAGCACTTCGGTTTCGTCCGCCAGGCCCAGCGTCTTGGCGGCGGTGCGCAGCGCCTTGTCGGTGGCCTTCTTGCCGACATGTTCGAACGCCACGCGGGCAAGTTCATGCCCCAGCTTGACGAACCGCTCGCGGTTTTCCTCGCGCAGGCTGCGGCGGATCGCCGACTTGGCGCGGCCGGTCACGACGATGTCGATCCATGTCACCTGCGGGCGTTGACCGGCGGCGGTGATCACCTCGACCGACTGGCCGTTCTTCAGCCGGGTCCAGAGCGGGACACGGATGCCGTCGATCTTGGCGCCGACGCAGGCATTGCCGATCCGCGTGTGGATTGCGTAGGCAAAGTCGATGGGCGTGGCGCCCTTGGGCAGCTGGACGACGTCGCCCTTGGGGGTGAAACAGAAGACCTGGTCGGAATACATCTCAAGCTTGACGTTCTCGAGAAACTCGTCGTGGTCGTCACCGGTGTCGAACCGTTCGGTCAGCGTCGTCACCCAGCGCGCCGGATCGACGGCGAACGGGTTCTGGGCGCGGACGCCGTCGCGATAGGACCAGTGCGCGGCGACCCCGGCCTCGGCCACCTCGTGCATCTGGCGGGTCCGGATCTGCACCTCGACCCGCTTGCCGTCGCGCCCCGAAACCGTGGTGTGGATCGACCGGTAACCGTTCGATTTCGGTTGGCTGATATAGTCCTTGAACCGCCCCGGCACCGCATACCAGCGCTGATGGATCACCCCGAGGATGCGGTAGCAGTCGGCATCGCTTCGGCTGATGATGCGAAAGCCGTAGATGTCGGACAACCGCGAAAAGGCCAGCTGCTTTTCCTGCATCTTGCGCCAGATCGAATAGGGTTTCTTCGCCCGGCCATAGACGTCGGCCTCGATCCCGGCCTTGTCCAGTTCGTTGCGGATGTCAGAGGTGATCTTGTGGATCACGTCGCCGGTCTCGCGCTGCAGCGCGATGAACCGGCGGATGATCGAGGAGCGCGCCTCGGGGTTCAGGACCTTGAACGACAGATCCTCAAGTTCCTCGCGCATCCACTGCATGCCCATCCGCCCGGCAAGCGGGGCAAAGATGTCCATCGTCTCGCGGGCCTTCTGCGCCTGTTTCTTGGCGGGCAGCGACTTGATGGTGCGCATGTTGTGCAGCCGGTCGGCCAGCTTGACCAGGATCACCCGCAGATCCTTGGACATGGCCATGAACAGCTTGCGGAAATTCTCGGACTGTTTGGTCTCGGTCGAGGACAGCTGCAGGTTGGTCAGCTTGGTGACGCCATCGACCAGTTCGGCGATCTCTTCGCCAAACTGGCGCGCGACCTCGGTGTAGGTCGACTTGGTATCCTCGATCGTGTCATGCAGCAGCGCCGTCACGATCGACGCATCATCGAGGCGCTGTTCGGTCAGGATCGCGGCGACGGCGACCGGGTGGGTGAAGTAATCCTCGCCGGAATGGCGCTTTTGCCCGTCATGCATCCGCTGGCCATAGTCAAAGGCCTGGCGGATCAGCTTGGCATTGGTTTTGGGGTTGTAGTTGCGGACCAGCGCGATCAGGTCTTCGACGTCGATCATTCCGGTCCGTCCTGTCGGGTGTCAGCCCTGGCCCTGTGCTTCCATCAACGCGCGGAGCAGCTTTTCCTCGGACATGTCGTCATGCGCGGGGCGGTCCATCTCGGCGCTCATCAGCAGGGCCATGTCGTCGTCTTCGGGCTCGTCGACCTCGATCTGGGTCTGATGGCTTTCGATCATCCGCTCGCGCAGGTCGGCGGCGCCCTGCGCCTCGTCGGCGATCTCGCGCAGCGCCACGACCGGGTTCTTGTCATTGTCGCGGTCGATGGACAGCGCGGCCCCGGCCGTGATCTCGCGGGCCCGGTGCGCGGCGAGCATCACCAGCTCGAACCGGTTCGGAACCTTGTCAACGCAATCTTCGACCGTAACGCGGGCCATCGGCAGACTCCAATCCCCTGGGAAAGCTGGAAGCCGCTATTTAGGTGCTGGGCGCGGGAATGACAAGCGCAAAGCGTGCGGCGGACGGCGCGGGTTTCCCGTCGTCATGGGCATCGACCGGCTCGCCTCCGTCGGTACGAACGGGGCCACTCGTCCGCCGGAAGATCGGCTGATCCCGCTCAGCCCGGTGTGACGGGAAAGGTCAGCGCCCCCCCAGTCGGCAGGGGCCATCGCCCCCGCCGCCGCGCACCGGTCTCACCCACACCGCCCGGTCGCCCAAAGCGACCGGGCAGCGCCTGCCCCCCCGGGGGGCTGGCGCTTCGCGCCATCCGGGGCAGGCCCTGCCCTCTGTCGTCGCGTGCTGCGGCGGCCCCGGGGAAACGTTCCCACATGAGCGGGGCCGCTCTTCCACCGGAAGATCGGCTGTTCCCGCTCAATCCGGCGTCGGAGAAGACCGTGCGGGCTCAGCGGTAGGGTGCGTGCTCGCACGCACCCCCCCCCGGAACCCAAAGCGCCGGGCCAGGCGCCGCCCCGGCGGACGCCGGGGCCTCCTGGTCGACCGCTAGAGCGGGCGCACCGCCGCCCTGGCGGCCTCGGGCAGGGCGGCCAGCATCTCGGTCACGCTGCGGCCGGTCAGCGGATGGCGCCAGTCCGGTGCGACTTCGGCCAGCGGCACCAGCACGAACGCCCGGTCCTGCAACCGCGGGTGCGGCAGGATCAGCCGGTCCGGCGCCCGCCGCGCCTGATCCCCGGGCGCCAGTCCCATCCAGCGGGCAACCTCGGCCGGATCGGGGCTGACGGTCTGGCCGCAGGCGATCAGGTCAAGGTCAAGCGGCCGGGCCGACCAGCGCGCGGTCCTGACACGCCCGGCCAGCGCCTCGATCCGGTGGAGCAGCTGCAAAACCGAAACCGGATCAACTGTCGTCTGCAGGACAGCCGCCGCATTCACGAAGTCCGGCCCCGAACCGGCCGGAAAGGCGGGTGTGCGAAAAAAGCGGCTGATAGCGCAAACCCTCACTGATTCGGCTGATTTAGGCCGAATCCCGCCTGACAGCAGCGTCAGCGCATGGGCCAAAGTCTGCCCGGGTGTCCCGAATTCCGAACTTTCATTGGCCCCCAGGGCAATTATCATCTGCCTGTCCTTTTGGAGAGTTTCCATTTACGCTAGAATTTCGACTAGACCTTGCATTCACGGGTCTGGCGCTTCGTCTTCAGTACCTTGGTTCCTCGGTCGTCGTCACTGCTTCAGCACTACCATCGCGGGCGCCACCACCCCGCGATTTTGAAAGGGACTTTAATGTTCTACAAGGACGAACGGCTTGCGCTGTTCATTGACGGATCCAACCTCTATGCGGCGGCTAAGGCGCTTGGGTTCGACATCGACTACAAACTGCTGCGCCAGGAGTTCGAGCGGCGCTCGAAACTGTTGCGCGCCTTCTACTATACGGCGCTGCTGGAAAATGACGATTACTCGCCGATCCGGCCGCTGGTCGACTGGCTGAACTACAATGGCTTCACCATGGTGACCAAGCCGGCGCGGGAATATACCGACAGTCAGGGGCGCCGCAAGGTGAAGGGCAACATGGAGGTCGAGCTGACGGTCGACGCCATGGAACTGGCGCCGCGCGTCGATCATGTCGTGCTGTTCTCGGGCGACGGCGATTTCCGCGCGCTGGTGGAAAGCCTGCAGCGGCAGGGCGTGCGGGTTTCGGTCGTCTCGACCATACGGTCGCAGCCGCCGATGATCGCCGATGAGCTGCGCCGTCAGGCCGACAATTTCATCGAACTTGATGCCCTGCGTGACGTGATCGGCCGCCCGCCGCGCGAACCGCGTGCCGAGGCCCCGGTCGCCGCCGTGGCCGAAGAGTAAGCGGCCCGTCCGGTCGCTTGCGCTTTGTCAGTCCGCCCTGTCAAAAGCCTTGACAGAGCCCGCCCGCAAGGGGCCTAACCCGCCGGACCGGACCGGGACCAGTTTTCATGACCAAGCCTCCGCTGACGCTTTACCTTGCCGCCCCCCGCGGTTTTTGCGCCGGTGTCGACCGCGCCATCAAGATCGTCGAGATGGCGATCGAGAAATGGGGCGCGCCGGTCTATGTCCGCCACGAGATCGTCCACAACCGCTTTGTCGTCGACGGCCTTCGCGCCAAGGGCGCGGTCTTCGTCGAGGAGCTGAGCGACTGCCCCGACGATCGCCCGGTGATCTTTTCCGCCCATGGCGTGCCCAAGGCGATCCCGGCCGAGGCGCGGCGGCGCGAGATGGTCTTTGTCGATGCGACCTGCCCGCTGGTCTCGAAGGTCCATATCGAGGCCGAGCGCCATCACGAGAACGGCCTGCAGATGGTGATGATCGGCCATGCCGGCCACCCCGAGACGCTGGGCACCATGGGGCAGCTGCCCGAGGGCGAGGTCATTCTGGTCGAGACGGTGGCCGATGTGGCCGGGGTGGTGCCGCGCGATCCCGGCAAGCTGGCCTTCATCACCCAGACGACGCTGTCGGTCGATGACACGGCCGGGATCGTCGCGGCGCTGAAGGCCCGTTTTCCGGCGATCATCGGCCCGCACAAGGAAGACATCTGCTATGCCACCACCAACCGGCAAGAGGCGGTCAAGGCCATCGCCCCCCGGATCGCGGCGCTTCTGGTGATCGGGGCGCCGAATTCGTCAAACTCGAAACGTCTGGTCGAGGTCGGGCGCGCGGCGGGATGTGCCTATGCCCAGCTGGTCCAGCGCGCCGACGAGATCGACTGGCGGGCGCTGGCCGGCGCCGCCGCCGTCGGCGTCACCGCCGGCGCCAGCGCCCCCGAAGTGCTGGTGAACGAGGTGCTCGACGCCTTTCGCGCGCGCTATGAGGTGACGGTCGAACTGGTCGAGACCGCCGAAGAGCGGGTCGAATTCAAGGTGCCGAGGGTCTTGCGGGAACCGGCTTAGCCCTGCCCGGCGGCGCGTCCCCGGTGGGCGCAGATGAGTATTTGGACAAAGAAAAAGCCCGATGCCCGAGTTTTTTGCCTATACCGACGGCGCCTGTTCCGGCAATCCCGGCCCCGGGGGCTGGGGGGTTCTGATGCTGGCGCGCGAGGGCGGGCAGGTGCTGAAAGAGCGCACGTTGCAGGGCGGCGAGGCGGACACGACCAACAACCGGATGGAGTTGCTGGCGGCAATTTCGGCGCTGGAGGCACTGGGGCGCGCGACCGAGATCACCATCGTGACCGACAGCGCCTATGTGAAGAACGGTGTCAGCCAGTGGATCCACGGCTGGAAGCGCAACGGCTGGCGGACATCGGATGGCAAGCCGGTGAAGAATGTCGATCTGTGGCAGCGGCTGGATCAGGCACAGGCCCGCCACAGCGTCGTCTGGAAATGGATCAAGGGCCACGCCGGCCATGCCGAGAACGAGCGCGCCGACGCGCTGGCGCGGGCGGGGATGGCGCCGTTCAAGCCGGCGCGGGCGCCCTCCTGACCGGCGGCTCGACAAAAGGCGTTGCCGACATCGCCTGTGCGATGGTCGCGAAATCTTCGGCGCTGATCCGGAACAGACCAAGGCGGAAGGGCGCGCCCCAGTTCGGCTTGCCGCGCGTCAGTTCGAGACGGTCGAGAAGCGGGCGGATCGGGGCGTGGCGGGCTGTGAGCCAGCGGACGTCGCGGCGAAAGGGAGCAAAGCCGCCGCCCATGTCGAACCGGTAGGGTGCGCCCGGCCGGACCTGGCCGATGGCGGTAAAGCTCTGGCAGGGTGTGCGGGTGCCGAAGACTTCGGTCGGGGAATAATACGCGACCCGGTCGCCCGGCCGGATGCGGGCGAGGGGCGCGCATTTGCCGTGGCAGACCTGCATGTACCCCTCGGCCCGCCCGCGCGCGGCGTGATTGGCCGAGGCGACGGCGATCCAGTGGCTGGCGGGGCGGTTGTCTGGTATGGGCATGGTCGGGCCTTTCTGCGGGTTTCCCCGGTATTGGACCCCACGTCCTGTCAGAACCCGTCAGCAGTCCTCAGCGCCCCCGCGGACCGTAGCTTTGCCAGAGCCAGATCAGCAGCATCGCGCCGAGGATGGCGCCGATGAAGCCGGCGGCAATGCCGGTGATCGTCAGGACCAGGCGCAGGATAAGCCCGCCCGCCAGCGCGCCGAGGATGCCGATGGCGATGGTGCTGACCATATCCGTCTCGACCCGCATCATGCGGGTGGCGATGAAGCCTGCGGCGGCGCCGATGATGATCAGGGCCAGAAGTGCCATGGGAGAACCCTTTCGCTTTGCGCCTATATGGGGAGGCGGGCGGCGTTTGTGAATGGGTCAGCCGACGTGGGCGGGCAGCGGCCAGCCGCGCAGCAGGTCTTCCGCCGCGACGGGGCGCTTGCCTTCGCGCTGGGCCTCCAGCACCTCGACCGCGCCTTTGCCGCAGGCGATGGTCAGGCCGGACAGGACTGTGCCGGGGCGGGCCGTTGCCGGGGATTCCGGCGAAAGGCGGGATCGCAGGAGCTTGACCCTTTCGGCGCCGATCAGCGTCCAGGCGCCGGGGAAGGGCGAAAGGCCGCGGATCTTGCGGTCGATCTCCTCGGCCGGTCGGGTCCAGTCGAGCCGGGCCTCGGCCTTGTCGATCTTGGTGGCATAGGTGACGCCGGATTCGGGCTGCGCGGTCCGGGGAAGGCGGTCGATACCGTCAAGGGCCGTCAGGATCATCCCGGCGCCCAGCAGCGCCAGCCGGTCGTGCAGGTCGGCCGTCGTTTCTTCGGCGCCGATGGCCAGAGCCTGGCGCAGCAGCACCGGACCGGTGTCCAGCCCACGTTCCATCTGCATGATCGAGATGCCGGTTTCCGCGTCACCCGCCATGATCGCCCGGTGGATCGGCGCGGCCCCGCGCCAGCGCGGCAGAAGCGAGGCATGGATGTTCAGGCAGCCATGGTGGGGGGCGGCCAGCAGGGCCGGCGGCAGGATCAGGCCATAGGCGGCCACGACCGCGACATCGGCCCGAAGGGCTGCGAATGCCGCGCCGTCGGCAGGGTCGCGGAAGTTGACGGGATGGCGGACCGGCAGGTTCAGGGCGTCGGCCACCTGATGAACGGCGGAAGGACGGTCCTTTTTGCCGCGTCCGGCGGGGCGGGGGGGCTGGCTGTAGACGGCGACGACCTCATGCCGGGCGGCGATGGCCCGCAGCGCCGGGACCGCAAAGTCGGGCGTGCCCATGAAGATGACCTTCATCCCGGCCGCCTCATCTTTTCGGCCCGGGCCACCAGCATCCTGCGCCGCAGCGGTGACAGATGGTCAAGATACATCCGGCCGTTCAGATGGTCGATCTGATGCTGGACGCTCGTGGCCCAGAGGCCGACGAAATCGCGATCCTCGATGTCGCCATCGGCATTCAGGAACCGCACCGTCACCGCCCGCGGCCGGTCGATCAGGGCCGAGACGCCGGGCAGATTGGGGCTCGCCTCCTCATGCTTGCGAAGCTGGACCGAGGCATGCAGCACCTCGGGGTTGGCCATGCGCAGCGCCTGGCCGCGGCGGTCCGAGGCGTCGACAACGGCCAGCCGCAGCATGATGCCGATCTGCGGCGCGGCAAGGGCCTGGCCGCGACGTGATCGAGCAGCCCATCAGCGGCGAGCTGGACATCAATGGCTGGGACCTGCGCAAGACGCTGCAGCTGCTGCGGGACTCGAACCCGACGCTGCTGGAATGGCTGCGCTCGCCGGTCGTCTACCGGCAGGAATCGGGCTGGGTCG
>CAZORV010000053.1:9891-16355 GCA_964582215.1 uncultured Frigidibacter sp.
CCGTCCGCAACCGCTTGTCGGGATAGGGGACGAAGGCCCGGACGGTCACGCCCGCGCCCGGTCGCGTTTCAGCTTTTCCATCTTGCGGGTGATCAGCTGGCGTTTCAGCGGCGACAGATAGTCGATGAACAGCTTGCCATCGAGATGGTCGATCTCGTGCTGGGCGCAGGTGGCCCAGAGGCCGGTGAATTCTTCCTCGTGGCTTTCTCCGTCAAGGCCCAGCCAGCGGACGCGGACCTCGGCCGGACGGCGCACTTCGGCATATTGTTCGGGGATCGAGAGACAGCCCTCATCATAGCTGCTCAGCGCGTCCGAGGTCCAGGTGACCTCGGGGTTGATCAGCACCATCGGGCGCGCCTCGGCCTCGGGGTCCTTGACGCAATCCATCACGAACATCCGGACCAGCAGACCGATCTGCGGCGCCGCCAGCCCGACACCCGGCGCATCATACATGGTTTCCAGCATGTCGGCGGCGGCCTCTCGCAACTCGTCCGTGATGGCGGTCACGGGTGCGCAGGGCTTTTTCAGCCGCGGGTCGGGATGGATGAGGATTGCGCGCAGGGTCATGGGCCCGATTTAGGATAAGGAAGGCCGTTTCGCAATGGCCGGGTTTCGGCGACCGGCTTCAGAATTATGACCCATAAAATTGATATTTTATGGGAATAAATTCCAAACTTATTCCAAATTAAAAGACATAAGTTTCATAAAAACCCAATCTTGCGGAATTATCATCCTTGCGATATAGCTCGGCGGCGACCGCTTGCGGCCCGCAGCGCTTGCCGCCAGACTCCGTTCAGAACCAGCCGAGGCCACCATGACTTTCGACCGTATCATCGACCGCGTTGGCACCCATTGCTCGAAGTGGGACATGATGGAGGCGACCTATGGCGTCAAGCCCGACGAAGGCCTCGCCATGTGGGTCGCCGACATGGACTTCGCCCCGCCCGCCGCCGTCCAGCGCGCGGTCGAGGCGATGGCGGCGCATGGCGTCTATGGCTATTTTGGGGATGACCGCGACTATCTGGCCGCCATCCGCTGGTGGATGCTGGAACGTCACGGCTGGGCGGTCGACCCGGCCTGGGTCTTCACGACCCACGGTCTGGTGAACGGCACCGCCATGTGCATCGACACATTCACCCGGCCGGGTGACGGGGTCGTCCTGATGACGCCGGTCTACCACGCCTTCGCCCGGATCATCAAAGCGTCCGACCGCACGCTTGTCGAATGCCGCCTGAAGACCGAAGGCGGGCGCTATCAGCTCGACATTGCCGCCTGGGACGCCCAGATGACCGGCAAGGAGAAGATGCTGATCCTCTGTTCGCCCCACAATCCGGGCGGGCGGGTCTGGACGCCGGACGAACTGCGCGCCGTCGCCGATTTCGCCAGGCGCCATGACCTGATCCTGGTTTCGGACGAGATCCACCATGATCTGGTGATGCCGGGCGTCCGCCACACGGTCATGGCCCGCGCGGCGCCCGAGATTGCCGACCGGCTGGTCATGATGACCGCCACCACGAAGACCTTCAACATCGCCGGCTGCCATTCCGGCAACGTCATCATCCCGGACGAGGCTTTGCGTGCCCGGTTCGCGCGCCGCTACATGGCAATGGGCCTGTCGCCGAACAGTTTCGGCATGCATATGGTCACGGCCGCCTATAGCCCCGAAGGGGCCGCCTGGGTCGATGCGCTGACCCTCTATCTCGACGGCAACCGCCGGATCTTCGACGCAGGCATCGGCGCCATCCCCGGCCTCACGTCGATGCCGCTTGAGGCCACCTATCTTGCCTGGGTCGACTTCAGCCGGACCGGCATGGCCGCCGCCGAATTCACCCGGCGCGTCGAGACGGGGGCAAAGATTGCCGTCAACTACGGCGCAAGCTTTGGCGCCGGCGGCGAAAGCTACCTCCGCTTCAACCTGGCGACGCCGCGTTCGCGGGTGACCGAGGCCGTCGCGCGCCTGCAGGACGCCTTCAGCGACCTTCAATGAACCCGGTCCGGAACCTGCTCCGGCTTCTGGCGCTGATCCTGATGCTGGGGGTCGGGGTGATGATCCTGATCCCTCATCCCGCCCCGTCACCGCCGGGCGGCGGCAGCCTGCCACCGCTGACCGGCCGGATCGACCGGATCGTCGTCGAGAAATCGGCGCGCCGCCTGACCGTCTACCGGGCAGGAGAGGCGCTGCGCAGCTACGGGCTGGCGCTTGGATTCGCGCCGCAGGGCGACAAGCGCCGGCAAGGCGACGGCAAGACGCCCGAAGGGCTCTACCGCATCGACCGCCGCAATGGTCAGAGCCGGTTTCACCTGTCGCTTGGCCTCGACTATCCCCATTCAGACCAGATCACCCGTGCCCGGGCCGCCGGTTTCGACCCCGGCGGCGACATCATGATCCACGGCCAGCCGAACGGCTTTTCCGGCCGCCCGACCCTGACCTACGACTGGACCGCGGGCTGCATCGCCCTGTCGGACCGCGATATCGAGGAGCTTTGGCGGATCACGCCGACCGGCACGCCGGTCGAGATCCTGCCCTAGACCCTTATCCGCGCGGCAGATAGGCGACGGGGGCGTTTTCGTCGCGCACATAGTCCAGGGCCGCATGTTCCCCGGCGATCGTCTGCCATTTCAGCGTGCAGAACAATTCGCCGCCCTCAACCTCGGACGCGGTGATCAGGCACTGGGACAGATGCCGCGCGCCGTCATAAAGGTCGACGATGCCGCGCAGATGGATGACCTGATCGGCGTCCAGCGTGAAGCCTTCGGGCAAAAGCCGCAAAACCGGATAGACATTGTCCCCGGCCATGATCCGCAGGCGCGACTTCCGGCGCAGGCCCGCCTTCCGGGCCGCATCCATTTCGGCGCGCATCTCGCGTGAAAGAAAATCCGTCATCAACAATCCTTCCGCACTGGCACTGGCCTGATACTCCGGGCGCCTGCGGTACGGTGACAAGCTAAAGCAGGAATCTGTAGGTAATGTGAAGAATATCGGGCCAAATCCGCACCACTGTGTCCATCTGACATGAAGTCGCGGCGGTCCGGCGCCTTGCAGGCCGGATTGACGCCTGCCGAATTGCCGCTAGGGTCGGCGGAGTTTTTCAGAGGTCTGTCATGATTGTCCGTTCCCTTGTCACCCTTGCCCTGATTGCGGCCGCCAACCCCGCCGCCGCCTGCGGCGGATCGTTCGACGCCTTCGTCGCCGACCTGAAGGCCGAGGCGCAGGCAAAAGGCCACGCGCCCGCCACCGTCGACAGTTTCTTTGCCCATGTGCGGCAGGACAAAAAGGTGCTGAAGGCCGACCGCGCGCAGGGCGTCTTTCGCAAGAGTTTCCTTGAATTCTCGCAAGCGATGATTTCAAAGGGCCGGCTGTCGGCCGGTCAGTCGCGCGCGGCGAAATATCGTGCGACCCTTGACCGGATCGAGGCCGACTATGGTGTGTCGCGCGGGGTCATCCTGGCCTTCTGGGGGCTCGAGACCGATTTTGGACAGGTGCAGGGTGATTTCAACACGCTGAACGCGCTGGTGACGCTGGCCCATGACTGCCGCCGCCCCGACCTTTTCCACCCCGAGGTTCTGGCGGCCCTCGACCTGTACGAGCGCGGCGATTTCGATCCCGACCGCACGGTCGGCGCCTGGGCGGGCGAGATCGGTCAGGTGCAGATGCTGCCCGACGATATCCTGCGCAATGGCGTCGATGGCGATGGTGACGGCCATGTCGATGTCAAGCGTTCGTCGCCGGACGCGCTGATGTCGGGCGCCCGGATGCTCGCCGGGCTGGGCTGGCGCAGGGGCGAGCCCTGGTTGCAGGAAGTGACCCTGCCCGAGGGGTTCGACTGGGCAGAGACCGGGCTGAACCACAGGCGGTCCGGCGCCGACTGGGCGGCGATGGGGGTCCGGGCCAGGTCGGGCGATCTGGCGCGCGGGCTGCCCGCGTCGATCCTGTTGCCGATGGGCCGCAAGGGGCCGGCCTTTGTCGCCTATCCGAACTTCCGGATCTATTTCGAGTGGAACAAGAGCATGGTCTATGTGACCACCGCCGCCTATTTCGCCACCCGTCTGGAAGGGGCGCCGGTGATGAATGCCGGCAAGCCCGAGCCGGGCCTCGGCGGCGACCAGATGAAGGCGCTGCAGGCGAAGCTGGCGGCGCGCGGCCATGACGTCGGCAAGCAGGATGGCATTCTGGGCGAAAAAACCCGCGAGGCGGTCCAGGCCGAACAGATCCGCCTTGGCCTGCCCGCCGACGCCTGGCCGACACGGGCGCTGCTCGACGCGCTTTAGGGCCGGGGGCGCCCCCGGGGTTGGCGGGCGCGACGCAGCCCCGGCGCAGGCCGGGGCCTCCTGGTCAACGGCGCGACGTCCGCCGGCACAGGCGTCGCTGTCCTAGTCCAGAACCACCACCGCCTCGACCTCGAACAGCATCGGGTCGATGGCGAGTTTCGGGACCGGCACCAGCGTCTGCGCCGGAAGCCTGTCGCCGAACATCGCCTTGACGTTCCGGGTCAGCACGTCAAGCTTCGACATGTCGTGATCGACGACGAAGACCGTCAGCTTGGCCACCTGATCAGGCCGGGCGCCAAGCCCGTCGAGGGCCGCGCCGAGATTGGCATAGGCCTGTGCCACCTGTGTGGCGAAATCGGGCGACAGGCCGCCCTTGCTGTCCTGACCCCCCTGCCCGGAAACATAGGCCACCCTCGCCCCGCCGGGGATGACGACAGCGGTGCTGTAGCCGTTCGGCGTGGGGTCATAAAGCGTCGCGGGATTGACGATGGACAGGCTCGGGCCGGTCTCTTCGGCCGCGAGCGCGGTGGCAATTCCGATGGTCATGATGGCAAGCCCCCTGGCAGGCAACTGATTGATTCTCATTGACATGATCTTCCCCTTCATTGGGTGGACGGCGGGCGGAACAGGCCCGCCGCCCGGGACTGACGTCCGGATCGCGGTGCGTTGCCGCAAGCTCGTACATCGCACGATCAATTGGCATGGTATGATGTACGAGTCAAGCCGGGGATCGACATTCGCGACTGTCCCGCTCATGATCGCTGATCGGAAAGGCGGGCTGGCGATGGCGGGCAAGGACAGGGGCAAGAAGGCCGGGCGGGGGGACGGCACCACCCGCCCGGTGCAACCGCCGGACGGCGATCCGCCGCTGTCGCGCGACCGGGTCGTGGCGATGGCCATCACCCTTCTGGACGAAGGCGGCCTTGAGGGGCTGACGATGCGGCGACTGGCCGACCGGCTGGGTTCCGGGGTCATGAGCCTTTACTGGCATGTCGACAACAAGGAGGATGTCCTTGATCTGGCACTGGACCGGGTGCTGGAATTCACCGGGCCAGAGGCCGGTCCCGGCGCGCAGGCCTGGCGCGACGAGGTCCTGCAGATGCTGGAGGACTGGCGCGCCAGCATGCTCTGCCATCCCTGGTCGGCGGCACTTCTGCCGCGCCGGGCACTCGGACCCGCGATTCTGGGCAGGCTGGAACGGTTGGGTCAGACCCTGTCCGGCGCCGGCGTGGCGGACGCCGATCTGAACGTCGCGATCTGGGCATTGTGGAACTATGTGATGGGCGCGACGATCAGCCGGGCGAATTTCGAGCTGACCGCCGAGGACATGGCCGCCGCCCAGACCCGCCTTGCCGAACGCGGCGCGGCCTTTCCGACGATCGAACGGTCCCGGCTGCTGATGGACGAGGACTGGGCCGGTGCGTTCCGCAAGGGCCTTGCCGTCCTGCTGGACGGGCTCGCGCCCCGGCGGTGACCGCGCCGGCCCGGCATCGGGCAAACGGTCCGCGCCGCCCCGGTCGGCGGGGCCCCTTGCGCCGCCGCTCTTCCACCGAAAGACCGGCCTTTCCGCTCAGCCCGGCGTTGGCGGAAGGGACTGCATCGCCTCAGTCGGCAGGGGCCGTTGACCCTGCCGTGACGGAACGATTCCACCCACACCGCCCGGTGGCCCAATGCCACCGGGCAGCGCCTGCCCCTGCCGGGGGCTGGCGCTTCGCGCCCGCCGGGTCAGGCGCAGCTCTCTGCTGTGAGGGGCTGAGGCGGTCTCGGGGCGGCGTTCCCACATGAGCGGGGCCGCTCTTCCACTGGAAGATCGGCCTTTTCCGCTCAGCCCGGCGTTTTGGGGAAGCGACCGCAACGCCCCGGTCCGGCAAGGGGCGGGAAGGTCCCATTCGGCAACGGTAGGGTGCGTGCTCGCACGCACCGCCCCCGGAGCCCAAAGCCCCCGGCCAGCGCCTGCCCCTCTCCGGGGGCTGGCGCTGCCCGGTGTTGTGCGGGTTGATACGGTCCCGGGGAAACGTTCCCGCATAAGCGTGGCCGCTCGTCCACTGGAAGATCGGTTCTGCTCAGCCCGGCGTTTGCAGGAGGGACTGCGCCGTCTCAGTCGGCAGGGGCAAGTGACCCTGCCGTGGCGCGACGGTCTCACCCACACCGCCCGGTCGCCCAAAGCGACCGGGCAGCGCCTGCCCCTCCCGGGG
>CAZORV010000054.1:0-16307 GCA_964582215.1 uncultured Frigidibacter sp.
CCGATCAGCCGCGCGACCGAGTGCTTCTCCATGAACTCCGACATGTCGATGCGGACCATCGCGTGATCATCGTCGAACAGATATTCCGCCAGCGCCTTGGTCAGCTCGGTCTTGCCGACGCCGGTCGGGCCAAGAAACAGGAACGACCCCAGCGGCCGGTTCTCGTCATTCAGCCCGGCGCGGGCACGGCGGACCGCGTTCGACACGGCCAGAACCGCCGCCCCTTGCCCGATCACCCGCTTGCCCAGTTCCTCTTCCATCTTCAGCAGCTTTTCCCGCTCGCCCTCCAGCATCTTGCTGGTCGGGATCCCGGTCCAGCGTTCGACCACTTCGGCGATCTGCTCGGGGCGGACAGCCTCTTCGACCATCAACCCGTCCTCGCGCGCCTCGGCCTCGGCCAGCTGCCGTTCCAGCCCGGGGATGACGCCGTAAGACAGCTCGCCCGCCCGCCCGAGGTTGCCTTCGCGCTTGGCCTGATCAAGATCGGCGCGCGCCCGGTCCAGCTGTTCCTTGATGGTGCGCGACGCCTCCAGCTTGTCCCGTTCAGCCTGCCATTTGGCGGTCATCCCCGCCGACCGTTCCTGAAGATCGGCCAGTTCCTTCTCCAGCCGTTCCAGCCGGTCCTTGCTGGCCACGTCATCTTCCTTTTTCAGCGCCTCGGCCTCGATCTGCAATTGCAGGATCTGCCGGTCCAGCTGGTCCAGCTCCTCGGGCTTGCTGTCGACCTCCATCCGCAACCGGCTCGCAGCCTCGTCCACAAGGTCGATCGCCTTGTCGGGCAGGAACCGGTCGGTGATATAGCGATGGCTCAGCGTCGCCGCCGCCACCAGCGCGCTGTCGGAAATCCGCACGCCATGGTGCAGCTCGTACTTTTCCTTGATGCCGCGCAGGATGCTGATCGTATCCTCGACCGTCGGCTCGCTGACCATCACCGGCTGGAACCGCCGGGCCAGCGCCGCGTCCTTTTCGATATACTTGCGATATTCGTCCAGCGTCGTTGCCCCGACACAATGCAGCTCGCCGCGCGCAAGGCTCGGCTTGATCAGGTTCGCCGCATCCATCGCGCCATCGGTCTTGCCCGCGCCGACAAGGGTATGCAGCTCGTCGATGAACAGGATCACCTCGCCCGAGGCCGCCTCGATCTCTTTCAGGATCGCCTTAAGCCGCTCCTCGAACTCGCCCCGGTACTTCGACCCGGCAATCAGCGCGCCCATGTCCAGCGCCATCAGCCGCTTGTTCTTCAGGCTTTCGGGCACATCGCCATTGATGATGCGCAGCGCCAGCCCTTCGGCAATCGCCGTCTTGCCGACGCCCGGCTCGCCGATCAGCACCGGGTTGTTCTTGGTCCGGCGGCTCAGCACCTGCATCGTGCGGCGAATTTCCTCGTCGCGGCCGATGATCGGGTCGATCTTGCCCTGCCCGGCCATCTCGGTCAGGTCGCGCGCATATTTCTTCAGCGCCTCATAGCCGTCCTCGGCACTGGCGCTGTCGGCCGTCCGGCCCTTGCGGATGTCGTTGATCGCCGCGTTCAGCGCCTGCGCGCTGACGGCCCCCGCGCTCAGCGCATCCCTGGCCTTGGTATTGACCATCGCCAGCGCCATCAGGATCCGCTCGACCGGAACAAAGCTGTCGCCCGCCTTTTTGGCGATCTTCTCAGCCTCGTCCAGCACCCGCACCAGCGAGGTATCGACATAAACCTCGCCCGCCCCGCCCGAGACCCTGGGCGTCCGCGCAACCGTGGCATTCACCGCCTCGGTCACCCGCGCGGGCTCGCCACCGGCACGGCGGATCAGGTTGGCGCTCAGGCCCTGGTCGTCATCCATAAGGGCTTTCAGAAGATGCTCGGGCATCACCCGCTGGTGGCCCTCCCGCATCGCAATCGTCTGGGCCGCCTGCAGAAAGCCGCGCGACCGCTCGGTGAACTTTTCCATGTTCATCGGCTCACTCCTTCCATGAAGCACCCGTCCCGGAGCGCCCGCCACGCGGCACGCCCCCTCGGGCCTTGCCCCTTAGTTGGGATCGGATTTTCCGCCCGCAAGGCCTAGCTGAAAATCCTTACAGCTTTCCCCTCTTCGAAAATATCCCGGGGGAGCCCCGGACCCCTCCGGGGCGGGGGCAGCGCCCCCGACAAGGCCGGTCAGACGCGCCTACCCGGCCTCATAGGCGACAAAGGCAAAGGATCGCCCGTCGGCCGACCAATGCGGCACATTCATCGTCCCCTGACCGCCCCGCAGCTCGACAACCACCCGCCGGTCGGACCCGTCCGGCCGCATGAGGCAGATCTGCACCGGCAGGTCGGCCGGATGACCCGCGGTTCCGGGCGGATAGGACAGATAGCTGACCCACCGGCCGTCCGGCGAGGGATGGGGAAACCAGTTCACCCGCGCATCCGCAAACAGCCGGACCTGATCGCCGCCATCCGCACCCATCCGCCAGATCTGCGCATGGCCGCCCCGGTCACAATTGTAATAGATATGCCGCCCGTCCGCCGAATAGTCCGGCCCGTCGGCGTGACCCTCGCCATTGGTCAGGCGCCGTTCGTCGCTGCCGTCGGCCGCCGCCGTACAGATGTCGACCACCCGGCCCTGACGCACCGCCGCATAGGCGATCCGCGCCCCATCGGGCGACCAGCCATGAAACCAGCTCGGCGCCAGCCGCGTGACAGGCTGCGGCGCCCCGCCCGCCGCCGGAACCACAAACACCTCGGACCCCCGCCCGGCATGATGCGACAGCGCCAGCCAGCGGCCGTCCGGCGAAAAGCCGTGATCATTGTTGCAGTGATCGGCAAAGCCGCTGTCAAACGGCACCAGCCCCGGCGCCGCGAACGGCACCCGGAACAGGCGCCCGCCGCCATTGACCAGAAGACCCTCGCCGCCCGGCAGAAAATTCGGCGCCTCGATCCGGTCGGGACAGTCCAGAACCGGCCGGACCCGTCCGGTTGCCAGCTCGTATATCCCGATCCGGCTTGTCACGTCTCGCCGCGTTTTTTCGGCACCACCAGAACCTTTGGCCGCAGGGCCTCGGCCGCCTTGAACAGGCTGAAGGTCTGACTCACGTAGTTCACCGCCCCGCCGATCGACTCGACATATGTCTCAAGCTCGGCGGTGCGCTCGACCTCGGTCAGTTGCACCGGCCGGTCGGGGGCCATGCCTTCGAACTGGCAATAGAACAGCGGCTCACCCCGTTTCAGCACGATGTCCTTCTGTGGCTCGTGCCACTCGAACGCCCACATGATCGGCCTTGGCCACAGGCTGATCGGAAAGCGCCCGCCGAAGATCGTGCCGGGCAGCGGCTCCTTGCGGTAATGGGCAAAGGCGCCAAGCTGGGTCATATAGACCGGCTCGTCGGCGACGAAGACGTAAGGCAGCACCAGCTGGATCGTCGGCCGGTCGGGATAGCGCCATTCAGCCTCGTTCACCATCACCAGAACTTCGTTCAGCTTGTTGCTGCGGATCGGGCTGGCGGTGCCTGCGCGATTGACAAAGACCGCCTTGCCCTTGGCGTCGCGGGCAAAACCAAGATGCAGGTCGAACGGACAGGGAATGACGAAATAGCGGCTTTCCATCTGGATGACCGCCGGGCAGCGCGCCGCCGATTTGGCGTGGGTCCTGGCCGTGTCGCGCGACTGCAGCCGGTAAGGCGGGTCGTAAAGAACCGCCCCCTTGTCGTTCGCCCGGAACCAGCCGACCGTCACCGGGCCCGCCCCCGGCCCCTCTTCCGGCCGGTCATAGCTGATCGTCACCTGCATTGCCGCTGCCTTTCGCTTTGCCGGCGATGCTAGCCCCGCCCCGCCCCAAGTCAATCCGCGTGCACCATTTCGTAAGATCGCGCCCCTAAGGTCGGGCCGGTACGAACCGATGAAAGGCCGCAGAATGCGCATCCTCTCTGCCCGACTGACCCAGATCCGCCACAACCGCGCCACCCGAAGGATCGAGGCTGTCGCCGTCCTTTGCCTTGAACGCGACGGGCTGGAAGAGGTGATGAAAATCCGCACCTCGGCCCCGGTGCGTGCGCCCGGCGCCGCCCCCCTGAAGGAACGGCTGATCGCCGCCGCCAAACTGATCGCCGCCACATCCCTGCCCGGCCACCGCATCCCCGAGGCCGAGGTGATACGTCCCGCCGCCTGAACCGGCCGCCTCAGCCCGCAATCGCCCGTTTCAACGCCCGCACCAGCACCTCGTCCGTCGCCCGTCCCGTCCCCGGGGCAAAGCCGAAGGCGCGGACCCGTGCGTCGGCCAGATGCGGCGCCCCGCAGGATGCGTGAATCTGACGCGCCCCCGCCGCCAGCAAGGGGCCGACATTGCCAGCGCTGATCCCGCCGCCCGGCTGAACGACGATCCGGCCCCCCGCCCGCGCCACCAGCCGCGCAATCTCGTCCGCACCCTCCGGCGCCGTCAGCGCGCCGCCAGACGTCAGGATACGGTCAAAGCCCAGCGCAACCGCCTGTTCCAGCGCAACGGCCCGGTCCGGCACCAGATCGAAGACCCGGTGCAGCGTGACGTCCATTCCCCGTGCCGCTCCGGCCAGCTGGCCAAGCGCACCGAGGTCCAGCCTGCCGTCGGGCAGCGCGGCGCCAATCACCACGCCCTGAAGACCCGCAGACCGGGCGAGGGAAATATCCTCGCACATCAGCGCGACCTCGGCGGCGGCAAAGCAGAAATCCCCGGCGCGCGGCCGGATCAGCGCATGAACCGGCCTGCCGCAGCCCGCCGCTGCGCGCATCAGCCCGCCGGACGGCGTCAGCCCGCCGACATCGAGCGCCCCACAAAGTTCGATCCGGTCAGCGCCACCCCTGAGCGCGGCGCCAAGACCGGCCAGCGTGTCGATGCAGATCTCCAGCAGGCGCTCAGCCATCGCGGGCCCCGTAATGCAGGTGGCTTGCCCCGATCAGGCCCGGCTCGACCCGGTGAACGGCCGGCACCAGAAGCGCGTCATCGGTTGACCGCAGGATGCGCGCACGCACGCTCCGGTCAAGTGCGGCGACCAGCGCCCGGTCATTCGACAGCCCGCCACCGACCGGCACCGCCGACGGGCCGATCAGGTTGACGATCATCGCCAGCGGCGCGCTGACCAGATCAAGCCAGACCGCGACCGTCCGCAAAGCCGCGGCCTGCCCCGCCGCCCAGTCCGCCAGAAGCTGCGCCGGCGCCCGGCCGCCGCCCCCCAGATGCGCGTCAAGCCGCGTCAGTCCCGGCCCGGTCGCCAAAGTATCGGCGCAGCCCCAAAGACCGCAGCCGCAGCGCCAGTGCGGTATCTCGACCGCCTCGCCCGGCACCCGGGTCCGCAGAACCGGCCCGTGCCCCCATTCCCCGGCAAACCCGCCCGCGCCATGGTGAATCCGCCCGTCGATGACCAGCCCGCCGCCCGCACCGGTTCCAAGGATGACGCCAAACACCACAGGGTGGCCCCGCCCCGCGCCCGACATCGCCTCGGCCAGGGCAAAGCAGTCGGCGTCATTGGCGATCGTGACCGGCAGACCCAGCGCGCGGGCCAGATCCGCAGCCAGCGACCGGCCGTCGATGCAGGGGATATTCGCCACCCGCGCCCGCCCGGTCGCCGGATCGACCACCCCGGCCAGCGACAGCGCCACGGCCGAACCACCCGCCGCCGCCGCGACGTCGGCAATCAGCCCGGCAAAGGCCGCGAAATCGGCGCCCGGCGTCGGCCATTCGCCAATCGGCTCGACCAGACCCGCCGCCGGCGACCGCGCCGCGCGAACCCGTGTCCCGCCTATGTCAAAGGTCAAAAGCATGGCGCCTTCTACCAGCCGGGACGCGCACTCTCCAGCCTTGACAGGCCCGCGACCCGGCCCCAAGACAGCCAAAACCACGCCGGAGCCGATGATGAGCCTTGCCGATGACCGCCTTATCGTCGCCCTTGACGTACCGAACGCCCTGCAGGGGCTGAAACTTGCCCAAACGCTTGGCGAAAGCGTCAGCTTTTACAAGATCGGCCTTGGGATGCTGACGGGCGGCGGGCTGGCCCTGGCGAACGAGTTGAAGGCCGAACACGGCAAACGGATCTTCCTGGACCTGAAGCTGTTCGACATCGGCGCGACGATCGAGGCGGCGGTGCGTGGCCTCGCGCAGTATGACCTGGACTTTCTGACCGTCCACGGCGATCCCCATGTGGTGCGCGCCGCCAAAGAGGGTGCGCGCGGCAAGGACCTGAAGATCCTCGCCGTGACGATCCTGACCTCGCTTGACCGCGGCGATCTTGATGAGTGCCTGATCCGCGACGGCGCGATTGCCGGCCTTGTCACCGAACGCGCCGGACGGGCGCTGGCGGCCGGTGCCGACGGCGTCATCGCCAGCCCGCAAGAGGCCGCGCTGATCCGCGCCTTGCCCGAGGCTGCGGGAAAACTGATCGTGACACCGGGCGTCCGGCCGACAGGTTCAGCGACGGGCGATCAGAAACGCATCGCTACCCCGTCGCAGGCCGTTGCCGACGGCGCCGATCACATCGTCGTCGGCCGCCCGGTCTGGGCCGCACCCGACCCGCGCGCCGCCGCCCGGGCCATCGCCGCCGAATTGGCAGCCACCCGGCGCGGCTGACCGCCGGTCAGTTTTCGTTGATATCGTGATGGATGACCTTGACGCTGTCGTGCGGCAGCCCGAACACCATCCGCAGCAAAGTCCAGCCCGCCAGCGACGCAACCGCAAACACCAGCAAGGTCGCCGCGACGGTGCTGCCGAGCAGTCCCGCCCAGATCAGCAGTCCCGTCACCACCGCCCCCAGCGCAAAACCAAGCAGCACATAGCCCGAGACCATGACCTCGAGGATCGCCAGCACAAGGCCCGCCGCGACCCAGACCCACCATTCCTGCCAGTAATGCATGTCAGCCACGCCCCTTCAGCATCTTGAACGCATCGCCGAACGCCTCAAGCGCGGTTGCGGGCACAATGACCATCTGCTTGCCCGGGCCCGAGCCCACGGCCGTCAGCGCCTCGACCTGCTTCAGCGCCACCTGATATTGGGCGGCCTCGATGCCGTTTTCCTTGATCGCCAACGCCACAACGCCGGTCGCATAGGCCTCGGCGTCCGCCGTGATCCGCCGTGCCTTGGCAACCTGCTCGGCGGCATAAAGCTCGGCGTCCGCCGACAGTTCGACCGCGCGCTTCTTGCCCTCGGCCTCGGTCACCTGCGCGCGCCGCGCCCGTTCGGCGTTCAGCTGCTGCAACATGGCCGCGCGGGTCGCCTCGTCCAGACTCACATCCAGAATCTCGACCCGCGTGACCTCGATCCCCCAGTCATCGACAACCTGGATCAGCGCCCCCCGGATCTTGCCGATCAGCGCCGCGCGGTTCGACTGGACATGGTCAAGGTCCATCGTGCCGATCTCTGACCGGACGATCCCCGCCACCATCGTCGCAATCGCCGCATCCACATCGCGGATCCGGTAGACGGTCTTTTCCGGCTCGGTGATACGGTAGAAGACGCTGGTGTCGACCGTCACCAGCACGTTGTCGGCGGTGATCGCATCCTGCTTGTGGGTGGGCAACTGCCGTTCCAGCACCGAAATCCGGTGCGCGACACGGTCAAGGAACGGAACGATGAAGTTGATCCCCGGCCCCATGACCATCCGCAAGCGGCCAAACCGCTCGACCACATGCTTTTCGCTTTGCGGCACGATCCTGACGCCCAGCCAGACGCAAAGCAGAATGAAAAACGCCAGCACCAGAAATACCGCGTTGCCGCCGATCGCTTCGCCCAGATTCATCGGATCCTCCCGTGGGGTTTGGGCACTAGATGATCATAAACCGCCGTTTGTGCAAGACTTGGCACCCGCTTAGCGGTTTGCCGGGCGGTTCCGGCAGGGAATGCGATCCATTTCAGGAAAGTGGTGCCGCTGAAGAGACTCGAACTCCCGACCCCATCATTACGAATGACGTGCTCTACCAACTGAGCTACAGCGGCCCGGGCGCGCTGATAGCACCAACTTCACGGGCTGGGTAGCCCTAAAGTGCGGGTTTGGCGCCCTCGGCGGTCTGGTCGATGAACTCGGCGTCGTAGACGGCGCCGGATGAGGGGGCGGCGGTGACCTCGGGCGGGGGGGCGGGGGCGGGCACGGCGCCCTTGCCGACGACCAGAGGCAAGAGGTCGGCGGACGAGGCCGGGCCGCGGGTTGCCGGCGGCTCGCGCCAGCTGAGCGTGTCGAAGCCGCCGCAATTGTCGCAGGTCGGCGACCAGACGCCGTTCACATGCTGGCACTTGTCGCAGACCCATTGCGGGCCGCGACTGGCCGACAAGGCCCTGGTCAGCCAGCCGCGCACCACCGCGTCATCGCCGCCCTCGCCGCGTTCGATCGCCGCCATGATCGTCAGGGCGCGCGTCGTCGGATGGGTTTCGGGGACGTCGCCCAGCGCCCGGCGTGCCGCCGGAAAATCCTCGGCGGCGATGTTCAGTTCGGCCCGCGTCAGCCGGGTTTCCTCGTGACCGGGGTTGGCGGCGAACAGCTGTTCGAACCGGTGAACGCGGCGATAGGCGGTCTCCTCGGGTTCGAGCGCGGCAAAGGCGGCGGCCAGATCGGGGTGCGGCTGGACCCCCCAGGCCTTTTTCAGGATGCGGACGGCGTTCCGGGCCTTGCCCGCCGCCTTGTAGCCATGGGCGGCCATGACCGCCGCCGGAATCAGATCGGGCGACTGTTTGTTGGCGCTGATCGCCGCCTCGCGCGCCTCGATCGGCAGGCTTTCGTCGATGACCCCCCGCGCCTCTTGCAGGGCAAGGATCGCATCCCGTCGCCGGTGAACGTCGCGCGGCAGATGGCCGTGCCTGGCCTTGGCGACCAGCACCTTGCGCGCCCCCGCCCAATCACCGGACGAGGCCTGCAGATCGAACAGAGCGTCCTGAATGTCCTTGTGCGACGGCCGCATCAGAAAGGCCTTTTCGGCCAGCTTCAGCGCCGTCTCGCGGTCGCCCTCGGCCAGCTTCTGCATCAAAAGCCCGCGCACGCCGACAAACCGCGTCCGTTCGTCCGCCAACAGCCGCTTGTAGATCTCGCCCGCGCGCTTGCGGTCGCCCGCAACCTCGGCCGCCTGCGCCGACAGAAGGTTCGTCAGCTCGGGCTTCTTCAGGTATTTCTCGGCCCTGGCCGCCCGCGCGATCGCCGTCGGCCCGTCGCCCGAGGCAAGCGCCATCATCCCGTCGGTCAGCGCCTCGAACCCCTTGCGCTCGCGGTTCCGGTCGAAATAGCGGCTGATCGCGGTCTCGTCGCCATTGACGAACCGCAACACCGCGACACTCAGGCTGAGCAGGCGAAGCAGCAGCCAAAGCGCGACCAGCGCCAGCGCGATGCCGATCACCGACTGGACCGGGCCAAGCGTGAATTCCTGCTGGGCGATGGCGATGCGGATCCCGCCGCCGGTGTCGGCGAAATAACCGGCCAACAGCGTGGCGCCCGCCACCAGCACCACGAAAAACGCGATCTTGATATAGGACCAGATCATGGCTGCGCCTCCGCCGACAGTGCCGCAAGCGCATCGGTCGCCGCCAGCCGCCGTCCGGCAAGCTTGGTCCATTCCGCCATCCGGTCCTGTCCGGCCTGCGGCAGGGCCGCAATCTCGGCCAGAGCGGTCCTGAGGTCGTTCACCTTCAGCGCTGCCTCGGCGCGGCTTAGAACCGCATCAGGGTCGTCGCCGGCCTTTGGCGACAGCGACCGCGCGCCGGTCTGGCTCCGCAGGAACTGACCCACGCGGCCCCAGGTTGTCGCTTCCGGCGTGGTGGCCAACGACTGCGCAATCGCGTCCCGCGCCGCCTGCGGAAAGACCTCGCGCAGCGCGGCCATGGTCGGCGCCCCCTGCGCCACAGCGGCCAGCGCCTCGGGGACGGTGATGCCCTCGGCTGTCAGCGAGTCCAGCGCGGGCGCGATCGCGGCGCCGCTTTCCAGCCCGGCCTCGATCCCCGCCAGCGCCTTGGCCCGCGCCGCCTGATGGCGCAGCGCTTCGGCCTGGTCCTTCAGCTCTTGCGCCGCCGCCTCGGCGGCCTTGACCGCAGCGGCCGTCGCCGCCGCATCCGCCGGTGTTGACGGGCCTGCCGCCGGACGGCTCTCCAGCGCGGTCATCCGGTCGGCCAGCGTCGCCAGCGCCTGATCCACGGCGGCAAGCCGCGCGGCCACCGGATCAATCGCCGCCTGAATCGCCGGTGCCGGGTCGACCGCCGCTGTCCCGGTGGGCACGGCAGCCAAGGCCGCGGAAAGATCGCCAAGCCTTTTGTCATGGTCCGAAAGCGTTTGGCCGACCCCGGCCAGATCCGGTGCCGCAATCAGGGCGGGATAGGTCTTCAAAATCCCGTAGCTCGCCCCGCCGCCAAGCCCCGCGGCCACCGCGCCACCCAACGCCAGCGGCCAGAAGACCAAGGCCCGGCGCTGCGCCGGTTGCGGCGCGGGTGCCGTCACCTCGAGGGTCGCGTCAACGGCGGGCGGCTCGACGGGCTCGGTCGTTTCCGGGGCCGGAATGACCTCTGGCTCGACCGGCGAATCGGGCAGGCTTTCGGCCGCCGGATCGGCCTCGGACTTTCGTACCATCTCGCCCCCTTGAAACGCCCCGAGGGCAAGAATCTGCCCCTCGGTCCAGTCTATCGACGGCGCACGTCAGGCTCAACCGTCGCCGATCCTCTGCGACAGTTGGTCGATACAATCGAGCAGACTTCCGCTGTCAGGCCGCCGGGCGACGCACAGCGCCCTCGCCCCAAGCGGACGCGCGGCCTCGGCCACCGCCTCGCTGAGCGCCGCTATGAACAGCGGCGCCGTCCGCGCGGGACGGGCCGACCCGAAGAGACGGGCCGACCGGGCCGAGAAAAGCGGCAGCAAAAGGGGCTCGTCCAGCGCCAGCCGCCCCGCTGCCTCGGCGGTCAGGGGCGTGGCCGACTGCCGGTAGATCACAACCGAAACCGTCTCTGTTCCGGCCTTTTTCAGCATTTCGGCAATGTCCAACGCCACGTCCTGCCCATGTGGCCAGCAAAGCGGCCCCGGCGCCCCGTCCCTCAGGATCAGCGCCACCAGTCCCGGGGCATCGCCCGGACCGACCCTGACCGGAAAGCCGGCCAGCCTTGCCGCCCCGGCCGTCCGCGCGCCGACGCAATAGGCGGGCAGATCGCGCCGCTCGGTCAGCTGGCAAAACCCCGCAACGGCCGTCTCTGACGTGAAGATCAGCCCGGTGAACGGCCTTGGATCGACGACCGGCCGCAGCCATTCGGTCTGCATCAGCGGCGCGATCAGAATCGGCCAGTCCGGCCCGAACCGCGCCCGTACCTCGGCCGCGAACCGCCGGGATGCGGCCTCTGGGCGGGTCAACAGCAGCGTCGGGTGGCGGGGCGGCACGAAACCCTCCGGGATTGTGCGATGGCCCTGCCGGTGTTACCTGCGCCAAGGGTGCCATGCAACGGCGGAACAATGACAGGCGCGCTTACCTTTCTGGGGCTGGAAAGCAGCTGCGACGACACGGCGGCCGCCGTCGTCCGCCGGACGGCCGAAGGCGCGCAAATCCTGTCCTCGGTCGTCTATGGCCAGACAGCACTTCATGCCGATTTCGGCGGTGTCGTGCCCGAGATTGCCGCCCGCGCCCATGCCGAAAAGCTGGACCTTTGCGTCGAAGAGGCGCTGGCCGCGGCGGGCCTGACACTGGCCTCGCTGGACGGGATCGCGGTGACGGCGGGGCCGGGGTTGATCGGCGGCGTCCTGTCCGGCGTCATGTGCGCCAAGGGTCTGGCCGCCGGGACCGGCCTGCCGCTGGTCGGGGTCAATCATCTGGCGGGCCACGCCCTGACCCCCCGGCTGACCGACGGACTGGCCTTTCCCTATCTCATGCTGCTGGTTTCGGGCGGCCATTGCCAGTTTCTGATCGTGCGCGGCCCGGACCGGTTCACCCGCCTTGGCGGCACCATCGACGACGCCCCGGGCGAGGCGTTCGACAAGGCCGCAAAGCTTCTCGGCCTGCCCCAGCCCGGCGGCCCGTCCGTCGAGGCCGAGGCATCAGCGGGCGACGCGCAACGCTTTGCCTTTCCGCGCCCGCTTCTTGACCGGCCCGGTTGCGACATGTCCTTTTCCGGCCTCAAGACCGCACTTCTGCGGACGCGCGATACCCTTGTCGCTGAACATGGTGGGCTGCGGCGACAGGACCGCGCCGACCTCTGCGCCGGCTTTCAGGCGGCCATCGCCGCAGTCCTGGCGGAAAAGTCGCGCCGCGCGCTGGCGACCTATCTGGAGGAAGGCCCCGACAATCCGGCCTTTGCCGTTGCGGGCGGCGTCGCGGCGAACGGTGCCATTCGCGCAGGTCTGACGGCGCTTTGCGCGGCGGCCGGCGTGCGCTTCGTCGCCCCCCCTTTGGCGCTTTGTACCGACAATGCCGCGATGATCGCCTGGGCGGGGATCGAGCGGTCTGGCCTCGGCCACCGCGACGGGTTCGACCTGTCGGCCCGGCCGCGCTGGCCACTGGATGATCAGGCGCCCGCCATGCTTGGCAGCGGGAAAAAGGGGGCAAAGGCATGAAGATCGCGGTTCTGGGCGCTGGCGCATTCGGAACGGCGCTGGCGGTGGCGCTGGCGCGGTCCGGCGACCGGATCGGCCTTTGGGCGCGCGACGCGGTGCAGGCCGACCAGATGCGCCGGTCGCGCAGCAATGAAAGGCGTCTGCCGGGTGTTGCATTGCCCGAAAGCGTGTCTGTTTCGGCCGAAATCGGTGATTTCGCCGACGCCAAGACCCTGCTGATTGCCCTGCCGATGCAACAGCTTGCCGCCTTTGTCGCCACCGAAAGTCAGGCGCTGTCAGGCAAGGTGCTGGTCGCCTGCGCCAAGGGCATCGATCTTGCAACCGGGCGCGGGCCGGTTGCGATCCTGTCCGGCGGCCTGACAGACCGCTGCCCGGCCGTCCTGACCGGCCCGAGCTTTGCGGCCGACATCGCGCGCGGCCTGCCCACCGCCCTGACACTGGCCTGCGCCGACGATGCGCTTGGCCAGCAGCTGCAGGATCAGCTGTCGACCCCTGTTCTGCGCCTTTACCGCACGACCGACACCACCGGGGCCGAGCTTGGCGGCGCGCTGAAGAACGTCATGGCCATCGCCGCCGGCACCGTCATCGGCGCCGGACTGGGCGACAGTGCGCGCGCGGCGCTGATGACCCGGGGTTTTGCCGAAATGGGCCGCCTTGCGACCGCCCTTGGCGCCCGGCCGGAAACTCTTGGCGGGCTTTCGGGCCTCGGCGACCTGATCCTGACCTGCACCTCGGACCAGTCCCGCAACTTCCGCTTTGGCCGGGCGCTGGGTGCAGGCGAGCCGTTCGACACGACCGTGACGGTCGAGGGCGCAGCCACCGCCAAAGCGGCGGCACGGCTGGCCCGCGACCGGCAGATCGACATGCCGATCTGCGAAATGGTCGCGGCATTGGTTGACCGGCGGATTGCCGTCGGCGAAGCTGTCGCCGCGCTGTTGGCGCGGCCGTTGAAAAGGGAATGACCATGCGTTTTGCCGTCATCTGCCGCGACAAGCCCAGCGCGCTTGAGGTTCGCCTTGCCAACCGCGCCGCGCATCTGGCCTATATCGAAGCGACCGGAATCGTCGAAATGGCCGGGCCGTTTCTGGACGGCGGCCAGATGTGCGGATCGCTGGTGATTCTGCAGGCCGATGACCTCGACGCCGCCCGGAACTGGGTCGCCGGTGACCCCTATGGCAAGGCCGGACTGTTCGACAGCGTGACCGTTTCGGAATGGAAGAAGGTGATCGGCTGATGCCTTATTGGCTGTTCAAATCCGAACCCGACACCTGGAGCTGGGACCAGCAGGTCGCCAGGGGGGCAGCGGGCGAGGAATGGCACGGCGTCCGCAACTATCAGGCCCGCAACAACATGCGGGCGATGAAGGTCGGCGACCTTGGGTTCTTCTATCATTCCAACATCGGCAAGGCCGTCGTCGGGATTGTCGAGGTCAGCCGCGAAAGCGCGCCTGATTCGACGACAGACGATCCGCGCTGGGACTGCGTCCACATCCGCGCGGTCCGGCCGATGAACCGGCCGGTGACACTGGACGAATGCAAGCAGCACCCTGATCTGGCCGGGATGGTGCTGGTCAACAATTCGCGCCTGTCGGTTCAGCCGGTCAGCGCGGCCGAATGGCGGACGATCTGCGCGCTGGGCGGGGTCGAGCCCTGAGGCGCCGGGAAACGAACAGGACGGACAAAACGGGGAGACAAAGATGGAACTGTTGAGAATTGTGCTGGCGGCAGCGGCCGCCTACGGGTTTGCGGCCTTCTGGTACACCAAGATGTCGCAGCAATGGATCGCGGCATCGGGCATCGCCGTCGGGCCTGACGGGCGGCCGATGGGCGCGGGCAACCCCGCACCCTTCATCATCGGCGCCGTGGCGCAGATACTGGTGGCCGGCATGATGCGGCATGTCTTTGCAATGGCCGGCCTCGACACGGTAGGCGAGGGGATCATGGGCGGCTTCGGGATCGGCGCGTTCCTGATCACGCCCTGGGTCGCGATGAACTACGCCTTTGCCGCGCGGTCGTTCCGTCTGACCCTGCTCGACGGCGTGAACAGCGTCGTCGGCTGTACCCTGATGGGCATTGTCCTGACATTGCTGTGAGAAAATCAAAGGGTCCCGGCCGAACCGACCGGGACCCTTTGCCACCCCGGTGCACCCCTGCACCATGTGAAACCAAAGGTCTCGGCCATACTGGCCTGTTGAAGTGACCATGCCCGAACGCATCGGGCAAGGCAAGGGCGCAATGCCTAAAATTTCTTTTAAAACAAGTTGTTACTGATAAGTTACTGGCGGCCGGATGCGCTGTTGCGCGCTCAGGTCCGGGTCATTTATAGACCGATTCCTTGCCGAAGTGCTTGGTCAGCATGTAGTAGACGACCGCGCGATACTTGTTCCGCTCGGACTGGCCATAGGTTTCGATCACGGCATTGATCGCGGCCATCAGCTCGGGCCCGTCCTTCAGACCAAGCTTCTTGATCAGGAAGTTGTTCTTGACCAGTTCGATCTCAGAGCTTTGGCTCGCCGCCACCGTTTCCGAGTCGGCGCTGTAGACCGCCGGCCCGCAGCCGATGACAACCTTGCCAAGAAGGTCCATATCCGGCGTCATCTTGCATTTGTTCTTCAGATCGTCGGCATATTTGGCGATCAACTCGTCTCTTTTACCCATGTTCTGTCCACCCGGTCGAAGTTTCTGATTGACGACGGCCCAATGCCGCCTCGCGCGGAAGCTTAAGGCCGGAATGGTTTTCGTGGCAAAGTGAAAAACTCCCGTTTTTTCACCGTAAATGAAAAGGGGCGGAAAACCGCCCGCCCGCGCCGCGCGAAACCGCCCTTAGCCGGGCAGCCGGATCATATACTGGTTGGCGATCAGTTTGAATTTGGCGGCCGCTCCCAGTTCGGCGACCAGCTTCTCAACCGCCTTCCGGACCGGGGCGCCGATTTCGGTCTGCCAGTTGAAGTCATCGCCCGAAATAATTCCACCCGGTTTGACCTTGCGGTGCGCCAGGGCCAGGTCCTCGCCCACAAACGGCTCGTTGTGATTGCCGTCGATATAGACCCAATCGAAGTGATGATCGGCAAATGCCTCCAAAGCCGCTTTCGACATGGCCCGGTGTACAGTCACCTCGGGCCGCGCCGCAAAGCGACCCTTGACCTCGTGGAACATCTCGTCCATGCGGCTTTCGTTCTTTTTGCGGCCAAAGCCGGTGTTGCCGAATTCCGGCTGATACAGCCAGGGGTCGATCAGGTGCAACTCACGGGGCTGGGTCAGATCGAGGATCTTCTGACTGAACTTGCCTTCCCACACGCCGATCTCGGCGGCAACACCGCCCTTGGGCATATGCGCCAGCAGCCGGGCCCGGACCTTCTCGCGCTTGGATTCTTCTTCCATGAGGCTCTCTTTCGGCCGGGACCAGCGTTGCGATGATCTTGGCGGGGCCGGCGTCTGGACAAGCCCCGGCCCCGCAATCGCTCAATAGCGGTAGTGATCCGATTTGAACGGGCCTTCGACCGCCACACCGATATAGTCGGCCTGATCCTTGCGCAGTTCAGTCAGCTTGACGCCGATCCGCGCCAGATGCAGGCGCGCAACTTTCTCGTCCAGATGCTTGGGCAGAATGTAGACGCCGGGCTTGTAGTCATCACCCTTGGTCCAAAGCTCGATCTGGGCCAGAACCTGATTGGTAAAGCTGGCGGACATCACGAAAGACGGATGACCCGTCGCATTGCCAAGGTTCAGAAGACGGCCTTCCGACAGAAGGATGATCTTGTTGCCCGAGGGCATCTCGATCATGTCGACCTGATCCTTGATGTTGGTCCATTTGTGGTTCTTCA
>CAZORV010000055.1:0-16278 GCA_964582215.1 uncultured Frigidibacter sp.
AGTTCATCGCCAAGGCCAAGGACAAGACCAGCGGCTTCCGGCTGATGGGCTTTGGCCACCGGGTCTACAAGAACTTCGACCCGCGCGCCAAGGTGATGAAGGAAAGTGCCGACGAGGTGCTGGAACTGCTGGGCGTCCACAACAACCCGCTGTTGCAGGTCGCCAAGGAACTGGAACGGATCGCACTTGAGGATGAGTATTTCATCTCGAAGAAGCTTTATCCCAACGTCGACTTCTATTCCGGCATCATCCTTGAGGCGATGGGCTTCCCGACCTCGATGTTCACGCCGATCTTCGCGATTTCGCGGACGATCGGCTGGATCTCGCAGTGGAAAGAGATGATCGGCGATCCGACGCTTAAGAGGGGGCGGCCGCGGCTGCTTTTTGTGGGGGCGCCCGGGGGGGACTCCGCGCCGAGGGGCGCGCGCTGAAACAGGCGGGGAGGCGCTGCCTCCCCGCACCCCTCCGGGATATTTCCGAAGAGAAGAAGGGGTTCCCGGGCCGCTTGTTGACTTTGGCGCGGTCATGGCGTCACTCAGGGACGACGGGCTTTGCAGGGTGACCCGAGGATGACGCCGGACGCTGGCCGAGCGCGAGAGGCGGGAACGCGGCTTTGGCCCGCGGGGCCGGATGGCCGGATTCTGCTGGCGCTGATCGGGCTTTGGCTGGTGATGCGGCTGCCGCATCTGGCCCAGCCCCTGACCGACGCCTTTGCCTGGCGCGAGGCGAGCACGGCGATGATGGCCGGGAATATCCCCGGCAATGGCTGGAATTTCCTTTACCCCGAGGTCGACTGGACCGGCCCCGGCCCCGGCTATCAGGGCCGCGAGCTGCAGGTCTTTACGCTGGTCGTGGCGGCCCTGAGCCAGTTTGTCGGCTGGCATGACGGCACGGGGCGGCTGGTGGCGCTGCTCTTCGGTCTTCCCGCCCTGATCTTTCTGCACCGGCTGGTGGCCCTGGCCTGGGGCGAGCGGCATGCACATGCGGCCGCGCTTGTGCAGGCGCTGATGCCGGCGGCGATCATGATCGAGACGTCCTATCTGCCGGATGCGGCGATGCTGGGGCTGGCGCTGCCGGGCCTGTTCTGGCTGACCCGCTTTGCCCTGTCCGGGGGGCGCGTGCCGGTTGTGGCGGGGACGCTGCTCTTCACTCTGGGGATCCTGACCAAGCCGTCGGGTGCGGGGCTTTTCGCGGTGCCGCTCGGTCTGGCCTTCAGCGCTGCGCGGCGAGGTCAGGGGCGGCGGGGTCAGGGGCGGCGGGCGCTGGTGCTGGTGCTGGCCGGTCTGGCCGGGCTGGTGGCGCTTGGCCTGTCGCTGCGCTGGGCGCTTTATCTTGGCAGCCATTACCCGCCCTATCATGTCGCGGGTCAGGGCTATCTCTGGCAGGACGGGCTGGCGAGCTTTGTGGACCGCGGCTTTTATCTTGACCGGTTCGCCCAGCTGGCGACGGGCTGGTTCTATGGCCTGCCGATCCTGATCCTGCTGCTGGCGGGGCTGGTGCCGGGTCGCCGTCGCGGGCCGGCCGGCTGGTTGCCCGGGGCGGCGCTGGCCGGTTGCGCGCTGGTGTTCCTGGTCTCGGCGCGCGAGGTGACGCAGAACATGTGGAACCTTCATGCGCTGAGCCTTGGCATTGCGGCCTTTGCCGGACGGGGCGGCCTGAGGCTGGCGGGCCTGGCGGGCGCGGTCCGGCGCCCTGCCCTTTCGGGCTTTGTCGCGGGACTTCTGGTGGCGGTGACGCTGTTGTTTTCGACCCTGCCGCTGGTCCGCTTCATGAAGACCGACTTCAGCCGCCCGTCGCGGCTTTTGGGGCTGGCGATCGGCCAGCTGGCCGGGCCGGGCGATCTGGTGATCACCCTGGCGAAGCTGGCCGGCAGTCCGACGGCGCTTTACTACGCCGGGCGCAAGGGTTGGCTGTTCCCGCCGGTGACGCCCGACCGGGACTGGAGCCGGTTCGGCGCTGACGGGCCCGAGGCGATTGCGAGCCTTGAGGGCCTGAGGCGGCAGGGGGCGGTCTGGTTCGGTTATCTCCGGCAGGCACGGGACGGGCGGGGCGAGCTGTTCGCCGCCCATTATCCGGCGCTGATCCGGCATCTGGAGGCGACGGCCGAAAAGCGTCTGGACCGCGACGGGATGGTGATCTTCCGGCTGGCGCCCTGACGATCGTCGGTCAGGGCGCCCGGCGGCCGGGTCAGGCGGCGGCATGTTCCTTTGATATCCGCTCGGCCTCGCGGCCATAAAGTTCCTCGTAATGGTCGAAGACCGCCTCGTGCCAGGCGGTGCCCTGCGTCGCCGAGCCGAGCGAGGTCACCAGTTCCTCTTCGGCCGAGGCGGGCAGGAGTGCGCGGAAAATGTCCCAGCCGCGGCAGGCCGGGTCGCGGTCAAAGCCGAGAACCTGGCCCTTGAGCGACGAGATCAGCGAGACCATCGAACCGGCATAGATCGAGGGGATATGGACCTCGACCCGGTCGACGGGTTGCAGCAGCACCGGCCCGGCCTTGGTCAGCGCCTCTTTCACCCCCTGGCGGCCGGCGGTGCGGAAGGCATAGTCGGAACTGTCGACCGCGTGATGCTTGCCGTCGTTCAGGGTCACGGCGACGTCGATGACGGCAAAGCCGAGCGGGCCCTTGGCCATGGCGTCGCGGGCGCCCTCCTCGACCGAGGGGATGTAGTTGCGGGGGACGGCGCCGCCCTTGACCACCTCGCTGAACCGAAAGCCGCTGCCGCGCGTCACCGGGGCCACGGTCATGACCACGTCGGCGAACTGGCCTGCCCCGCCCGATTGCTTGCGGTGGCGGTAGGCCTCTTCGACGGCGGCCGAGATCGTCTCGCGGTAGCGGGGGGCGGGCGGATGGGCCTGCACCTCGACCCCGAACCCGTCGGCAAGCTGGGCAAGGGCGCTGCGCAGATGCATCGGCCCCTGCAGGCGGACGACGGCATGTCCGGTCGCCTCGTCCTGCGCCAGCGACAGGGCGGGGTCGGTCTCGGCCAGTTTCGACAGGGCGGCCGACAGGCGGACATCATCCTTTTCATGGGTGGGCGTGAACAGCCGGGCAAGCGCCGGGGGGGCGGCGCCAGCCCATTCGGGCGCGCGTTGGGCGGCGCTGGCGGAATAGAGGGTGCCGGCGTTCAGCTGGTCGGACTTGACGGCGATGGCGACATCGCCGGGTGCCAGTGGCTCATGGCCGGACTTGCCGCCAAGTTCCGACAGACCGCCGATCGTGGCGCCGCCGAGGGGGGCGCCCTGTGCCACCCCCGGCGCAAGGGCGCGCAGAAAGACGCATTTGCCAAGATGCTTGCGGTTTTGCGCGTGAAAGCCGACCGCCAGCGCCTTGCCGGCACCAAGCCGGGCACCGAGTGCCGCCACATCCGGCGCCTCGTGGCGAAGCGCCTTCATCAGCCGGGTCACGCCATTGGCATGGCTGGCGGCGCCCAGAAAACAGGGCAGGATCACGCTTTGCTGGGTCTCGCGCCGGGCGATGCCGAACAGCGCGCCCTTGGCCGGTTCATGATCCTCGATCAGATCTTCGAGGAGGGCGTCGTCATATTCCGACATATGTTCCAGAAGGTCCGATCGCGCCTCTTTCTCGCGGTCGCTTTCGGCGGGCGGCATCTCGACCAGGACCGAGGGCAGCCCCTCGCGGTAGCGCCAGGCGCGTTCCGAGATCAGATCGACGGCGCCGACGACCTGCCCGCCCTCGCGGATCGGGATCTGGCGCAGGACGATGGCGTGCGAGGTGTAGGCCTGCAGTGCGGCGACGATGTCGCGGACCCGGCCTTTGGGCGCATCCATCCGGTTGATGAAGATCAGGCACGGGGTTCCGGCGGCCTCGATCGCCCTGAGGTAGGGGGCGGCCAGCACCGCCTCGTCGGGGTCAGGCGCGACGCAAAGGACGACGGCGTCCGAGGCGAGAAGCGGCTGACCGGCCATGCGCGCATATTCGGGGCCGCCCGCCATGTCGATGGCGCACCAGGGCTCGCCGAGGAAGGTGAAGCGTGACAGCGTCAGATGGCCGGCCTGCTCGGTCTTTGGCGGCGTGCCGTCCAGATGCGCCAGCCGCTTCACAAGCTCGGTCTTGCCTGATTGCGACGGCCCCATGACTGTGATGAGACGCATGATGATCGCTCCCCTCTGGCACGCGCGTGGGGCACCGGCGAAACTGCCGCGGCCCCCGTGCCTTCGGGCCGATCCGCCCTGGGGTCAGTCTCGTCCGGGCCGCGCGGGTGGTCAAGCCGGTTCTGTGTCGCGGGGCGGGGCTGCGGCCGGTCTTGGGGCGACCGGGCGGCGTGGGTGGGATCGGTGCGGGGCGGCAGGGGCGATGGCCCCGGCCGATTGGGCCGGTGGAGTCGTTTACGCGGACGCCCCGCTCATGTGGGAACGCCGCCCCGGGACCGCCTCAGCCCTCACGACAGAGGGCGGCGATTGCCCCCCAGGAGGGGCAGGCGCTGCCCGCTCGCTCTGGGCGACCGGGCGGTGCGTGCGAGCACGCACCCTACCGCTGAGACCGCACGGTTCTTTCCCCGACGACGGGCTGAGCGGGAGAAGCCGATCTTCCGGTGGAAGAGCGGCCCCGCTCACGCGGAAGCGTTTCCCGGGGTCCGCTGCAGCCCTCACAACAGAGGGCGGCGCCAGCCCCCGTAGGGCCAGTGCAGGCGGGATCGGCGCGCGACGGCAGGGTCACTTGCCCCTGCCGCCCTTATCGGTCGCGCGCCAGAAGCGCGCTGACGCGGGCCTCTTCCTCGGCCGACAGGGGCTGCGGCCCGGCAGCCGTGCGGCGGCGGCGGAGATAGAGGGCGGCGCCGAGAAGACCCGTGCCCAGCATCACCGGCCCGGCGATCCAGAGAATCAGATTGGCGCCCCGGGCTTCGGGGCGGAAGAGAATGAATTCGCCATAGCGGTCAACCAGCCAGGCGATGACCTGATCGTCGCTGTCGCCGGCCGACAGCCGCTCTCGCAGCACCAGCCGCAGGTCGCGGGCGATCGTGGCGTTGGACTCGTCGATCGATTCGCCCTGACAGACCGGGCAGCGGACCAGCGCCGACAGGGTCCGCGCCCGGGCCTCGAGCGCCGGATCGGCCAGCACCTCGTCCGGCTGGACGGCCAGGACCGGCGAGCCGAGAAGGAGAAGGCAGACCAGGAGACGCCGCATCTTTCACTCCGCCGGCTGGACAGCGGCAGGCCGGGCGCCGGCGGCGATCCGCAGGCGGCGGTCCGACAGGCTGACAAGGCCGCCAAGGCCCATCATCACCGCCCCCGCCCAGACCCAGTTGGCGAAGGGTTTGATGTAACTCCGCACCGCCCAGCCGCCATCCGCCTGCGGGTCGCCCAGCACCAGATAGAGGTCGGAAAAGGCGCCGTTTGAAATCGCCGCCTCGGTCGTCGGCATGCCCGCGACCGGATAGAAGCGCTTTTCGGGGTGAAGGCGGGCCAGTTCGGCGCCGCCGCGGGTCACGACCATCTCGCCGCGCCGGGCCAGATAGTTCGGCCCCTCGACCTCGTCCACCGCGGTCAGAACCAGCTGATAGGGGCCAAGGGCGAAGGCCTCGCCCAGCCGGACGGTGCGGATATCCTCGACCGCCCAGCCGGTCAGGGCGGCGATGCCGATGAAGGTGACGCCGAGGCCCGCATGGGCGGTGGCCTTGCCCCAGTCCGCGCGCGGCAGCCGGGCCAGCCGCGCCGGGGTCCGGGCCGCGCGCAGCCACAGATCGACCGCAGCCCCAAGGATCAGCCAGCTGCCAAGGCATATGCCGACGGGCGCAAGCGCCGACCGCCCGCTTTGCAGCGCAAAGGCCAGCGCCATCAGCGCCAGCGCCAGTGCCGCCGCACCCGCCAGCGGCCTGAGGCCCGATGCCAGACGGCCCCGCTTCCACGGCATGACGGCCCCGAGCGGCAGGACGACCGCCAGAACCACCATGAAGGGCGTGAAGGCGGCGTTGAAGAAGGGCGCGCCGACCGAAAGCTTTCGCTGAAAGGCCAGCTCGGCGATCAGCGGCCAGACCGTGCCGATGAACACGACCAGGGCCGCCACCGCCAGAAGGATGTTGTTCAGCACCAGCGCCGCCTCGCGGCTGACAACCGAAAACACCCCGCGCGCCTGAAGCGCATCGGCCCGGGCCGCGAACAGCGTCAGCCCGCCACCGATGAAGACGCCGAGAATCGCCAGAATGAACACGCCGCGTTCGGGGTCATTGGCAAAGGCATGGACCGAGGTGATGACGCCCGAGCGCACCAGAAACGTCCCGATCAGCGAAAAGCCGAAGGCGAGGATCGCCAGAAGCACCGTCCAGGCCTTCAGCGCCTCGCGCTTTTCGACGACGATGGCGGAATGCAGAAGGGCGGCGGCGAACAGCCAGGGCATGAAGCTGGCATTCTCGACCGGGTCCCAGAACCAGAACCCGCCCCAGCCCAGTTCGTAATAGGCCCACCAGGACCCCAGCGCGATGCCGATGGTCAGGAAGATCCAGGCCGCCAGCGTCCAGGGCCTGACCCAGCGCGCCCAGGCGGCATCGACCCGCCCCTCGATCAGGGCGGCGATGGCAAAGGAAAAGGCCATCGAAAGGCCGACATAGCCGAGGTAGAGGAAGGGCGGATGAAAGGCGAGGCCGACGTCCTGCAACAGGGGATTGAGGTCATGCCCGTCAAAGGGCGGCTCGGCCAGCCGCAGGAACGGGTTCGAGGTGAAAAGGATGAAGGCCAGAAAAGCCACGCCGATCAGCGCCTGCACCGACAGGACCCGCGCCCTGAGCCGCAGCGGCAGATTGCCGCCGAACCAGCCCGCCGCCGCCCCGAACAAGGCCAGGATCAGCATCCAGAGCAGCATCGAGCCTTCGTGGTTGCCCCAGGTTCCGGCGACCTTGTAGAGCATCGGCTTCAGCGTGTGGGAATTCTCGAACACCAGCTTCAGCGAGAAGTCCGAGGTCACGAACCCGTGCATCAGCGCGCCGAACGCCAGGGCAATGGCCAGGAACTGCACCGTGGCCAGGGCGGGCGCCAGCCGCATCCAGGCGACCCGCCCGGTCGCGGCGCCCCAAAGCGGGACGGTCGCCTGAAGGCAGGCTGCCGCAAAGGCGAGGATCAGGGAAAAATGGCCAAGCTCGGTGATCATGGCCAGACCTTAATCGGTCGCGGCGGCAAGGGAAATGGGCAACAGCCGGGGGAGGTCGCAGGCTGTCTTCGCCGGACCGGACAGCCGCCGGCTGTCACGAACCGGCAGGCGCCCCTGCTCATGCGGGAACGCTGCCCCATGACCGCCTCCGCCCTCACAAAGGAGGGCAGCGCCTGCCGTGGGCAGCGCGGGTGGCACCTTTGCGCGACAGCAAGGTCACTTGCCCCTGCCGAACGGGGCCGCATGACCGACGTCGCTGACACCGGGTTGAGCGGAAAAGGCCGATCTTCCAGTGGAAGAGCGGCCCCGCTCATGCGGGAACGCCGGCCCGGGACCGGCCTCAGCCCGTACCAGCAGAGGGCGGCGCCTGCCCCGGATGGCGCAAAGCGCCAGCCCCCCGCAGGGGCAGGCGCTGCCCGATCGCTTTTGGCGATCGGGCGGTGCGGGTGGCAGCGTACCGTGTCGGCAGGGGCGATGGCCCCGGCCGATTGAGGCGATGCTGTCACTTTTCCGACGCCAGGTTGAGCGGAAAGGCTGACCTGCTGGTGGAAGCTCACCCCGACTCATTCGGAAACGTTTTCCGCGGAACGGTCTCGGCTTGTCGCGACTGAGGGCAGCGCCAGCCGGTGGCAGGGCGTTGTGGGTGGAGTTGGCGCGCGACGGCAGGGCGATGGCCCCTGCCGACTGGGGCGTTCAGTCTGCTTTTGCGAGACGGCGGGCCGGTCGGGGGCCCGTCAGTGCCCCTTGCCCATCAGCTCGCTCAAGGCGGCATTGTCGGTCGGGCGGCGCGGCGCGGTGCTGGCCTCGGCTTTGGCCGCCGGGGTCCGGGCGGCGGGCGGGCGGGTGCGAAAGTAGTGGGCCTCGCGCGCGCCGAAATAGAAGCCGACGATGGCGCCGAGCAGCCACCACAGCGGCTCGGGCACGAAGTTCAGGCCGACCATCCGCCGCGCGAAGCCGTTGGGATCGACCATCGCGTAGACGAATAGCCCGAGCGTCCCGAAGGCCAGCATCGGGCGTGGCAGGCGGTTCAGGCCGTTGACGAACCGGTCGAACAGACCGGGATGGGCGAACTGGAACTCGACCCCGTATTCGTCCAGGGCCGAGCGGTAGGCCTCGGCGGCCAGTTCCATCTGGCGGGTGGCGTTGGGGGTAAAGACCTCGGCCACGTCGGTCGCGGCCCTGGCGGCCGCCGTCACGGCGCCGGGGCCGCCGAGGATGCGCCCGATCAGCCCCATTTCGCCGTCCTCTCGCGGTGTTCCGCCGCCGTCAGCCGAAAGCGGGGCGAGATGAATTCCTCGGCCCTGGTGATCCAGCCGCCCTTGCCGCCGTCCTTGCGCCGGGCATATTTGCGGCTGGCGGGCCGGGCGTCGGCCAGCCGGTAATAATAGTTGCGCCGGGCAATGCCGTAGGCGTCGGCGAAAAGCCCGGGGTCACGCGCCGCCGCCTCATGGGCCGCCGTCACGGTCGCGGGGCCGACCGCGCCATCCTCGGCCAGACGGTAGCCCATGGCGTTCAGCATCCGCTGCAGGATCTTCACCGCATTGGCGCCCGCATTCACATACATATCAAAGACCGAAGGCTGGACCGCCTCGGGCAGGTCGCCAAGGCGCGGCGCGCGGAAGTAATGTTCCACATAGATTTCGGCGGCCTTGTCCGGGGTCAGCGCGCGCAGATCGGCCAGATCGCTGCGCCCGTCGTGGTTCAGGTCAAGCCCGAGCCGCGACAGGGCACCGATCGTCACGCCATGGTTGGTCGCACCACCCGGATCGTCGGGGTCGTCGACAAAGCCCCCCTCGCGGGCGACAATCTCTGCGGCAATCTCGCTGACGGTTTTCATCGGCCAACCCCTTTCGTTCGGGGAAGGCTCGGGCGAAATGGTTAATTCCCGGCGGGCGCGGCGTTCGGATCGACATAGGTGCCGCTGGATTTCAGCGCGTCGATCACCTCTTTCGGCATGTAATTTTCGTCATGCTTGGCAAGGATTTCGGTGGCGACGAAAGTCTCGCCCTCCATATGGCCGGTGCCGACCATCCCCTGCCCCTCGCCGAAAAGATCGGGCAGGACGCCGGTAAAGCTGACCGGCACGGTCGCGGCATTGTCGGTCACGCGGAATGTCACCGTCTTGCCCTGACCGCGCACCAGACTGCCCGCCTCGACCAGCCCGCCGATGCGGAACGTCTCGCCCGGGCGCGGGTGATCGGCCAGGACCTGGGTGGGCGAGCGGAAGAAGTTGATCCCGTCGCGCAAGCCATAGCCGATCAGCGCCGTCGCCACGACCAGCGCCAGGGCGGCGATCAGGATCACCTGAATCCGCCGGGCCTTTTTCAGGTTTCTCACGGAAACACCGGCGCCAGCATCAGCCCCTGCGTCTCGGGCAGGCCAAGCATCAGGTTGGCGTTCTGGATCGCCTGCCCGGACGAACCCTTGGTCAGGTTGTCGAGTGCCGCGACCACGATCGCCCGCCCGGCGATCCGGTCGGCCGTGACGCCGATGTGAACGAAGTTCGACCCCGCGATCGACCGGGTCGAGGCAAGCTGGCCCATCGGCAGGACATGCAGGAACGGCTCGTCCCGATAGCGGTCGGCCAGCGCCCTGTGGATGGCGGTGGCGTCGCCCCGGACATAGCAGGTCGCCAGGACGCCCCGGTTGAAGGGCATCAGATGCGGGGTGAACTGGATGCGGACGGGCCGGCCGGCAAGCCCGGAAAACTCCTGATCGAACTCGCCGAGATGCCGGTGGGTGCCGCCCGCCGAATAGGCATGCGTCCCCCCCGACAGTTCGGCGTGCAAAAGGTTCTCTTTCAGCGACCGCCCTGCCCCGCTGACCCCGGCCTTGAGGTCGAGGATGATCTCGTCCAGGTCGATGACCCCAGCCTCGATCAGCGGCCGGATCGCGAACTGGCCAGTCGCGGCGTTGCAGCCCGTGCCGGCCACCAGCCGCGCGGCGCGGATCTCGTCACGGTAGAACTCGGTCAGGCCATAGACCGCCTCTTTCTGCAGATCGAGCGCGGCATGGGGCTTGCCATACCATTTCTCATATTCCGCCGGATCGCGCAGCCGGAAGTCGGCCGACAGATCGACCACCTTCAGATCACGCGGCAGGGTCGAGATGACGGCCTGGCTGGTCGCATGCGGCAGGGCGCAAAAGGCCAGATCGACGGCGGAAAAATCCAGATCCTCGATCCGTTGCAGGACCGGCAGGTCCAGATGCGCCAGAAAGGGGAAAACCTCGGCCATGGCCATCCCGGCCTTGCGGTCACCGGTCAGGGCCGCGACCTTCATCCCCGGATGGGTCGCGATCAGGCGCACCAGTTCGGCGCCCGTATAGCCCGATGCCCCGAGAATGGCGATTCGCTTGACCATGACTGCCTCCGTGGTTTCGCCACGGGTCTTGCCGGTGGCGGGATGCAGATTCAACCCAATTTTGCCGGAGCCTTGCCGGATCAGCCCTGCCGTCCGCGACGGCGCCGCGACAGAAGGCCGAACGGCAAAAGCGCGCCGATCATGGCGACAAAGGCCGGTGGCAGCGGCACCGGGGCCGGTTGTTCAGCGTCCCTGTTCCTGATCAGGCCGCTGCCGGGCCGCAATCCAGGTCGTTCCCGATGGTCAAACGAAAGGTGCAGCGTGCCGTTGGCGGCGATCCGGACCGCGACGGCAAAGCCGCCCGGCGCCTGATATGAGGTCAGGACCGATCCGCCGCCCTCGCCGCCCAGCTCGGCCAGCGGTTCGGTCTGATCCCCGCGGATACGGGCATAGCCGACCTGATAGGGTCCGTAGCCCAGAAGCGCGCTGACCGACATGGAAAAGCGCCAGCGGTCTGCCGGGGTCTGCGGCACCAGAAGCCGGCTGACCGGCGCCGGCCCGCTAAGGGCGATGACCTTGTCAAGCCGGGGCGCGGCCACCAGACGGTCGGGCAGGTCAAGCGATATACGGGCGGGGCCGAGCTCGTAACGCGCCAGCGTCTCGGCATGACCCGACGTCACCAGCGCAAGCCAAAGCGCCGCGCTGCAGACCAGGCGCAACAGTCCGGCAATGGCTGACTTCGGTGACATCCTGATCCTGAAGGGCTGACCTTGTTCAGACCTAGCCCGGAATCAGGGCCAAAGCATGGCGAATTAAGGAAGTGTTAGGCCTATCTATTTGAATTATTGAGGCAATTCCTATACGGATTCGAAACTGATCCGTCGTTTCAGGAACTGTGTTGCGCGGTCGGAAACAGCGCGCGGATCGCCGGTCGTCAGGAATTTCGACTGCGTTCCCGCCCCTGCGAACTCGGGCCGCCGCGCCAGATAGTCCTTCAGGCTTTCGGCCACCAGCCTTGCCTGCGAAAAGACCCGGACGCCGGGCCCCAGCGCCTCCTGAAAGGTCTTTTCCATCAGCGGGTAGTGGGTGCAGCCCAGAATCGCGGCCTCGGGCTTTGGCATCCGGCGCTTCAGCGCATCGACATGGCTTCTCACCAGCGCCTCGGCCAGGATTTCGTCGCCCTGTTCGATCGCGTCAACCAGCCCGCCACAGGGCTGCGCCTCGACATCGACGCCGATGGCGCGGAACGCCAGTTCGCGCTGAAAGGCCCGGCTGGCGACCGTTGCGGGCGTTGCGAACAGCGCCACATGCTTGACCGCCACCTCGCGCGGCGGGGAATTGTCGCCCCATTGCCGCTCGGTCAGTGCCTCGATCAGCGGCACGAAGACGCCCAGAACCCGCTTGCCCGGCGGCAGCCAGCTTTCCTGCATCCGCTTCAGCGCGGCGGCCGAGGCGGTGTTGCAGGCCAGGATCACCAGATCGCAACCCTCGTCCCAAAGCCGCTCGACCGCGCGGCAGGTCAGCTCGAATATATCGTCGGCGTCGCGCACGCCGTAGGGCGCATGGGCATTGTCGCCGTAATAGACGAAGGGCTGGTCGGGCATCCGGTCGGCGACGGCCGCATAGACCGTCAGACCGCCAAGCCCCGAATCGAATATCCCAACTGCCATGTCCGCTCCCGTCACCGGGAAATCTGACCCGGCATTGCTTTTCAAATTCAATGCCATGGGCGGCAAGGCTCATGGGCGTCGGGACAGTCATACGGGGTTCGGGCAAGGAAATCTATCGCCGGTTTCCGGGTCTTTGCGCGCCTATCCGGCTGGATCGGGCTGCCAAAGCTCGACCGGATTGCCCTCGGGGTCGTGGATGCGGGCAAAGCGGCCGACCCCGGGCATGTCCCATTCCGGTCTGGTGATGACCTCGATCCCGGCGGTCCGAAGGGCCGCGGTCAGCGCGTCCAGATCATCAACCCTGAGATTGAGCATCCATTGCCGGTCGGCGGCGAAATAGTCGGTGTCGGCGGCAAAGGGCGCAAAGACGCTGGGGCCGGACAGGGTGTCCCAGGCGCCGTAAGGGGCCGAGCCGACGCCAAGATGGGTGGCGTACCAGCCCTGCAGCGCCTGCGGGTCGCGCGCACGAAAGAAAAAGCCGCCGATTCCGGTCACAGCCATGTCCGCCCCCGTCTGAAACGGTACTGCTGTCAGACCTACCATCGGTCGGCGCAAGGACAAACACCAGTCTTGCGCTGTTCAGCCCGCCGCAGGCGCAACTGGCCGCGCGGCCCGGGTCGGCCGGGGCCCGTGACCCTGTCGCCGGGGCCTGCCCGACCCGCCGCCCGGCAGAATTGTCTTTTGAACCTGGGCGCAACTCCGGTATGAACGGCGCGCATGGGTGCCGGAAGGTTTTGCGACGATGGACTGGGACAAGCTTCGGATATTTCACGCGGTTGCCGACGCCGGGTCGCTGACCCATGCGGGCGACACGCTGCACCTCAGCCAGTCCGCGGTCAGCCGCCAGATCCGCGCGCTGGAGGAAAGCCTTGATACCACGCTGTTCCACCGCCATGCCCGGGGCCTGATCCTGACCGAACAGGGCGAGCTGCTGTTCGAGGCGACGAGTTCGATGAACAAGCGGCTTGAGGCCACCGCCGCCCGCATCCGCGACAGCGAGGAAGAGGTCTTCGGCGTTCTTCGCGTGACGACGACCACCGGCTTTGGCACCCTGTGGCTCGCCCCGCGCCTGCCGAAACTGTACGAGAAATTCCCCGACCTGAAGATCGAGCTGATGCTGGAAGAGCGCGTTCTTGACCTGCCGATGCGCGAGGCGGACGTGGCCATCCGCATGAAGGAACCGTCACAGGCCGACCTGATCCGGCGGCGGCTGATGAACATCCGCATGCGGCTTTACGCATCGCCCGAATATATCGCGACGAACAGCATGCCGAAAAAGCTGGCGGACCTGTCGGAACATCGCTTCATCAGCCAGCATCCGAACACGCCGCAGGTGGCCGCCGGTGCGGGCCTTGTGCAGAACATCCTGGAGTTCGAGCCGCGCTCGACCCTGACGGTCAACAATTACTTCGGCGTCCTGCAGGGTGTGCTGAACCATCTCGGGATCGGGGTCCTGCCGGACTATCTGTGGGAGGATTTTCCGCATCTGGTGCGGATCCTGCCCGACGTCGAAAGCGACGAGGTGCCGGTGTTTCTGGCCTACCCCGAGGAATTGCGCCAGTCCAAGCGCGTCGGCGCGTTTCGCGACTTCGTGACCGAGGAAATCATGGCCTATCGCAAGCGTCAGGCCGAAGACCCGCCGACCTGAGCGGGCGGCCGTTCTGACCGTCCGGAACCGGGGCCGCCAACTGAGGCATGAAAGCAACGCATGGCGGCCATGTTGCATCTGCAGCATGAATCCTCTTGATTGGGCGGGCGCGCCCAATTATTTGGCAGGAATGCAACGGTAGTTCGAGGAAACTCCTGCCGTTACATACCTCCCTGTTGGACTTGGGCCGAGCTTGTCTCGGCCTTTTTTTTCGCGCTACGGGTCTTTTTCGGACCCTGCCCGTTTCTGCGTCGCAGCATCGCGCCGTTTGCGCAAAAACACCGCATCCTCGGGCCGGGTCGCCCGGGCGACGGCCTCGTCAATGGCACCGATCGCGGCCGTGACCTGCCCCGACCGCAGCAACAGCTCGGCAAGGGCGGCGTGAAAGGGCTGATAGTCAGCCAGACCCGGCCGAAGCGCCTGAAGCGCCGCCAGCGCCTCGGCCAGTTGCCCGGTCTCGGCCATGGCCACGGCGCGGTTCAGGCGAATGACGTCGGTGGGTTCGCAGGCCAGAAGCGCGTCGTAAAGCGCCCGTATCTGCGGCCAGTCCGGTGCCTCTGGCAGCGTGTGGCAGGCGGCAATCGCAGCCTTCAGCGCATGGGGCCCGGCCGCGCCCGGACGCTCAAAGGCGCGCTTCAGCCAGCCGACCCCTTCGCGCAGCATCGGCATATCCCAAAGATTCCGGTCCTGTTCGGCAGGCGGCAGGCTGGCACCATCCGGCCCGACACGCGCAAAGCGGCGGGCATGGGTCAGCAGCATCAGCGCCAGCGCCCCTTCAACCTCGGGCTCGCCGGGGCGAAGCTGATTGAGAAGGCCGGCCAGAAAGATCGCCTCGCCACCAAGATCGCGGTCGCCCTGCACGCCGTCGCCGTAGCCGGCGTTGAAGATCAGGTAAATCACCGCCAGGACCGAGGCGAGCCGCGCCTGCCATTCGTCGGGCTCGGGCACGCGAAAGGCGATGCCGGTCGCGGCGATGCGCGCCTTGGCCCGGCTTAACCGCTGGGCCATCGCCGGTTCCTGATCCAGAAAGGCCCGGGCGATTTCCCCGGTCGAAAGGCCGCAGATGGTGCGCAGCGTCAGGGCAACCTGTGTCTTCGGTTCCAGCGCCGGATGGCAACAGGTGAAGATCAGCCGCAACCGCTCGTCTGCGATCATCTCGGGCTCCTCGGCCTCGTCGCGGGCCAGAATGGCCAGCGTCGCTGCCCGCCGGTCGTCGCGCGCCGCCTGCCGCAGCCGGTCGATCGCCTTGCGAAAGGCCACGCGGATCAGCCAAGCCTCGGGCCGCGCCGGCACGCCCGACCGCGCCCAGTGCAAAAGCGCGGACTGGGCCGCCTCTTGCAGTGCCTCTTCGGCAAGGTCGAAGTCACGGACCCGCGCCAGAAGGGCAGCCATGATCCGCCCCCGGTCTTCGCGCAACGCCCCCGAAAGGACGGCGGCCGGATCGGGGGCGGGCGCCATCAATAGGTCATCACCGGGCGCAGTTCGACCGTGCCATAGGCCGCCGTCGGGATCATCGCCGCATATTTCAGCGCCGTATCAAGATCGGGCACATCCATCAGATAATAGCCACCGAGATGTTCCTTGGTTTCGGCAAAGGGGCCGTCCATCGTCTCGACCTTGCCGCCGCGCAGCCGAAGCGAGGTGGCGGTTTCAGTGCCCTTCAGCCCGTCGCCGCCAAGATAGACGCCCTTTTCCTTCAAAAGCGCGGTAAAGGCGAAATAGCCATCCATGAGGGCCTGAAATTCAGGCGTCCCATAGGCGGGTTCGCTGCCGGGTTCGGCGTAGATAAGTGCCATATATTGCATTGTCTGTCCTTTCGGGAACCGGTTTCAGGAAAAGTGCTGCATGAACAGAAGTCCGGCCATGACCAGCTGCACGACCGTCGTGGCCAGCGTCCCCGCAATCCGCAACGGATGCGTCGGCTGCCCCGGCTGGATGCCAAACGGATGGATCAGGCGCGCCAGCACCAGCGCGGTCCCGGCCAGGTTCAGCACCATCGCCCCGGCCCCGCCGGCTTCGGCCAGCGCCATCAGCAGCAGCGTCAGCGGCACGTTCTCGACGAAATTCGCCTGGCGGCGCATCGCGGCAAGAACCTGACCGTTGCCGCCGTCACCCAGATCGACCCTGGTCCGGGTGCGGGCGAAGATGACAAGCTGGGTCAGCACCACCATCAGAACCGCCAGAATGGCGGCGTAAAAGGCGGTGATCGTCGGGTTCACGATCGGCATATCAAGTCTCCCTTCTTTCTGTTCGTGCCCCAAGGACGCCCCGCCGCCGGCATTTTCGACATTGGCACGGCCCGAAACCGAAAAAAACCCGACCCGCCCCTTCCCGGCCCCGCCGCCATGGCCTAAGAGGCGCGAAACCCGACAGACCCGAAGGGACAGGCCATGACCGAACCCGCAATCACCCCCGATCTCGTCGCCGCGCACGGGCTGAAGCCCGACGAATATCAGCGGATCCTCGACATCATCGGGCGGGTGCCGAGCTTTACCGAGCTTGGCATCTTTTCGGCCATGTGGAACGAACATTGTTCCTATAAATCCTCCAAGAAAT